>CAZYDV010000162.1:0-13770 GCA_964646405.1 uncultured Granulosicoccaceae bacterium | reverse complement strand
ATCAACTTCAACCGGTGCTCCCGCAGACCGCGCCCGCGCACTCGGTGACATCGAGGATATAAAGGGTCCTGCCAGCGCAATTGCCCCGACCGCGCCAACCACACCGGTGCCGACTGTCAGCAGCCTGCGCCTCTTGGTGTCGACGTTACCGGAAACCAGCGCTCCCTCAGACGCAACATTGTCTGTCGCCATTGAATGCTCCAAAAGAGTAAAAAGAAACTTTTGCTGTGGATACCGCCCCGAAACACTTGTGCACGCACCGGCGACGGAGATGTGCAAAGGGGGGTATCACTCGTGAAACTTCGGGACCGGACATTGCGGGGTCGCTTCAGAAGCTACGCAGTCAGACAACCCGGAATTCTATCACATCATGTAACAGATTTGATTATCCACCCGTTCATCCCGCTTGACGGATACCCCGCTTCCATGCCAGTAAAATGCCATCCATCGGCACCGTCCTTCGCCGTCGCCAACCCCCGCAAACACTTGTCACCACTCAACTTATAGTCGAGCCTCCGCAGATTGCGCATGGGCGACCAGCCCCTCTCCCCGCGCCAGTCGCGAGGCGGTTCCGGCCAACGCTGACGCGCCTTGCCGACTGCACCCGATAATACTGCTACGTTTTTGAAAATCGTAGACGCCCAGCGGACTGGAAAATCGAGCCGTGCCCGCCGTTGGCAACACATGATTCGGACCAGCACAATAATCACCCAGCGCCTCCGGCGTGTAGCGACCGAGAAATATCGCCCCCGCGTGGCGAATCTGCGGCAGCCAGTCGTCGGCGTCATCGACCGACAGCTCCAGATGTTCTGGTGCGATCCGGTTGACGATGTCAAGCGCCTGCGCTCGCGTGCGCACATCGATCAGACAGCCCCGTCTGCGCATTGACTCTACGATCACCTGCGCGCGCGGTTGTGACGCCACGACACGCTGCATCGCCTCGCTCACCTGATCGGTGAATTGCGGATCCAGAGAAATCAGTATCGCCTGCGCATCTTCGTCGTGCTCGGCCTGTGAAAACAGATCGAGCGCAATCCATTCGGCGTCTGTCTGACCATCGCAAACCACACAGATCTCCGACGGGCCGGCAATCATGTCGATGCCAACCTTGCCGAACACCTCGCGCTTGGCGGTGGCAACGAAAATATTGCCGGGTCCTACAATTTTGTCGACAGCGGGCACCGTATCTGTACCGTAGGCGAGCGCCGCAATCGCCTGCGCCCCGCCAATCGTGAACAATCGGTCGACGCCTGCGATCGCCGCGGCCGCCAGCACCAGCTCATCGAGATGATCATCTGGCGCCGGCACCACCATCACCAACTCACCTACACCGGCGACCTTGGCTGGAATGCTGTTCATCAGCACCGACGACGGATAGGCCGCCTTGCCACCGGGCACATAGAGCCCCACGCGATCCAGCGGTCGCACCAGTTGCCCAAGCCGGTTGCCATGCGCATCGGTGTAGTCCCACGACTCGGCGCGCTGCCGCTCGTGGTAGTCGCGAATTCGCTGTGCAGCGGCCTGAAGTGCATCACGGGTATCCGTATCGATGGCGGCCAGTGATCGGTGCAATTGCGCGGGCGCAATCTCAAGCTCTGCAGCCGTTGCAACAGCACGTCTATCGAAGTGATTGGTCAGCGCCAGCAGCGCTTCATCGCCACGGCTGCGCAATTGGCCGATGATGTCTCGCACCGTGGTCTCGACCGATTGATCAGACACGGCCTCCCAGGCGAGCAAGGCATCGAGCTTTTCGCCAAAATCGGCCTGGTCGGCATTGAGCCGAGTCGTTTCCATCACTAGGACTGCACCTGTCGGCGCTGCGCCACGGCCGATGCCAGCTCTTCGAGCATCTCGACGGTATCGTCCCAACCGATACAGGCGTCGGTGATACTCTGGCCGCGCACCAGTTCGCGATCGGGCATCTGATCCTGACGTCCCGCAACCAGATTGCTCTCGATCATCACGCCCACAATGCGCTTGTCACCGTCGGCCAGCTGACGACTGATATCGCCGCAGACGTAGCGCTGGCGCTGATGGATCTTGCGGCTGTTGGCGTGACTGCAATCGATCATCACACGCGCGCTTAAGCCCGCTTTTTCCAACATGACAGAGATGTCGTCGACACTCGCCGCGTCATAGTTGGTATGCGTGCCGCCGCGCAAAATGACGTGGCAATCATTGTTGCCCATGGTGGTGAAAATGGCAGATCCACCTTCTTTCGTCACAGACAGGAAACGATGCGGCCGCGAGGCCGAGCAGATGGCATCCACCGCAATCTGCATATTGCCGTCGGTGCCGTTCTTGAAACCCACCGGACACGATAGCCCTGACGCCAGCTCGCGGTGCCCCTGACTTTCCGTGGTGCGCGCACCAATCGCGCCCCAGCCGACCAGATCGGCAATATACTGCGGACTGATCAGATCCAGATATTCGCTGCCGGCCGGCACGCCTGCGGCGTTGATGTCACGCAGCAGGCCACGGGCGATGCGCAGCCCGTCGTTGATCCGAAAGCTGTCGTCGAGCCCCGGGTCATTGATCAGGCCTTTCCAGCCCACCCGTGTACGCGGTTTTTCAAAATATACGCGCATGACGATCAACAGATTCTCAGCCAGCGAGTCGCGCAGCGGTTGCAGCTTGCGCGCGTACTCAAGGCCAGCCTCGGGATCGTGGATCGAACAGGGCCCAACCACCACCACGAGTCGATCGTCACTGCCGTCGAGCACATCGCGTATGCCCATTCGACAATCGTGCACCACTTTCGATACATCTGCGCTGACCGGAATTTCTTCCATTAGTGCCGCCGGGGTCAGCAGCTCGCGCATCTCCTTGATTCGCAGATCATCGGTTTCAAACTGCGACAGTTGGTCATTCATTTTCGCAAGCGTCCGGAAGGGTTTTTCGCAAATCGGCGATCAGCGCGTGAATGCGCTCGTGTTTCATTTTCATGGAAGCTTTATTGACGATCAGCCGTGCGCTGATGTCGGCAATTGGCGCCAGCACATCCAGTCCATTGGCCTTCAGCGTGCTGCCGGTGTCGGTGATATCGACAATCAGATCTGCCATCCCGACCAGGGGCGCGAGCTCCATCGAGCCGTACAACTTGATTATCTCGACCTGCTGACCGCGGCGAGCGAAGTAGTCGCGGGTGACCAGCGGATACTTGGTCGCCACGCGCAGCCGCGCAGCACCACGCTGATCCGCCCCCTTCTTACCGGCCAGTACCAGTCGACAGCGGCTGATACCCAAATCGAGTGGCTCATAGATACCGCCACCGGTGTGCTCCAGCAGAATGTCCTTGCCGGTAATGCCGACGTCGGCGCCACCGTATTGCACATAGGCGGGTACGTCGGAGGCGCGAACCAGCAGTATTTTTACCTGCGGATCGTCGGTATCGACGCGCAGCTTGCGGGTCGTGCGCGCATCTTCGGCGGGACGAATTCCAGCCATCGCCAGCATCGGCAGCGTCTGGTCAAGAATTCGCCCCTTGGACAGGGCTATCGACAGGGTTTTGGACACGTTGGCAAATGATTTCCGGCGCACCCTGCTTCGGGCGAGCCCAGTTGAACAAGTGGATTACTCAGGCCGCCACGCGACGAATCACCGCACCCAGCGCCTGAAACTTCTCCTCGATCCGCTCATAGCCGCGGTCGATGTGATAGATGCGCTGCAGATGGGTCTCGCCATCGGCCACCATTCCGGCAATGATCAAACTGGCCGAGGCCCGCAGATCCGTCGCCATCACCGGCGCGCCGGTCAGTCGCGCCACACCGCGCGAGAATACCGTGTTGCCGCTGACGCTCAAATCTGCACCCATGCGCTGCAGTTCCTGCACGTGCATAAAACGATTTTCAAAGATCGTCTCGGTGATCGTCGCCGAGCCGTCGGCAATCGCATTCAACAAGGTGAACTGAGCCTGCATGTCTGTGGGGAACGCCGGATAGGGTGCGGTGCGCAAATCCACCGGGCGCGGGCGCTTATCGGTGCAGCTAACCGTGATGGTGTCGCTGCCGACCTGCAGGTCCGCTCCGGCATCCTCAAGCTTGTGCAGCACAGCATCGAGGGTGTCAGGCCGGGCATCCCGTACCGTTACACTGCCCGCGGTGGCCAGGGCTGCGGCCAAAAAGGTGCCGGTCTCAATTCGATCGGGCACCACGCGATAGTTACAGCCATGGAGCTTGTCCACGCCGTTAATTGTGATCGTATCGGTGCCGGCGCCGCGAATATCGGCGCCCATGGCGATCAGGAAATTCGCAAGATCCAGAACCTCGGGTTCGCGGGCGGCGTTTTCAAGCACTGTCTCGCCATGGGCGAGCGTCGCCGCCATCAACAGATTTTCAGTGCCGGTGACCGTCACGGTATCGAAGTTGATCCGTGCGCCCTGCAGCTTGCGACAGCGCGCCTTGATGTAGCCGCCATCGAGTTCAATATCCGCGCCCATCGCGCGCAGGCCGTCCACGTGCAGGTTAACCGGTCGCGCGCCGATGGCGCAGCCGCCCGGCAGCGACACCTCGGCCTCACCAAAGCGCGCCAGCAACGGCCCGAGCACCAGGATCGACGCACGCATCGTACGCACCAACTCATAGGCTGCCTTGAAGTGATCGACGCTCGACGCATCGGCCTCGATCTGCATGCGATCGCCCAGCGTGAGCTTTACCCCCATTCGCCCAAGCAGCGTCATGGTCGTCGTCACGTCGTTCAGATGCGGTACGTTTTCCAGCGTGACGACGTCGCCACACAGCAGCGTGCCGGCAAGGATCGGCAGCACCGCGTTTTTCGCGCCGGAAATCTGCACCGATCCACTCAGCGGCGTACCGCCTTCAATAATCAGTTTATCCATTCAAATCTGGGGCTGTTCGACCTGAGATACCACGCTGCTCGCGGTCGTTGCGGCAGTCGCAGGCGCGCGTTCGCCGAGACGGAGAAGCATCTACGATAGCGGTTGATGTCACGGCCAGACGAGAGTCGGCCAGGAGCAAATCAATGGGGCGGCACGCGCGCAAAGCGCGATATTAACGGATTAGCAGCCCATTGAAAAACCTTTGCACGCCGGGACCGGCGCGCAGCGGCTTCAGGTGAATAAATCTACTTCTCAAGAGGCGGGAGATCTGACCACCGAGAGACGATCGTCAGCAGCGAGCTACAAACCCTGGGCGGCCGGCCAGGTGACGACCGACACCGCCCACGGGGACGACGGGGGCACGCCTGGTTAGAGGTGCTGTGGACAGACCCGCTCAGGCGCCGTTTTTCTTGCGTAGTGTCCCAATCAAGCCATCCAGTCCGCCCTTGGAAATCTGACTGGAAAACTCGGACCGATAGCCCAGCACCAGACTGATATTCTCGACTTCGATGTCATAAATCAGCCAGGCGTTCTTGTTACGCAGTTTGTAGTCGACCGGAAACTGCACACCGCCGCTGTCTTTGAAAATCGAGCTGACCACGGCGCGATCCTCGCGCGTTGCCGGCTTGAACGGCAGAAATTCCAGCGTCTGACCCGAGTACTCATTCAAAGCTTTGGTGTAGGTGTTGACCAGCAAATCACGAAACTCTGACACCAGCGATTCTTTTTGCTCCGCGCTCGCCTCTTTCCAGTGCTTGCCGACGGCCAGTTTGGTCATCAGAGTGAAGTCGATGTGTGGCACCACGTCTCGCTCCAGCGCCTGCTGGACAAATTGCTGATCCACCTTGGCCTGCGGCTTTTCCAGCGTACCGATGATGCCGGAGGTCAGCTTCTTAACCAGATCCTCAGCCGGATGCCCCGCTGCAGCCACTGCCGGCAGCAGCAGGCAAGCGGTAATTAAGCCGAACAATTTCCTGAACATTGCAATCCCCTTTTCCAAATTCGCGCCCGAGTCCCTGCCCGCGCGCCTGACGTAAAAACAAGCCTGGCCGACGCTCGTTGCCCCGGCTGATCAAACCAAAATCGCTCGATTCCAGCCTGTGCCTAATCGCCATTAAATCGTACTGATACCGAACAGAAGCTGAATCTCTCAACGCTGAACGGCAACGCGATCCAATCCCGGCGAGCAGTGGACGTGGCCCTTTTAGTGATTCTGGTGTTGATACTACAGATAATCAAATTGCAGGTTTCGAGCACACATTAGCAGTCGGCAACAAACCTGCCCGCAAGCGCCACCTGTGACACGGTTGATGATGCATCAGTTAAGCGAATCGCATTCCGCGTAATTCGCCTACCAGTGCTAGTATTACATCAGGGAAGACGCTGCTCTCCACCACTGGCATGACGATAATCACAACAATTAGACGCTGGTTATTACTCCTATTTATGTTGGTAAGCTGTGGTGCTTGCGCGACTCGTACCGTCGATATCAACAGCCCGATCAGCGACCCGCTCGAAGGGGTCAATCGCTCGGTCTACAGCTTCAACGACAAACTGGATCGTTACGCGCTGCAGCCATTGGCAAAAGGCTACAAGGGCCTCACCCCCGGATTTGCTCGCCAGGGTGTCAGCAATTTCTTCGGCAACCTGTCCGATGTTGGCGTCGCGGTCAATGTGTTTCTGCAGGGCAAATTTGAGCAGGGCCTGCACGACACCGCACGCGTTGCCGTCAACACCACCCTTGGGCTGGGCGGCATTCTGGATGTAGCCACGGCACTAAAACTGGACCGCCACCAGGAGGATTTCGGTCAGACGCTCGGTGTCTGGGGTGTACCGGAAGGACCGTACGTCGTATTGCCGTTTTTCGGCTCTCGCACGCTGCGCGGTACCGTTGGTCTGTTGGCTGACAGCGAAGTGGCAGCGCTCAACAACATGAATCTCGACAGCTCGGTGCGCAGCAAGCTCGTGACACTGAACGTCGTCAGCGCTCGTGCGCGGTTCCTTGCGGCCAGCTCGATACTGGATACCGCGGCACTCGATCCCTACATGTTTGTTCGAGATAACTACATCAAACGCAGACGCCGCCTGATCAACGACGGACGCATCGCCCCACCGCCTGCCACCACGGAGCGCGCGCCATTATCCGTCGACTCGCAGACAAAGCTTGATGAACTCGATGAACTCGATGAACTCGATGAACTCGATGAACTCGATGAACTCGACAAATTGGATCAGCTCGACGAAATCGACGAAATCGACGAGATGGACCAACTCGACTAGAAGCCGCGCGCACCGTAACCCTGGGCCTTTCCTTCTGCTCAGTAGACTTGACCGCATGCCCGAACCCACAATAGCCGCAGGCAGACCGGTTTCCATAAGACTTGAACAAAGAACAGACACAGCAGCTCGCGGTCGATGTACTGACGACCGAGGCCAACGCCGTCCTGGCGCTGCGCCAGCGAATAGATGATGACTTCCTGCGCGCCTGCGACATGCTGCTATCGTGCAGCGGGCGCGTGGTAGTTTGTGGTGTCGGCAAATCGGGCCACATTGCCGGTAAAATCGCCGCCACCCTGGCAAGTACCGGCACCGCGGCCTTCTTCGTCCATCCGGCCGAGGCATCGCACGGCGATCTGGGCATGATCCGCGCGGACGACATCGTCATCGCGATATCGCACAGCGGCGAGACTTCCGAACTGATGGTGATACTGCCGGTCCTGCAACGCATCGGCTGCCAGATGATCTCGATCACCGGCAAGCCGGCATCGACGCTGGCGCGCACGGCGACGGTGAATCTGAACGTCGCAGTGGAACACGAGGCCTGCCCGCTCGGCCTGGCCCCGACCTCCAGCACCACCGCTACCCTCGCGATGGGCGATGCACTGGCCGTGGCCGTGCTGCAGACACGCGGATTCAACGAGGCGGATTTTGCCTTTTCACACCCGGGTGGCTCACTCGGCAAACGATTGTTGCTGCGGGTATCCGACGTCATGGTCAGCGGCGATGACATTCCACTGGTGCACGCCGACATGGTACTCAAGGAGGCCCTGGTCGAGATGAGCGCCAAGCAGCTCGGCCTGCTGCTGGTGGGCGATGCCCAGGGCAAGCACATTGGCGTATTCACTGATGGCGATCTGCGCCGCTCGCTGGATCACGACATCAATATCTATCAAACCACCATCGGCGATGTCATGACGCGCGGCGGCCAGACCATTGCCCCCGATCGCATGGCAGTCGACGCACTCAATCTGATGGAACAGCAGAAAATCATGGCGCTGCCAGTCATTGCGGCGGACGGATCCATCGCCGGCGCGCTGAACATGCATTCGCTATTTCGCGCTGGCGTCGTGTAGGGTGGTCATAACGAAGCAAATGAGCAAATCATGGTAACCGCAACCAACCGGGCGCAGGATATCCGCCTCGCGATCTTCGACGTCGACGGCGTGCTGACCGATGGTGGCCTGTATCTCGACGACAACGGCATGGAGAGCAAACGCTTTCACGCCCGCGACGGACTGGGCCTGCGGCTGCTGCAAAGCGCCGGTGTCCAGCTTGCCATCATCACCGGCCGCACCTCCGGCGTCGTCGCCCATCGCAGCAGCGAGCTCGACATCGAACACGTCTATCAGGGCCGCAAGGACAAACTGCCCGCCTTCGAGGAACTCTGCGCAGCAACCGGGCTGTCAGCCGATCAGGTCGCCTATATGGGCGATGACATCGTCGATCTGCCGATTATGCGGCGTGTGGGCCTGGCGCTCACCGTACCCAACGCCTGCGAGGAGATCGCCACCGTCGCCCACTGGGTCAGCAGCGCCAGTGGCGGCAACGGTGCCGCGCGCGAGGCCTGTGAGTTTATTCTGCGTTCGCAAGGCCAGTACAGCAACGCCATCGAGCGCTACCTGGTATAGCCTGCGATGCCAAAAACGCTCGTCCGCAAACTACTGGTACTGGCCCTGCTGGTGATCGCCGTAGTGTCCTGGCAGTGGCTGGACGAGCGCGCGCAAAACGGTGATCGCGAGGCCGCAGAAGTCAGTCCGCTCAGCAATGAGACCAACTATTTTCTCGAAGGCTTCGATATCGAGAGCGTATCCGGCGACAGCGACACCCGGATCCGGATTCAGGGCGACGTGCTGGCAAGCTTTCTCGACACCGGCGAGTCAAGAGTCAGTAACCCAAGAGTCGGCATCGACGGCGCCAACAATCAAAGCTGGCGCGGCGAGGCCAGCAACGGCGTGCTGTCGGCAGACTACGCCAGGCTGCAACTCGAGGGCGGCGTCAAGCTGACCCACCGACAAAGCGCCGATGCGGCCACCATCACGCTCACCGCCGAGTCGGTCCTGCTCAACACCCACGACCAAACACTATCAAGCCAGTCCCCGGTACAACTGACCGCGCCGGGCTGGTCATTCACTGCCAGCGGTTTGCAGGCCAACCTGGCCAATGGCCACCTGCTGTTTCCGTCCAGCGTAGAGGCACGATATGCACCGACACCCTGAACATTCGCCAGTCCGAGCCAGCATTGGGGTTGTTCTGGCACTTTTTCTGTCGTTGCTGGCGCAGCCTGCCCTTGCCGACATCGACGATCGCACCAAGCCGATCAACATCAAGGCCGATCGCTCAGAGTTCGATCAGCGTCAGGGCAGGCAAACTTTCAGTGGCAATGTCGAGGTATCGCAGGGTTCCATGGCGATCACTGCCGACCGTGTCGTCATCGAGATTCGCGACGGCGCATTTTATCGCATCACAGGAGTTGGCAGCCCTATCCAGTTTCAACAGTTGGGTAAAAACAGTGAACTGATTAGGGGCCAAAGTGGAAAAATTGCCTACGATACCAGCTCATCCCAACTCACCTTCGAGGGCGATGCGCAGTTTGAGCGGCCCGGCCAGAAATTCAGTGGCGAGACCATCCGCTACAACATGCGCGATTTGACCTTCGAGGCGATCGGCAGCGACAAGGGGCGCGTCAGCATTGTGCTGCAGCCCGGCAAACCGAAACAGTAATCGCCGCAATAGGCGTATCCAACGCACCCGCCACACGAAATCTCTTCGATGCCACAGCTGATCGCCCGCGATATCAAGAAGTCCTACAAGGAACGCAAGGTACTGACTGGCGTCAATCTGCAGGTCGGCACCGGTGAGGTCGTTGGCCTGCTCGGACCGAACGGCGCGGGAAAGACCACATGCTTCTATACCGTGGTCGGGCTGGTCACACCCGACGGCGGACAAATCCTGCTTGATGATCGAGATATCACCCGGCTGCCGATGCATGCGCGCGCGAGGCTCGGAGTGGGTTATCTGCCGCAGGAGGCATCGATTTTTCGCAAGCTCAGCGTCGAGGAGAACATTCTGTCGATCCTGCAGTATCGCAGCGATCTTAAAAAAACTGATTATCGCGACCACATCGAAGGCTTGCTGGAAGAACTGCAGATCACCCACATTCGCGACAGCCTCGGCATGAGTCTGTCAGGCGGTGAGCGCCGGCGCGCGGAAATCGCCCGAGCCCTGGCCGCCGGCCCTGAATTCATATTGCTCGACGAACCATTCGCAGGCGTTGATCCGATATCGGTCATCGACATCCAGCGCATCATCGGCCATCTGCAGCAACGTGGCATCGGCGTGTTGATCACCGATCACAATGTGCGCGAGACGCTCGGCATCTGCGAGCGCGCCTACATCCTAAGCGACGGCGTAGTGATCGCCGAAGGCGGTGCAGACGATATTCTGCAGAACCAGCAGGTCAAGGAGGTTTATCTGGGCGACAGCTTCACCCTTTGAGGACCGGCAATCCTGTGCCCGCGTGGCTTGCCCATGATCGTCGTGCCGAATTGCCGCAAAACGCCGGCAGGCTTGCCGCAAACCCGGTTAAACACTGCGCCGACGCGACAACTCGCCCTGGACTTCATGCGTAGCAAAGCCACAGATCTTTGCAACTATCCGACCACAATTCGCTACTTTTTGTCGCCTGTTGGGCAGTGCCGCAAATAATCGATCAAAGACATTGCAGAAGGTGACTTTTGAACCATACTTGAAGCGAATGGCGGCGGTCGGGCCAGTTGGTCCGACGCTCCCGCTACACCGCCATCCATCCAGATTTTGGCCGGTGGATCGTCCATCGCCCGCGACCGTCGCGTCAGCGTCGATCGCACCCCGTCCGATCCGGATGTGCGTCACCAACTAAAGTACAGAACGCCAGATGAAACATTCCCTGCAAATGAAAATTGGTCAGCAACTGGCGATGACGCCACAGTTGCAACAGGCCATTAAACTTCTCCAGCTATCTACCCTGGAATTGCAGACGGAAATTCAACAGGCCCTCGACAACAACCCGATGCTGGAGCTGCAGGAGGACGACGGCAGCAGCACCGAGGACAGCGCAGAATCCGAAGCGATTAAAATGCGCAGCGAAAACGAAAAGGAGAGCAAGGCCGAGGAATCTGCAAACGACCCCGAACACGAAGTTGAAATGGTCGCCAGTGACACAATGGATGACCTCTCCTCGACCATGGAACTGAGCGACGCGGTGCCCGACATCCCCGACGAACTACCTGTGGACAGTGCGTGGGAAGACATCTACGAGCCCGCCTATGGCGCATCGCAGATGCAGTCGGGTGACGATAACCAGCGCGACTTTACCGAATACACCAGTGCCGGCGCCGGCAATCTGCAGGATCACCTGCTCGAACAACTGGGCTTAAGAAAACTCTCGCAAGCCGATCAGATTATCGCTGCAACGATTGTTAATTGTATCGATGACAATGGCTATCTCGAAGACGATATCGACGACATCCTCGAGGCGATCAACGGCAACTACGTCAATCCGGAAGAACATTGCAGTTACGATGAAATAGAGGCCATGATGCGCCTGATTCAGCAGCTCGATCCGGTCGGCTGCGGTTCCCGCGATGCGCGTGAGTGTATGCTTATCCAGTTGGCAGAATTGCCGCAATCACCTCATGTTGAAGTCTGCACAAGAATTATTGCCGAACATCTGCAAACACTCGCGTCACGTGATTTCGCACGAATCAAACGGCAACTGAAAATCAGCGATTCACAACTGCAGGAATGTATTCAAACGATACAGAGCCTGACACCGCGCCCCGGTTCGCAAATTGTTTCAAACAAACCGCAATACATCGTGCCCGATGTATTTGTGAAAAAAATAAAAGGTGTCTGGAGAGTTGAACTCAACCCCGACATCGCGCCGCGACTGGCAGTCAATTCGATGTATGCAGGTTTGGTAAAGCGCGCTGACAAAAGCGACGATAACAACTACATGCGCAATCAGTTGCAAGAGGCGCGATGGTTTATAAAAAGCCTGCAGAGCCGCAATGAAACCCTGTTGCGAGTGGGTACTGCCATCGTCGAACGACAGCGCGGTTTTCTGGAGTATGGCGACGAGGCAATGCGCCCGCTGGTACTGCGCGATATCGCCGAACAACTCGAGCTACACGAATCGACCATCTCACGCGTAACTACCCAGAAATACATTCACACACCGCGTGGCATATTCGAATTTAAATACTTTTTTTCAAGCCATGTGTCAACCGCCGACGGGGGCGAGTGTTCCGCCACCGCAATCCGTGCCATGATACGTAAATTCATCGCCAAGGAAGATCCGGGAAAACCTTTGAGCGACAGCAAAATTGCGAGTACACTGGTGTCATCCGGAATACAGGTGGCGCGCAGAACCGTGGCAAAATATCGTGAGTCAATGTCGATCCCGCCATCGAATGAACGCAAGCGACTGACATGACAGCAAGCATTTAAATGCTCACCAGTCTGCTGACTACGCATTTCCCCGGTTGCCGGATTTCACCGGCACCGAACCCCGCATTTATCGTTACTCACTCTTCGCATAACCATCACCATTGCCCAGGTGCGGCGCCGCCACGCCGTAACGTTCAACCTGCGCTGCTCGTGCGCTTGCCGCGCGCGCCCACAACTGTGGGGCATGCGGGCGCAGGGAACGCCCCTGGCCACGCGATAATTGAATACAAAAGACCCGGGCCAGCCTGCCAACTCACCTCCAATATCCCGCGCGGACGCGACGAGCATGTCGTGCACAGGCGCGTCAACGCCAGTGGCACGCCTTTGGCGTGTTGCAGTGTCATCCCAGCCAGCGCGCACCGGCAGGCAAACATCTACTTCACTCAAACCCGCAGTACCCGCGCCGATCAACACGGCCGGCCCGACGATACGGGCCATCTCGATATTCTTGACAACACCAGCACAGGAGCCAACAACAATGAATCTAACCGTCACCGGCCACCATATCGATGTCACCGATTCCCTGCGCAACTACGTCTCTTCTAAACTTGATCGCCTCGAACGCCACTCGGACGACGTCACGGACGTCCACGTCATCCTGAGTGTTGAAAAGCTGTCCCGCAAGGCTGAGGCAACCGTCAACATCCGCGGCGGCCAGCTCTTCGCCGACACCATCGACGAAGACATGTACGCCGCCATCGACCTGCTGACAGACAAGCTCGATCGCCAGCTCATCAAACACAAGGAGAAGTCCAAGGACCGCCATCGCAAAGAGAAGGACAGGCTTGATCGCAACGAAGCGGACGGGCTTGACAACGACGTGCCGGAGTAGCCACTATCCGCACCTCCAGATAGCACCCGCTACCCTTGTCTATACCCTATGTCTTCCCAACAAGAACACCCGCTGGTGACGCCCTCGCGCGTCGCCTGCGGCGCCCGTTGTAGCAGCAAGAAGAAATCGCTCGAACTCGTCGCCGAATTGCTGGAGAGCGCAATCGAGTACGCAGAGGACACCAACGATGACGAAATGGAGGTCATCGACGCGCTGGCTGCGCGCGAACGCCTGGGTTGCACCGGCATGGGGCACGGAATCGCCATCCCCCACGGTCGGGTCGACTTCGTCGACGAGCCCGTCGGCGCCATCGCGATCCTCGACGAACCCGTCA
>CAZYDV010000161.1:0-13827 GCA_964646405.1 uncultured Granulosicoccaceae bacterium | reverse complement strand
ATCCAGGGCTGATCTTTGCGCAGCGCCTCGGGCAACTGCTCGATTGCTTGTCTGGCGCTGGCGAAATCGGCGTAGATGCCGCTCGCAAGACCGTAGATGATCTGACCATCCTTGCGTTGGAAGGGATAAATCGTGACCGCGTCTGCCGCTGAGAACTGATCGGCAAATTCCACCAGTCGGCTCATATCAGCGGCTGAGGCAAATTGAATCGTGTAGTCACCGACATTCTGCTCAAGTAACCAGCCGGGACCAAGAATCTCCGCACCTGCCACTGAGCGAGAGCTGGCGCGTGCTGTCGCCGGGGCGACCGGCTTGACGGTAGGCTGTGTGCGGGCTGCAACGATCGCCGTATCAGGTGTTTGCACCGCGTTATCGGCCGTCTCTGCTGTGACCGGCGCGCGGGTGGCCCCATCGCCAAACAGTTTGCCGAATGGACCCAGAGGGGTCGTGCGCAGCAGAAGGTAGATGATCGCCAGGAATGCGAGCAATATCAGTATTCTGAGCAACAAAAAACCGGCTTCGATCAACCAGATAGCGACGGGATGTGCCGCTTTGTTGTACAGCTTGTAGCGGCGGTAACTGCGCTTGATATCGGAAACAAATTCCATAACGGTGTGTCCAGTGGGTAACAACGCTGGGCACGGTACAACGTCTGGGCATTTTTTTTCGATAATTTGCGCAATATTCGGGGATTTGCTTTTGCGTTGGGTCGCTGAATGTAGCGCGTGGTCAGGTAAAGCGTGACCGCTGGTTCACAGCCTGGCTCAGTGTTTTATCTTCAATTCACCGATGGCCCGGCCAATGCCCTCAACGGTAAGCGGGAACATGCGGCCACCCATCAGTTCGTGTGTCAGTTTTACCGAAGGCACCCGGTTCCAGTGTGTCTCGGGCTCCGGATTCAGCCACGCAGCGTGCGGAAACTTCTCCAGCACACGCTGTATCCAGACCGAGCCTGCCTCCTCGTTCCAGTGTTCGACGCTACCACCGGGGACGCTGATTTCATAGGGGCTCATGGTGGCGTCGCCGACAAAAATCACGCGATAGTCCTGCTGATAGGTGCGCAGGAATTCGATGGTCGGGATGATTTCGCTGTGGCGGCGACGGTTGTCTTTCCACAGACGCTCGTACAGAAAGTTGTGGAAGTAGTAGTACTCAAGGTGCTTGAACTCGCCCCGTGCGGCTGAAAACAGCGCCTCGCTGACCTGCACGTGATAATCCATCGAGCCGCCGATATCGAACAGCAACAGGACTTTGATCGCGTTGCGTCGCTCGGCGACCATTTTGATGTCGAGTAGTCCAGCATTGCGGGCGGTGGCGCTGATGGTGTTGTTCAGATCGAGCTGATCCTGCGCGCCCTCACGGGCAAATTTGCGCAGTTTGCGAAGCGCCATCTTGAAGTTGCGGGTGCCTAGTTCGCGTTGATCATCAAGGTTGCGATACTCGCGTTTGTCCCACACCTTGACGGCGCGCCCCTGACGGCCGCCCTTCTGGCCAATCCGGACGCCGGCCGGATTGTACCCGTAGGCGCCGTATGGTGAGGTGCCACCAGTGCCGATCCACTTGTTGCCACCCTGGTGCCGCTTTTCCTGTTCTTTCAGGCGCTCCTGCAAGGTCTCCATGATCTTGTCCCAGCCGCCGAGTTCCTCGATCTGCTTTTTCTCTTCTTCGCTGAACAGGCGCTCGGCCTCAAGGCGCAGCCATTCATCTGGAATCTCGCCAATCACGTTTTCAAAGGCGTTTTGCAAGCCGTTGATGTAATCGCCAAATACTTTATCGAAGCGATCGTAGTGGCGCTCGTCCTTGACCAGTGCGATGCGCGCGAAGTGATAGAAGTTGTCGACGCTGAAATCGCCGATGCCGGCGTTCAGTCCGTCGAGCATCGCCAGGTACTCGGTGATGGAGACCGGGACCTTGGCCTGGCGCAGCCGAAACATCAGATCGATCAGCATGGCTATTGCTGTTTGCGGCGGTTGAGGAAAACCAGACGTTCGAACAGATGAACGTCCTGTTCGTTTTTCAACAAGGCGCCGTGCAGCTTCGGAATAATGGTGTTGGCATCACCGGATTGCAGTGCGTCGGGTGGAATCTCCTCGGCCAGCAGCAGTTTGATCCAGTCGAGCAGTTCGGAAGTGGATGGCTTTTTCTTCAACCCGGGTACTTCACGGATGTCGAAAAAGGATTTCAGCGCGGCGTCGAGCAGGTCTTTTTTCAGATCGGGGAAGTGCACCTTGACGATCTGGGTCATGGTGTCGGTGTCCGGGAAGCGAATGTAGTGAAAAAAGCATCGACGCAGAAATGCGTCCGGCAATTCTTTTTCGTTGTTGCTGGTAATGATAACCAGCGGTCGGTGCCTGGCGACGATCGTCTGCTGCGTCTCGTAGACGTGGAACTCCATGCGGTCGAGTTCGAGCAGCAGATCGTTTGGAAATTCGATGTCGGCCTTGTCGATTTCATCGATCAGCAGGACCGAGTGTCTGTCCTCGGCGAACGCATCCCACAATTTGCCGCGCACGATGTAGTTCGAGATATCGTGCACGCGCTCATCGCCCAGTTGCGAATCGCGCAATCGGGATACGGCGTCGTATTCGTACAGACCCTGTTGCGCCTTGGTGGTCGACTTAATATGCCAGCGGTAGAGTGGGGCGTCGATGGCGCTTGCCACCTCTTCGGCTAACTGCGTCTTGCCAGTGCCGGGCTCACCTTTGATTAACAGCGGCCTGCCCAGCGTGATCGCGGCGTTGACGGCGAGCGTCAGGTCCTCGGTGGAAATGTAGTTGTCGGTACCGTTGAATCTGTTGGCCATCAGTGCGCCTATAGAACCTTTGCAGGTGCGGATTGAAAAACTGCCGCGCAGTAGCCGGCAGTTGATTGCTTATGAGCCAGGGAGTGCTTGCGCAATTGCCAACACTGCACGCGTATCTGCTGCCAGGCCTTGAGGCACCGGCACACGTGCGATGACGTCTGAGGCTATTCTAAGTGATGCGCGGGCCTGAATTCCATAAGCACGGCCTGAGTGCCGGACTTCGGCAGGGGTTAGTCGCGCCGATCTATGGTGCCAAATTGGCGATGGCGGCGCAGCAGACTCGCCATGGCAAACCCCGCCAGCAGTGGCAGAAACGGGTCGAATAAGGTTGCGCCTGGGCCGACACTGCAACCACCGCCCCCGCCACTGCCGCCACCACCGCTGCCAATGGACAGATTGGTAGTCACAGCAAAGCTTGCACTGAATGCGCCGATATCGAGCCGTGCTGTGTTGGTACTCAGCAGCTGCTCGGCACTTTGCACGAAGAGCACGACGGTGTCGCCATTGTCGACGCTGGTCGCGACATCGCTGGCCGGGCCTCCATTGAGTGAGTAGCGGCCGTTGGAAACCAGCATCGGCGCTGGCGCCTGCAAGCCGCTTATGGTGATGGTCTCCGAGGCGATGACCGAGCTGGGCGCCGCCTCGCTGACCGGAGCGAATGAGAACGGGTCTGGCTGATCGAAGAGCAAGGTGGCCAGCAGTGAAAATTCAGCTGAGCTGTCCATTCGGGCATTGTGGGAGCGTCGCTCCACCGCAACGTAATGCACGCCGGGTTCTACACGCGCATTCAGCAGGAAATTCAGCCCCTGGCCGGATTGCTGATCAATAGCCAGCGTGCTGAGCCGCGGATCGAGCAGGTAACCGTATAGATTGGTGTCCGAATCGCTGGACACCGACAGCATGCCCGCCTGCGGTACATCGATCGCGAAGTACTGCATATCGCGAAAACCACCCAGGGCCGATGCGGTCTCGAGATCCAGCGGCAGCGCGGCGGCGGAATTTTCGATCAGCAGTAGCTCGCGATCTTGAACGGGTCCGGCGAAGCGCGTGGCCAGTTCTACTGCGGCCGTCATATTGGCGATGCCACCGCCGCAGTAGAAGTCGTCGCAGTTACCGGGTGCGAAGGCGGTTGCGCTGTCTTGTAGAATCGCGACGACCTGCGCAGGCGTGTAATCGGTGTTCAGGCTTTTGATCAGGCCGATCAGGCCTGAAACCAGCGCGGCAGAGAAGCTCGTGCCGGTCTCGCCGATGTATTCGTGGCCATCCTCATCGGCGGCGTCGAATCCGGAGTTACTGGCAATGACAATATTTCTGCCCGGTGCGGCAACGGTCATCTTGATACCGTAATTGGAAAAACCGGTGTCGATACTGCCGCCCGGGCTGCTTGCGCCCACACTGACGACATTGCTGCAATTAGACGGTGAGTTGCGCAGCGCGTTGTTGGCGCCGTTACCTGCCGCCATGACCACGGTTGCGCCGGCGGCGGTGACATCGTCGATCGCCTCCTGCCAGGCGATTGTGCAGGCGGTGGCGCCGCCCAGTGAGACATTGATGACCGAGGCCGGTGTTGGATTGTGTGGCACGCCATTGACGTTCAGTCCGGCACTCCAGCGCAGTGCGTCGATGATGTCAGCGTCGGTGCCACCACATTCGCCAAGTGCTCTTATGTGCAGCAGTTGGGCAGACCAGTCGATGCCGGCCATCCCTTCAGAGTCGTTGCCGCGCGCCGCAGCAACGCTTGCGACTCCGGTGCCGTGCCACGAGCTCGGCGACTGGCTCACGCCGCATCGGTCCCCGGGATCGATCGCGAAGCGGTCTCTGCCATCACCATCGTTTGCACTGTCGAAAACGCCGGGTGAATCTGCGGAGACGAAGTCATAGCCTGTGCCTGCGACGGTGCGGTCGGCTAGCGCCGGGTGCTCAGGCAGGTAGCCGGTGTCGATGATCGCAATCACGACAGCGCTGGAGCCGACGGTCGTGTCCCACCCGCTGGGTGCCTGAAAACTGTAGGTGCCGTCGTAGAGGTAGGATTGATCCGCCGGGCTGGCGCCGGGCTGGTAGAGCGGATCATTGGGGCTTAACATCGGCTGTCGCCAGTATTCCGGTGCGGCCGAGGCAACTCCCGTTTGATTAGTCATCAAGTCGGCCTGGCGCATCAGCGACGCGCTTGACATTGGATTTGCCGGTTCCAGCAGCTCTATGTTTCCGTCCAGCTCGCGAACCAGCCGCAGACCGGATTGGTGACGCATCGATGCGCGCTTTCGATAAAACGCACGCAGCGCGACCGGTGGCAATTTGCGGGGGCTGTCTTCATAGCGCACGATCAGCCGTCCGGTAGGCTGTGCCGGCTCTGCTGCAACATCTGCGTGCGCCACACCGCTGACGGTAAAGCCAATCGTGCTCAACCACGACAGGGCGGCGACGGCGCTGGTCCTGACTCGATTCAAGTTCCGGTATCTCGGGGGCTGATGCCAGGCATCGGGTGCCGGGCTTCAATAATAGTTTACGCAACTGGCCCGATTTTTTGCTTTCGGGCTGGTCATTCGACCGCCAATGCAGGTAAAAATTCTGGTGACTGACGTCGGGTCAGTGGCACAATGGGCGGTTTTCTTCGACGACGATCTGCCGGCAGACCGCAGGCTGGTGCGGGCAGTGTCTGCCGATCCCCGATTATAGCGGCGAATCGGGGTCAAACCGTGCCGTTTTCCGACGCCGGACATTCCATGGGAGCTTTCGGTGGGTAACAGACTGACAAAAATCTATACGCGTACCGGCGATGGCGGTACCACTGGTCTGGGCGATGGATCCCGGGTAGATAAGGATTCGCTGCGGGTCACGGCCTATGGCACAACCGACGAGCTTAACAGCGTGATCGGGATGGTGCTGGCGGCGTCAATCCCGGAGCCTGTGCGCGAGGTATTGACCGAAATCCAGCATCATCTATTCGATCTGGGCGGCGAGTTGTGCATTCCCGGTCACGTCGCGCTGGGTGAGCAGCACGTGAGCTGGCTTGAGCGCAAGCTCGATGGATTCAACGACGACCTGCCGGCATTGAAGGATTTTATTCTGCCTGGTGGCGGCCCGGCTGCCGCCAGTTGTCATCTTGCGCGCACCGTCTGCCGCCGCGCCGAGCGCTGTGTGATAACGCTGGGTCGCGAAGAGCAACTGCCGCCGCAGAGCGTTGCCTATCTGAACCGACTGTCGGATTTGCTGTTCGTGATCGCCCGGGTGCTGGCGCGCCATGAGGGTGGCGGCGAGGTGCTGTGGCAAAGCAACCGACCCGCGCTCGACTCGCACTGATAACAACGGTCCCAAGTCCATGTCACGTTTCGAACTCGATCGCACAGAAGTGCGAGACAACTTCAGTCGTTTTCTGCAGATTCCAACACGCTGGTCAGACAACGATCAGTATGGTCACGTCAACAACGCAAAATATCTAACGTTCTACGAGCTGGCGATTATGCGTTTTCTGGAGGTCGACAGCGGGCTCGATATCCCGTCGCTTGGCGTGCGCTGTTTCTCCGTCGAGAATCTCTGTCGATATCACGTGGCGGTCAAGTTTCCCGAGTTGCTCGAATGCGGGTTGCGCGTGGGGCGCCTGGGCAATTCCAGTGTGCGCTACGAGGTTGGGCTTTTTGTCGTCGGTCGCGAGGCGGTTTGCTCGACCGGCTATTTCACCGATGTGTTCGTCGACAGCAAAACCGAAAAACCGGTCTCGATCCCCGAGCCTGTGCGCGACGTGTTATCCGGTCTGATTGTCGAGTGATGCCAGCTAGCGGTAGGGTGCCAGCGCGCGTGAATTTGGGGGCGTTGCGATGAATGCGCTGCAGATCCGCAGTCTCGCGAAGACCTACGACAGTGGCATGGTCGCGCTCAAGGGTATTGATCTGGTCGTTGCCGAGGGGGACTTCTTTGCTCTGCTGGGCCCGAACGGTGCGGGTAAATCGACGGCCATCGGTATTATCAGTTCACTGCTGAACAAATCCGATGGCACGATTGAGATATTCGGTCACGACCTGGATCGTGACCGCGAGCTATGCAAATCGCAGATCGGGCTGGTGCCGCAGGAGATCAACTTCAATGTGTTCGAGACGCCGCGCAATATCCTGATCACACAGGCCGGTTACTACGGTATCTCGCGTCGCGAGGCGGCCCCTCGCGCTGATGAGTACCTCGCAGCACTGGATTTGTATGACAAACGCAATCAGATCGCGCGCACGCTGTCCGGCGGTATGAAGCGCCGCTTGATGGTTGCCCGCGCCCTGGTGCATCAGCCGCGGTTGTTAATTCTCGATGAACCCACCGCAGGGGTAGACATCGAGATCCGCCGATCGATGTGGAAATTTCTGTCCGAGCTGAACGACGCCGGAACCACGATCATTTTAACCACCCACTATCTTGAGGAGGCCGAGTCACTGTGTCGCAACGTGGCGATAATCGATGGAGGCGAGATAGTCGAGAGCGGTGCGGTCGATGAGTTGCTCTCGCGTGCGATGGTGCAGTCGTTCGTACTCGATCTGGCCGAGCCTGCCGACGTCGACATTCAACTACAGGGCTACCGCCTGATTGCTCAGAAGCCGCGCCAGCTTGAAGTGGAAGTCAGCACCGGCACCAGCATGAACCCGCTTTTCACGCAGCTCGCGGCGCTGAATATCGACGTGATCAGCATGCGCAACAAGGCCAATCGACTGGAGGAGTTTTTCCTTCGATTGGTCAGTGAGAACAAAAAGGACAATGTGGCGTGAAATCACTGGTGGCGATCAACGCTGTCGCGTTGAAAACGATGGTCCGCAGGGAGGTGCGACGTTTCACCCGAATCTGGGTGCAGACGATCGTGCCGCCGGCCATTAGCGCACTCCTTTATCTGACCATATTTGGCACTCTGATCGGCAGTCGCATCGGTGAGATGGATGGCCATCGCTACATCGATTTCATCGTCCCCGGCATCATCATGATGGCGGTGATTACCAATTCCTATTCCAATGCGGTGTCATCGTTTTTTGGGGCCAAATTTCAGCACTATCTCGAAGAGTTACTGGTCGCGCCGGTTCACACGGTAGTGATACTGGCCGGTTTTGTTGCCGGCGGCGTCGCACGCGGACTGGCGGTAGGTGCGCTGGTGGCGGCGGTATCGCTGTTTTTCACCCAGATCACCGTACAAAAGCCGTTCCTGACGATACTGGTGGTGGTGCTGACTTCCACGCTGTTTGCGATTGGCGGTGTCATCAACGCCGTATTTGCCAAGAGTTTCGACGACGTATCGGTGATCCCCAATTTTGTATTGACGCCATTGACCTACCTGGGCGGCATTTTTTACAGCGTGAAGATGCTGCCAGATTTCTGGGAGAGCGTGTCTCTGTTTAATCCGGTGCTATATATGATCAACGGGTTTCGCTATGGCATTCTCGGTAGTTCGGATTTCGATATCCGCTGGTCGCTGTTTGTGATCATGGTGTTTATCGTCGGCCTGGGCAGTGTGGCACTTTATCTACTCAATCGTGGTATCGGCATCAAGCAATAAGTGCTTGGCCGATGTCCATTACCCGCTGCAGGAGCGGTGATTTTGGCAAAGAAGAAAAAACCTAAACTTCGTGCGGCCGATGTGGCCGACCGACATGCGCTGTATCAGGAGTCGGTGCAGGATTCGGAATTCGAGCTGGATTTTGTGCAGGATACCTTTAAGGCTATCCGCAATCGCAAGGCTGAGACGCTGCGTGAGGACTTTTGCGGCACTGCCCGCTCCGCCTGCGCCTGGGTTGAGCGCCATCGCCGCAACCACGCCTGGGGGGTCGATCTCGATGCCGAAGTGCTCGACTGGGGCAGGCAACACAACCTGCAGGCGCTAAAGCCTCGCCAGCGCGAACGCGTGACGCTGTTGGAGGCTGACGTTTTGAAAGCGAAAACCCCACCGGTTGATGTGGTGCTGGCTTTCAACTTCAGCTACTGGATACTGCAGCAGCGCGCGCAGTTGTTAAAGTATCTGCGCTCGGTACGAAAGAGCCTGTCGCGCGATGGCATTATGTTTCTGGATTATTTTGGCGGTTACGAGGCTTACAAGACGCAGACCGAGAAACACAAGCTGGATGGCTTTACCTATGAGTGGGAGCAGCACAGTTACAACGGCATCACTGGTGAGATGCAGTGCTACATACACTTCAGCTTTCAAGACAAATCGCGCATGGACAAAGCCTTTAGCTATTGCTGGCGACTGTGGGGCGCGCATGAAATTCACGATCTGCTCGAGCAGGCCGGCTTCTCGCGCGTACGCTGGTATGTGCAGAAGTTCGATGACGACAGCGGCGAGCCGGTCGATGAATTCGAAGAGACCACGCATACCGCAGATCACGCCTGCTGGATTGCCTACATTGTGGCGGAAAAATAGTTTAGCTGCGAGGCTGTACCCCAAGCCCCACCAGAAAAAGTACCAGAGCTGTGACGACGATACCCGGGCCCGATGGCGTATCCCAGGTAAGCGATGCATAAAGGCCGCCTGTCGTGCTAAGGACGCCGGCGACGGCGGCGAACACGGCCATCTGCTCGGGGCTGGTTGAGACTCGCCGCGCGGTGGCCGCCGGAATCACCAGCAACGCTGTGATCAACAGAATGCCAACAATTTTGATGGCTATGGCGATGATGCTGGCTAACAGCAATAAAAACACAAGCCTTGCCAGTGCCGGTTTCTGACCTTCGGCCTGGGCCAGCTCCTCGTTGACTGTAGCCGATAGCAACGGGTGCCAGATGAGCAGTAGTGTCGTCAGTCCGATGGCGGTGCAGATGTAGACGATCAGCACATCGGCTTTGCTGACGGCCAGAATATCGCCGAACAGGTAGCTCATCAGATCGACCCTGATATTGCCCATCAGTGCAATGGCAACCAGCCCCAATGCCAGCGTTGAGTGCGACAGGATGCCAAGGATGGTGTCGCTGGGCAGGGCCGCGCGGTCGCGCAGCACCAGCAGCGCGATGGCGACTGCAGCGACAACCGCAAACACGCCCAGTTGCGTATTGAGATCGGTGATCAGCGACAGCGTCACACCCAGCAGCGCCGAGTGCGCCATGGTGTCACCGAAGTAGGCCATGCGTCGCCAGATCACGAAACAGCCTAGCGGCCCCGAGATCAGCGCGATGCCGATACCCGCCAGCAGCGCGCGCACGAAGAAGTCGTCAAGCATCGTGCGGTTGATCAGGCGAGTGATGAATAACGGCGCCGTCGGGCCCGTGGTGGTGGTCGTGATGGTGTTGATAGATGGCCAGCGCATCGGCGCCGCGGGTGCCGAAGATGTCGCGAAATTCACGACTGCTGCTGACGGCACCTGGTGTGCCGGAGCAGCAGACGTGGCCGTTCAGGCAGATCACGGTGTCGGTTGCCGCCATCACGATATGCAGATCGTGCGAGACCAGCAGGATGCCGCAATTGAGTTGGCTGCGAATGTCGCCAATGAGCTGATAGATCTCCAGTTCGGCATTGAAATCGACACCCTGTACCGGCTCGTCCAGCACCAGGATGTCCGGCTCGATTGCCAGTGCCCGCGCGATCAGCACGCGCTGAAACTCCCCGCCCGACAAATTGGCGACTTCCCGATCGAGCAGGTGGACGGCACTGGTCGTCTGCAGCGCCTGCTCGAGCTTGGCGGTACTGTGCCGGCGCGTCAGTTGCATAAAGCGACGCACCGTCAATGGCAGGGTGTGGTTGATTTCCAGTTTTTGCGGCACGTAGCCAATGCGAATGCCCGGTGCCAGATCGACCGAGCCGCGCGTTGGTTTCTCAATACCCAGAATCGCCTTAATGGTTGTGCTCTTGCCGCTGCCATTGGGGCCGATCAGCGTGACGATTTCGCCGCGCGCCACGCTAAGATTGACATCGTGTACCAGTGTTCTGCCACGTCTTTCAACCGCAAGATTGCGCACATTGACCAGCGTCTGCTGTGCCTCGACGGGCCTGTTTTCTGATGCCGGTGCCACTAATGCGGGTATCCGTATAATACAATCGCGCATCATAGCGAAATCAAGCGTTGCCGAGCATGCCGATTTTCAAATTCCTGATGGTGGTGGCACTGGCGGTATGCTTTTCACCGGCATTGTCGGCAGAGCCGCGCATCGTCGCCTCGATCAAGCCCCTGCACGCGATTGTCAGTGCCGTCACCGGCGACCTGGTGCAGGCGCACCTGCTGGTCCCGGCCAATAGCTCGCCGCATCTTTTCAGTATGAAAGCCAGTGGTGCCCGCGCACTCGCAGAAGCCGATCTCGTCATCTGGGCGGGCGAGGGCATGGAGCGCTTTCTGGTCGGCCCGATTGCGGCGCTTGCGCCATCGGCAAGACAACTCAAGCTTGCACAAATGCCGGGAGTGGCAACACTGCCGCTGCGCGCCAATCCGCTTCACAGCGATGATGATCACGCCCACGATGATCATGCCCATGGCGAGCATGGGGCAGACGATGATATCGATTATCACTTGTGGTTATCGCCGCACAATGCGCGCATCGCCGCACAGGTGATTGGCGATGTGCTGGCGGAGATGGATCCGGACAACGCGCAGCATTATCGGGACAACGTCCTGCGTTTCGGGCTGGAGCTAGAGCGCGAGGTCGAGCTGATCGCCAAGCGCCTGCAACCACACAGGAATCGCCGCTACCTGACGCTGCATGACTCCTTCCAGTACTTTGAAAACTATTTTGGTCTGCACAGCGCCGGTGTGATTTCCGTACAACCGGATATTCGACCCGGGGCGGCGACCACCAGGCGCCTGAACTCGGCGATCGCGCAGCAGCAAATCGGTTGTGTGTTCTCCGAACCGCAGTTTTCCCGTCGCCTGGTCGATCGTCTGGTCGAGGGGCACGACATCGCCACCGCCGAGCTCGACCCGCTGGGTGTGGCCCTGCCGGCCGGAGCCAAGATGTATCTGCAGTTGTTGCGGGTCAATAGCGAGGCATTCGAGCAGTGCCTGGGCTCGGGGCGTCAATAGTGCGCATCATGCTGGCGCCGATGGAGGGCGTAACCGACTACCACATGCGGGCCCTGCTGACGTCGGTTGGTGGCTATGATCGCTGCGTGACGGAGTTCCTGCGCGTTACCGATCATCTCTATCCCGACCGCGTTTTTTATCGCTGCTGTCCGGAGTTGCACGAGGGTGGGCAAACCCGCGCCGGTACGCCGGTGTATGTGCAGTTGCTCGGCAGTGATGCGCAGGCGCTGGCGGACAATGCGGCGAAGGCGGTCAGTCTCGGGGCGCTGGGTATCGACCTTAATTTTGGCTGTCCGGCAAAGACAGTCAACCGGCACGGCGGTGGCTCTGCGCTGTTGCGCACGCCGTATCGGGTGGGTCAGATCGTATCGGCCGTGCGTGGAGCGGTTGCCGATCCGATACCCGTCACGGCAAAAATACGCCTGGGCTTTGATTCGCCTGACCCGGTGTTATCGATTGCGCGCGAGGTAGAGCAGGCGGGTGCCAGCGAATTGTGCATTCACGCGCGAACCCGTCGAGACGGCTATCGCCCGCCCGCACACTGGCACCTTATTGAGGCGGTGCGCGAGCAACTGCAAATCCCGATGATCGTCAACGGTGAAATCTGGACGCCACAGTGCGCCGAGCAAGCGCAAAAGGACAGTCACTGTCGCGACATGATGCTCGGTCGCGGTGCGCTGTCGGTGCCGGATCTGGCGCTCAGGGTGCGCGCCGCTGCTGCCGGTACGCGCTACACACCATTGGATTGGCCACAGGTGGTTGCACTGCTCGATCAATTGCTGGCAACCGCGGTCAACCTGCCGGTGATCTACGCGGGCAATCGCACCAAACAATGGCTCACTTATCTGCGGCGCGGTTATCCGCAAGCGGCCGCACTGTTCGAGCGCATCAAACGCATGCGAACCGTGACCGACATGGCAGGCGTGCTCGAGGATGAAAAGCTGCGCGTGCAGACATCTCAGGCGATGGCTCGGTAGACACTTGCCAGCGGCGGCGTCAGTGCCGCTGCATCATCGGTCGCGCGAGCGGCGTTGCTCTCGATAAGTCTTTACAATGTTCGTAAGACCGGCACGAGGAAAACGCGATGGTGGCCAAAGCCCACATGCATCTTGCACAGTTTTTAACGCACGGACCCAGCTATCACAGCCTGGGTATGTGGCGCCATCCAAAGACCGCAAGCGCCGGATTCGACTGGCGCAACCCCGATCTGTATCAGCACATCGCGCAGACCTGCGAGCGCGGTCTGTTCGATATGGTGTTTTTTGCCGATCTCAACTACATCTCCGACACCTACACTGGCACGCTGGATCCGGCATTGCGATACGCCGCACAGGCGCCTGAACACGATCCGATGCCACTGCTGCCGTGGCTGGGTGCGGTGACGAAGCACATCGGACTCGCCTCTACGTTCTCGACTAGTAACCAGCATCCGTTCTACGCAGCCCGAATGTGGGCGACGATTGATCACATGACCTCGGGCCGGGCGGGCTGGAATGTGGTGACGTCGCTCAATCACAACCAGCAGGCTAACTATGGCGCTGAGCGCACAGCCTCCGATGAGCGTTACGATCGCGCGCATGAATTCATGCAGGTCTGCCGCAAGCTGTGGGAGAGCTGGGATGAAGATGCGATCGTGATGGATCGGGAAAATGCCGTCTTTGCCGATCCGCAAAAAGTACGTCGGATCGAGCACGAGGGGCGCTTTTTCAAATCGCGCGGGCCACTGAATGTGGTGCGATCGCCGCAGAACGGTCCGTGCATATTGCAGGCGGGTACCTCACCCAAGGGTCAGGATTTCGCTGCCCGCTATGCCGATGCGATCTTCGCAATTCAACCACGCGCTGAAGATGCAGCGCGCTACTATGCGTCAATCAAAACTCTGATGAGCGATCTGGGACGTGACCCGTCACACTGTCAGCTGCTATTCGGTATGCAGCCGATCATCGGCAGCAGTGAGTCGCACGCACAGGAGCTACAGGCCGAGCATAACGAGCTTGTGCCTTTGGAAGCAGGGTTAACGATTCTCTCAGCCCATCTGGATTTTGATCTGTCGGTGCTGTC
>CAZYDV010000160.1:0-13828 GCA_964646405.1 uncultured Granulosicoccaceae bacterium | reverse complement strand
TGTGCCGTGGCCAAACTCGTGGTTGTCCCGTTCCCAGCGGCGCGCCTCGCTGTAGGAGACCATGCTGGCAATGTTGCCACCGGCGCCAGGCGCAATGCCGACCACCAGCCCGATCAGCGCCGATCGAATCATCAGCACCGGCCGCTTGATCAGATCGGTGACCGTGCCGACGATGATGCCAATCGATGGTTTGATCTGTTCACCGGCAAAGGTATCCCGGCGGCGCCCGATTACGTTGGAGAGAATTTCCGGCAGACAAAAGAAGCCAATCAGCGCGCCGGCCAGGCCGATGCCTCCCTGCAACTCGGGAAAGCCGAAGGTCAGACGCACGTCGCCGGCCAGCGTGGCCATGCCGACGGTCGACAGCAGCAGCCCGATGGTGGCAGTGACGAAGCCTTTGATCAGGTTGCCGCTGGACAACACCGAGATGATGGTAAGTCCGAAAATGCCGAGCCAGAAGTACTCGGCTGGCCCGAATACCAGCGACATTTCGGCCAGTGGTTGGGCTGCACCCGCGAGTACTGCAAACGCCAGCAGGCTGCCGAAGCAAGAGGCGAATGCGGCGGCCACCAGCGCGTGCTGGGCCATGCCCTTTTGGGCCAGTGGGTAGCCATCGAAGGTGGTTGCGATCGCCGCTGGCGTGCCAGGGGTGTTGATCAGGATCGCTGGCACTGAGTCGCCGTACATGGCGCCGACATAGATGCCGGCCAGCATGATCAGGCCGCTGGCCGGCTCCATCGAGAAGGTGAACGGCACCAGCAGCGCGAGCCCCATGGTGGCAGTGAGCCCGGGGATGGCGCCAAACACGATGCCGAGCGCCGTGCCGGCAAACAGAAACAATAGATTGCCGGGCACGAACAGGTGCCCGGCACCGGCGATCAGTCCGTCGAGCACGACGATCTGCGCTTACTTGGCAAATTCCTTGACGATCGGCGCCCAGGCGTCGATACGGTTGTTGATCAGCGCCTTCGCCTCGGCTGCCGGCATCGCAATCGGGATGATGCCGCTTTTTAGTTTTTGCGCGCGAACGTCCTCGCTGCTGGCGATTTCCACGAAGGTATCCTGCAGCTTGCCGATCACGTCAGCTGGTGTGCCCTGCGGCACGCCGACGCCGTGATAGACCGATGAATAGAGCTCGTAGCCTTTCGATTTGAAAGTTGGCAGATCCGGGTTGGTCTCGACCGGATCCTGAGTTGCGACGGCGAGGTTGCGGACCTTGTCACCGTGCGGCAGCCACTCGCTGGTGCCGAACCAGCTCGCCATTGTGTGGCCACCGAGCAGGGCCGTTTGCTTTGGCTTGCCACCCTTGTGCGGGATGTAGGTCATTTTGATGCCGGCAAGCTTTTCAAACTGCAGGTGGGCGATGTGTGTTGCATCCCAACTGCCGGAGCCGCCGACGGTCACCGCACCGGGATTCTCTTTGGCGTAGGCGACCAGATCGTCCAGCGTCTGAAACGGAGAGTCTGCGAGCACCGTCAGGCCAAACGGGATTTGCTGGAACAGCACGACCGGTTCTATCTGCGCGGTTTCATAACCGGCGTTGTCGCGCGCCAGTGGTTGCAGAATAATGTGCGGGATGTTGATGCCGGACATGAAATAACCATCCGGCTTTTGCTTGACCATATTGGCCCAGCCGAGCGATCCACCGCCACCGGGCTTGTATTGAATCTGCATTTTCACGCCCAGCTTTTCTTCGAGCATGGGCTGTTGCGCGCGGGCGCGAATATCGGATCCGCCACCGGGGGCAAACGTGATTTGGTAAGTGATATCGCGCTCGGGAAAATCTGCCGCATTGCCGATGAAAGGCAGCAGCAGTCCTAGCAGCAAAATGATGCTTTTCTTCATGAGTTTCCTCCAGTGGCTCATGGTTTTGGATGCCGTGTCGATTCTCAATCGTTAAACGGCAACCTCATCACTCTACCATGTCGAGTCTGTTTGTCGGCACTGTGTACGGTAACTTTTTGCCCTGGCTGCCAATAGCTTTTTTGCAGCATGCCCAGTGCAACGTTCTGCTCAAAGCGGGGTGACCAGATCGCCGTCGTGATGTATCCGGCATCATCGCCGTCTGCCATCAACGGCCAGGTAGAGGCACAGGGCGGGCAGGGGTCGCCATCGAACAATACACCGCGAATCTGCTGAACAGGGCCGTCGCGGATGATCTTTTGCAACGCATCGCGGCCGATGTGATCGATCTCGTTGCTGGCAGTGCAATACTGGCCGAGCCCGCACTCCAGCGGATTGTTGGCGCGGGTAAATTCGTTGCCAAGAGACAGCAATCCACCCTCGACACGCTCAATCAGATTCGGACAGCCGGGTGCGATATTGAATGGCTGGCCGGCCTGCCAGAGGGTGTCCCACAGGCAAAGTGCCAGATCCGGCCGATGTAAATAGATTTCGAATCCGCCCTGTTTGCTGTAGCCAGAGCGCGCAATCAGCAGTGGCTCGCTGTGAAAATCCAGATAGCGAAATTTGAAAAAACCGATCTCGCGAACTTCATCGCCGAAAACGCTTGCCATCAGATCTTCCGCCTTTGGCCCCTGAATCGCGAGCGGTGCGACGTCCGGTTCATCGACGATTACATCCAGGCCCATACCCTGTGCAATGCCACCGGCCCACAGCGCGACGTCTGAATCGGCGATCGACAGCCAGAAGCGATCATCGGCGAGTTTTAACAGTACCGGGTCGTTGATCATGCCGGCATCCTTATCGATGATGGGCACATAGAGACACTGGCCCGCTTTTGCCTGACGCAAATCGCGCGGCGTCATCAGTTGGGCAAGTTTTGCGGCGTCCGGGCCTCGCAGTTGCACTTGTCGCTGGCAGCTGACATCCCAGATCTGTACGTGCTCGCGCAGATGCCAGTAGTCCTCTGCGGTGCTGCGGCCAAAACCCTTTGGCAACACTGTGTGATTGACAACCGAGTAGTCCGATACGCCAAGCGCCTCGACGCGAGCTGTGTAGGGCGTTGCACGAATGCGGCGCGAGACCGCAAGTTTAGCGCTCACTCGGGATCTACTCCGGACCACCAGATGTTATACGAGTGAGGCGATATCATTACCGGGATGTGGTACTTGCCGTCGGGGTCGGGCATCTGCAGTCGAACCACGACGCAATTGAGAATCTGCCCGCCATCAGATGGCAACGGGTGGCGATCGGCAAAATATGCCGCGGTATGAAATACCAGTTCATATTCGGCACTCGGTTCGATGGCAACTGTCTCGCTGATGCGCCCTTCACGATTTGCGATTGACGAGAAAAGCACGCTGCGATCCGATACGCGAATGCAGTCTATCGCAATGGCGCGAGCGTGATCGCCGACGACGGAATCCAGAACGTGTGAGGAGATGGTGGCCATGCGGATTACTCGATAGATGCCTTGTCGCGCTTGCTGGTGGTGGCCAGCACAATTGGGCTGATGTAACCCTTGGTCTTGACATTGACGCAGGCGGTCTTGCCGCTGGCTATGGCCCGTTTTACTGCAGGCGCCACTTCGCCAGGGGTTTCCACCAGTTCTCCATAGCCGCCCAGCCCCTCGAACATTTTATGGAACGGGATATCGCGAAAGTCGGTGGCAAAGTGCGTCTCATTGGCGAACATGCGCTCCTGCTGTTGCGAAATGCAATCCAGCCCGCCGTTACTGTCGATGACCACGACGATTGGCAGGTCTTCCTGAAAGGCCGCCTCTACGCTCAGGCCGCCAGACAGAAAAGCGCCGTCGCCACTGATCAGCACCACGTTGCTCTGCCGGTGTGTGAGCTTGGCGGCAATGGCAAACGATACGCCGACCCCCAGCATACTAAAGGTTCCAGGGTGGAGAATGTTGCCAAGCTTTTGTCCCTTCCAGCCCGCGATATTAACCGCGATCTCAGACCAGAAATGCGTATTGCCGCCGTCGATGACCAGCCAGTTGTCATCGCCCATCGCGTCCTGCACGTCGATCGCCAGTTGCAAGGGGTGGATCATGCCGCCGGTCTCATCCGGGGCGGGAATCTCGGCAATGGTTTTATCTACCCATTCGCCACGCTTGAGGCGATTATCGTCGTGCCATTGGCTGCCAAGTGTCCACTTGCCGTCTGGCTTTAGCTGCATTAGCGCATCGAGAAATGCACCCGGATCACTGAGCAGCAGATGATCGGCAGCGCGGTTGAGCTCGGTCTCCTCGTGTGAGCCGTTGACACAGATCAGTTGCGTGCTGGCGGGAAACAGTGGCGGATTGCCAAAGTTCATTTGATTATCGAGCCGGCCGCCGACGATGATCGTCACGTCGGCATTTTGCAGCGCGTATTCTGATGGCGGGTATTGGTGGATGTCGGCAAGGCCCATATAGGCATCGCTCTCCTCGCCAAGCAATTTCTGGTGATAGGGGATGTTAAATATCGGGATGTTCAAGGCGCGCCCGGTCTGCTCGAGTTTTTTGTCGGCACCCGACCACCAGACGCCGTGGCCGCCAATCAACACGGGGCGCTTGGCAGCGGCGATGATGCCGAGCATGCGATGTAGATCTTCAGGGTCGGGCCAGGCGCGCAACCGGGATGTTGGTTGGCGGTTGAACGGGCGTTCATCGCAGGCGGAATCCGCATCGAACGAGCTGAACATGATGTCTACCGGAATGCTCAGGTGCACCGGTCCAGGGTAGCCGCTGGTCGCGATTTTCCAGGCGCGATCGACGAACTCAGGAATGCGTTCACCGTGTGTGACCTCGGCGCTGTACTTGGTCAGCGGGGCGGCGATCGCGACGTCATCGATCTCCTTAAATCCGCCACTGCCCTTGCGCTTTAGCGTGCTCGACCCGGTGACGAAGATGACCGGCGAACGCTCACCCCAGGCCTCCATCATCGCCGGGATGGCATTGGCAAATCCCTCCGGTCCGACCAGACAGACCGTCGGCTCGCGATTGATTCGCGTGTAGCCATCGGCCAGATGGCCGGCCACCTGTTCGTGCGGCGAGTTGATCACCGGCATCTGGCATTCCATAAAGCCTTCCAGTGCCGGATTGCAAAAGCCTCCACTCAGGGTAAAAACCCGTTTGACGCCTTTGTCGTGAAACGCGCGCGCAAGCAGGGCGCCACCGCGGATTTTCATGTTTGAGTTTTCCCCGTTCGGGCCGACGATCCAGGGCCAGAGTGCTGGATCATCAGCTATTGATGCTTAATGTGAGATGCATCATATAGGCAAACGAATTCTGGTGTCGGGCAGGGCGCGTCGTTTGTTGGTTGGTCGTGTAACAAGCGGGCCTGATTTTCCGATGCTGATCTACTCGTGCTTTGCCTTTTGGCGGGAAGACAGACCCGATGGGAGAGCAGGCCGTGGCGGAGATTTGAGCGTGTTCGATATATGCAGGTGCTACGTCATGCTGCTGTTGGGCACACGATCTTGAAGCGTGAGGGTGCTTGATTGCTGTGCTGGCTTTGAGCCACAGTCAACCGAATCGCAGGCTTTACGCCAACCTACCTGTAGTGCCTGCCGATCAATTGCGCACGACAAAGCAAGCGTCAAAATCGCTCGCGTCTTCGGAGTAGAGGGTGACGGCACCGATCGCACTATTGGCAGGCGCTGTGATCTGCGTTTGGTAGGTGTCGAATGCGCCAGGTGTGACTACGACAACGGCCTCGTCCAGCTGCGCAAACGAATTATCTGATACCTGCAGTGTGATGCTTGAGTAGCGCGCATCTTCAGACTTTGCCAGGCACTGCACTTTGTATTGTTCTCCGGCGGTGACGGGGAACTCCTGATAGATGCAGCCGGCGTTTTCCACTCGCAGTGATTGTCCGTCATTGATCTCGTTCGCGCGAATCGATGTCAATTGTGGTGCGGCGCAATCGATCCAGTTGGTTTTGCCCTGCTCGAAGGCGCTGTTGGCGAGTAGATTGTCTGCCGGAATCGGCAACGTAGCTGGCGGGGTAACCGGTGTGACGTCAGTTTCGTCGGCCACCAGCAGACAGGAATCAATATAAGTCGGCCCCTCGGAGTAGAGCGTCACGGCAGAGAACGCGGCATTGGCTGGAGCTTGCAGACTCTTTTCCAGTGTTTGGTAATCGTTGGTTGTCACGCTTGCAAGGTCAGCAGTCAGCTCGTTGTACTGTGAATCGAGCATGTTGATGTTGATGCTCGAGAATGCGCTGCCGGCAGTCATCGCATCGCATGTCAGCGTATAGGTTGCGCCGGGTATGACGCTGACTTCCTGGTACAGGCAGGCACCGGCAGACTGAAACAGCGCCTGATTGCCGCGATGGCTTTGACTGCTGATCTGCGACAGATTATCGGCTGCGCAGGCAATCCATCCGGATTTATCCGATTCAAAGCCGCCGTTGGTCAGCAGATTGTCAGGGTCTGTGTCCGATGGATCAGTGTTGTCGGTCGACGGGATCTGTTCACCGCCGAGCATTGTGAGCTTTGCATGTGAGGGCACACCTTCTTCGTTAAATACGAAAAGCATGTAGAGACCCGGCGGTGCGATCGCGGAATCGGCCGGTGCTGTGACAGTCAATGAATCGCCGGATTGTTCGAACGCAAGCTCCATATAACGCTGCGACTGATCAAAGCTGTGCGTTGCTGAACCGGAGCGAATAAACGACACTTTGCCAATTGGATCGTCGCTGCCGACTCGCACAAAGAATTCACTTGCGTAGTCGGGCGACGCCATCTCGGTGATCGACGGTCTGGGTGCAAGCGCACCGTTTTCATCGAACAGATACGGTGGAATAAAAACTTCAGCGTTCATGTTTACTACCGGCCCGGGTGGGCCACCACCGGCGGTCAGTACCCGCCCGTTTGGCAGCAGAATGGCGGTGGAGTGGTACAGCCTGGCCTTTGCGGCTTTTGCCGTTAATGTCCATTGACCAGTATCCGGATTCCAGATCTCACCGGGATAATCACCCGAGTTGTTTGTAGCGCGGGTTTCTATGCCGCCACTGAGAAATACTTCGCCATTGGCGAGGACGGTTGCATCGGCCCAGCTTCGTGAGTGCAGGCTGGAGGACGTAGGCGCGAGCGTCACGTCATTGCCGCTGATATCCAGTACCTCTGCGCGTTTGTTGCGCGCTACAAATAATATTTTACCGGGTTCAAACATAGCGGCTGGTGAGTTGACGGCACCAAAACTGCCGCGAAATTCACCGAGCTCGGTCAGTGAGCCGCTACCGTCTGCAGACAGTTCAAATAATCGATCCTGACCAATATCGGCGACAATCACCCTGCCGTTGTGCCGTAGCCACGCGCGCGGGTAGTACCAGATGCGATTGAACAGTGCCTGATTGGTCGCACCGGCCAACAGGCTCCACTGGCCTGTATCGGGATCGTACACTTCCGGTACCGGTGGGATAGAAACGGGATCGGTCAGGGCTGCCGGTGAGTTTCCCCGAAACTTACGTCCCCCTAGGGCCAGTTGCCTGCCGTCGGCCAAGGTCAGCAGCGTCGGATACCAGCGGGCAAAGTGCATCGATGGGCCGTTGAACAGCAAATTGGTCTGGTAATCGAAAATCGTCGTCGCATCGATGCCGTCGTTTTTTAGCGTCTGATTATCAACCTGATTACCATCACCGCCCGATATCAACAGCTTGCCGTCGGGCATGACTGATTGCGCGCTGCAAAAGAGATTGGTCGCGATACCGGTGGGTGATGTTTCGTGCGAGTCGCTGTCTGTACCGCGCCATCGGAACCACTTGTCAAACGTGAATGCCGTAGCGTTTTGTGCGTCTGGATTGGTGCCGTACGTAAGTACCGTGTCATCCGGCAGTAACGCCATATGGATCGGGCTGACTGGCCAGTTGAATACGCTGGTCCAGGCGCCTTCCAGTTTGCGCACGGGATCCGCGCCAAGTGCGGCGCCAATCGCAGGTTCATTGGCAATCAGGCCATTGGCGTCAACTTCGTAATCGCCCTCGAAGTGATAGACGGGCTCATCTGCTGACAGGCCGTCATCGATTGGCCCTGTCTGTTCGTCGATCTCCAGCACGAAGATATCGTCGATTTCATCGCCGCCACTTGTCAGTGTGGCCGACGAATCGCAGCCGCCGACAACGATAGCCAGTAAACCGAACAGCAGCCAGGATGCGATTGGTCGACGCAAAGGCCCTTCGCGTCGGCACGACTGTGAATTGCCCCGGATTATATCTGGCTTGCGCTTGATCATGCGGCGTACCTGAAAAGCTTGACCCACAGGAGCAATCGGCACGTCATCTGGAACCTGTAGTGGGCGCAGCCGGCAGGGGCGTCGATGCAAATTCTGGCGCCAAATGTCTGACGGTTTGTGACGAGCTGTGGGTTGCCGCGCAATCGGCGAACGCTATGTCCTGCTTGCCGGCTGCAGGCTCGATCTAGACGGGGTGTTATCGGCGCAGGCAGATCCGCGATTTACTTTGGTCGATCGCCCGTCGCCCACAACACCTTGCGATCGATCTGGCCAACGTTCAGTGCACCGATTTGCGCCATGGCAAGATTCATTTCATCGCGCAGGATTTCAATCACGCGTGTCAGGCCGGACTCTCCATCCGCACCCAGGCCATACATAAACGGGCGGCCCAGCATGACGAAATTGGCGCCCAGCGCAAGCGCTTTGACGATGCTCTCGCCGGTGTGCACGCCGCTGTCGAACAGCAGCGGGAAACTGTCGCCGACGGCGTCGCGGATGGCCGGCAGGGCACTGATTGCCGGTGGTGCGCTATCGAGCTGTCTGCCGCCGTGGTTGGAGACATAAATGGCATCGATGCCAGTATCGCGAATGGTGGTGGCATCTTCTGCCGACAATACGCCCTTGACGATCAGCTTGCCACGCCAGCGTTCGCGCAAGCGTTGTAAAAATGCGTGGTCGACCTTGCCGCGACTCTCGCCGCGTACGAAAGCACCGCTGCCGTTGTCGGCGGCGAAATTGGCGGTCCGCGGTATGCCACTGATCAGGGTTTCAAGCGACCAGCGCGGATGCAGTGCGAAATCGATAAATTGCTTTGGCCCAATTTTGATGGGTGTTTTAAAACCGTTTTTCTGATCGCGCGGACGTGGTGCGACCTGTGGCACGTCTACGGTCAGCAACAGGACTTTGCAACCGGCGTTGGCAGCGCGATCGACGAAGCTCATCGCCAGTTCTTCTGACTGACCAACGTAGAGCTGAAACCATAGATTGCCGCCTGTGGCCTGGGCCATGTCTTCGATGCTGGTGGATGAGGCAGTCGACAGGCAAAGCGGGATGTTGTAAGTGCGCGCCCCGCGCGCCAGCGCCTGATCGGCGCCGGGACGGGTGAGATTGCACATGCCCATCGGTGCGATGCCAAACGGCAGGTCCCAATCCTGTTTTAAAAACCGCAGGCGCAGATGCCGCGACTCGACGTTGATCAGCGTGCGAGGTTGCAGCCGGATGGCTTCGAGAGATTCGCGATTGAGCCGGCAGGCGCTCTCGCTGCCGGTGGCACCGTCGATAAAATCGAAAATCATGCGCGGCAGGCGCTTGCGCGCGATTCGGCGCGCGTCGTCAATTGAATGAATATCCACTGACACTGTCCCGTTTTACCGGATTGTTAGTTGATCATGCCTCGTTAAAAAAAACCTGTCGGCCGTCCTCGGGTTCGAATCGATCATCGCGCCAGACCAGTCTGCTCGGGCCGGGGATGGCGCGTTTGGAAACCGGGTGGGTCGGATCGCCGGGGTAGGCCAGCACGCGTTGATTGTCACCGTGTTTAAACACGTGCGGCTCGACAGTGCCAGGTGTGTTTTCCACCGCCATTTTCAGAATTTCGTCAACGGACTGGTAAGGCAGCAGGCCGGCCAGGGTCATGATCTGAGGCGGTGCCAGGGTGATATCGCCGGCATAGTAGGCGCGCAAACCACCTTCTGCGGTAAACCAGCCGCTGTCGGTGGCTTCCTCGCCATCGTGCACGGCGGTCTGGCCGTCTGGCATTTTGGCGACAAAAAAGCGCGCATCGAAACGTTTGCGCATCATCGATGGTGTTTTCGGTGTGATCCAGCGCGAGATCGGAACGATTTGTTCAGTCGAGACGGTCACGCCGGTTTCTTCATGGGTTTCGCGGCAGGCGGCGACGAACAGAGCCGCGGCGCGGGAGCGGGGCAGGTCGGGTTCGTTGAGCAATTCGTTGGCATCACCTGCCAGGCTTAAGTTGGCGATATTTTCTGGTGTCTCGTCTTCATCATCGAGTTTGCCACCGGGAAACACATAGGCGTTGTTCATCACCGTGTGGCTGTTGCCGCGGCACAGCATCAGGATTTCGGGTTTGCCGTGGTCGCTATCGCGAATCAGTACCACCGTGGCAGCGTCGCGTGGTGGCGTGTCTACGGTGTCGACGTTGAGTGAGTCAGACATAATTTCTCTTCGCAGGATATCGTTTACTGGCGCAGTTTGTAGCCGGTCTTGAACATCCACCAGACGATGCCCAGACAGATGAGTAGAAACAGCACGATCATCGCGAGGCTCAGTCCAACGCTGACATCGGCCACTTCAAAAAAACTCCAGCGAAAACCGCTGATCAGATACAACACCGGGTTGAACAGGGTAACGGTCTGCCAGGCGGGCGGCAACATCGATACCGAATAGAAACTGCCACCCAGAAACACCAGTGGTGTGATGACCAGCAACGGAATCAGTTGCAGTTTTTCGAAGTTGTCGGCCCAGATACCGATGATAAAGCCGAACAGGGCGAAGGTGATGCAGGTAAGGATCAGAAACGCCAGCATCCAGAACGGGTGAGCGATTTGCAGATCGACGAACAGGCCGGCGGTGGCGAGAATGATGATGCCAATGATCAGTGATTTGGTTGCCGCCGCACCGACGTAGCCGATCACTACCTCCACAAAGGAAATGGGGGCAGAGAGTATCTCGTAGATGGTGCCGGTGAATTTGGGAAAGTAAATGCCGAAGGAAGCGTTGGAGATGCTCTGTGTCAGCAGTGACAGCATCATCAGGCCCGGGACGATAAACGCACCGTATGAAACGCCTTCAACACTTTGAATTCGCGACCCAATGGCCGCCCCAAACACCACGAAATACAATGATGTTGAAATGACCGGTGAGGCGATACTCTGCAGCAGCGTGTTCCAGGTGCGCAGCATTTCGTATTTATAGATAACCCGGATTGCGTGCCAGTTCATGAGTCGGCTTTGACCAGATTGACGAAAATTTCCTCCAGTGAACTTTGCGAGGTGTTGATATCGCGCAATGACAGGCCACTCTCGTTGAGTGTTTGCAAAAGGGCGGTGATGCCGGTGCGCTCGCGGCGTGTATCGTAGGTGTAGATCAACTGATCGCCGCTGTCTGAGAGTTGCAGATCGTAGCTGGCAAGTGCTGCCGGCACGGCTTTGATAGATTGTCGCAGATCGATGGTCAGTCGTTTGTTGCCCATTTTCTGCATCAGTGCGGCCTTTTCTTCCACCAGCAGCAACTGGCCGTTGCTGATCACACCAACCCGATCGGCGATCTCCTCGGCCTCTTCGATGTAGTGGGTGGTCAGAATAATGGTGACGCCGGATTCGCGCAGTTCGTTGACCAACGTCCACATCTCTTTGCGCAACTCGACATCGACACCGGCGGTGGGCTCATCGAGAAACAGGATGCTCGGTTGGTGTGACAGCGCCTTACCTATCAGCACGCGGCGCTTCATGCCCCCTGACAGTGTCATCAGTTTGCTGTCGCGCTTGTCCCACAGGGAGAGCTGTTTCAGCGTTTTTTCGAGGTGGTCCGGATCGGGCGGGTGGCCGTGCAGGCCGCGGCTGAAGCTTAGTGTGTTCCAAACGGTATCAAAGGCGCCAAGGGTGAGTTCCTGCGGCACCAGGCCAATCTTTTTGCGCGTGATGCGATAGTCGGTCTCGTTGTCGTGTCCATCGATGGTCACGGTGCCGGAGGTGGGCGTGACGATGCCGCAGATAATCGAGATCAGCGTGGTCTTACCCGCGCCGTTGGGGCCGAGCAGGGCGAGGATTTCGCCTTTGTCGATGTCGAGACTGACGTCGTCCAGCGCCTGATGCCCGGAGGCATAGCGCTTGGACAGATTGCGTACTGAGACGATGGGCTGCATGCAGGACGCCTGTGAAAATGGGGATGCCAGGCCAGGGGACAGCGTATCGGCCGAGCGATTCGGGTTGCTGCTAAGTCTAGCGCAACGGACACAGAGCGAACATCAGTCAGGTGCTGGCGCAAGCGGAAGTTCCCGCGTGGTAATTCGGTGAGTTGGCGCGCAAAATCATCATTTGTGCCACTATCGCATGGCATGTAACTGGCGTTTTGATGTGCCACTGTCGGACAGAGTTCTGCACCGACACTTGATTGACTTATGCAGGAGTGATGGCGATCACCCAACGACGGACAATGCTGAAAGGCTCGGCCGCGATACTGGCTCTGGGTTGTGCCGGTTTGAGCCGGTTGCTACTTGCGCGTGTCGCGAGCGACGACTGGCCGGCAGCGGCGTTCGAGAGCGAGACGCTGACCGCGGCACTGGATCAGTTGCTCGACGGCACGGCGCAGCCCAACAATCTGGTGTACCTTGGGGTGCCGCAAACGGCGATCAACGGTGCTGTGGTGCCGATTCGCGTCACCACCGCACTGCCCGACGTCAAAAGCATTGCAGTGCTGGTGCCCGCCAACCAGCGGCCCCTGATTCTACAGGCGACCATTCAGCCGCAGATCAAACCGGTGTTATCGACGCGCGTGAAGTTGCGTCGCAGCTCTGAGGTAGTCGCGGTGATCGAAACGCAGAGCGGCATATTCAGCGGGCGCGCGATGGTGGCCGTAGAGCAGTCATGACAGGCGCAAACGATTGCAACGGGTGATGAATTGGCCACTGATACGCTAACGCTGAAAAGCCGCAGACTGGGCGATGATGTGCGGCTGGAAATTCGGATCAGGCATCCGATGGAGTCTGGTGCGAGGACTGATTCGCAGGGTCAGACCATACCGGCAAAGTTCATTCAGAGCCTGACGGTCAGCGATGAAGACAACGGCGAGACGTTGTTTCATGTGCACTGCGGGCCGGATATCTCACGCAATCCCTATTTTGCGCTGGAACTGCTGGCGGCCAATGAAGGCACAGTTCTCAAGGTGGCCTGGCATGACAATCTCGGCGACAGCGATAGCCGCCGCGTGCGTCTTCGCTAAGTGGCCGGCAGTAGCCACTAGCCGCGCTGGCCCGATTGCAGCCTGACTTTGCTCAGCAGCGTCGGCCGGTTATGCGTGACTGCACGACGTTCACCGATGGTTGACTCATTCTGCTGATGCGCCTCCAGCAACTTGTTCTGCAGACGCTCGATTCTCACCTCACGATCTTTAATCTGTGCTTCAGCCGTCTCGAGTTGGGCCCGCTGATCCTCGGGGCCGGCGTTTGACTCCAGCTCGCGAATTCGCGCCTGCAGCCGGGCAATCATGTAATCCTTGCTATCCAGTACCGCGGTCGATTGTGCCTGCGTGTCTTCGATCGGGATTTCAAGCACTGCCGTGACTTCGGCTTCGTCGCCGGTCTCACTGTTACCGTCACTTGTCGATTCGGGGCTACCGAACTCGCTCGCCGAAATACGTAACTGCGCCTCGGATGTTGGCGACGGCACGCTTTGCTTGGCGGCCGTTTTGTAACGTGTTTCGGCTGAGTTTGCCACCGAATCTGTTGCAGCCGCTGTTTGCGCTTGCTCGCTGTGTTCAGTAGACGAGGTTTCGTTGTCGGATTGTGGTTCAACTGTGCCGGCGTTGTCGCTTGTTCCGGTGGCGGGCTGTTTTTGCTGGTCGGAGCTGGCGGCTGCAGATTCGGGTGTGGCTGTAGCTACCGTGTCTGGTTTGTCAGCCTGCGCATCCTTTAGTGAGACAACTTCACCGCCGCGATCGGACGCGGGCGTTACGTCT
>CAZYDV010000159.1:0-13831 GCA_964646405.1 uncultured Granulosicoccaceae bacterium | reverse complement strand
AGCAGTGCCAGAATGCCTCCCGCCTCACCGGCCTTGACCATATTGGTATACAGACTGTCGAAGTGCTTGGGGTGTTCGGCCAGTGCCTCAGACATCGATGCGCCACCGCGCACCTGCGTGTTGACCTTGCCGATCAGTTCGCGCAGCGATTCCTTTTCGCCCTGACGCTGAATAAACTCCAGCGCGCGTGCCAGTGGAAAGCCGGCGTTGATCAAGGTGGCGAGCTGACGGGTAAAGCCTGTGATGTCTTTGTCATTGATGCCACGCGCGATTAGCGGCTTGTTGTTTGAGCTTGCCGCCCGTGCCGGGCTGGAACCCGACCCACGCGAGGCGCGTTCAACGACCTGCAGTGGCAGTACGCCGGATTGTCGCAGTGCGGTGAGCGCGGCGCGCTGATCAGTGGCCTCGATCTCCCCTTCGCGCTGCTGGCCGCCATGAGTGCCTTTATAAGCGTAAGTCGGCATGTTAGTGAATCACTACCCGCGCACCATGCGCACCACTGCGGTCGCGATGGCTTTGGCTACAGGCGATAACACGGTGCATAGCGTCAACCCGCCACACGCCGAATCTCGGCCAGGCTCGTCAGGCCCTGTGCGACCTTTTGCTGACCGTCGTCGCTCAAGGTGACAAGGCCGCGTCGCTGTGCTTCGGCGGCAATCACGGTGGCGTCTTTGTTGTCGATGATCAGTTCGCGAATCGCATCGTCGATAATCATCAACTCATAAATACCCAGCCTGCCCCGATAGCCACTGTTATCACATTGCGAGCAACCCACCGGTTGCCAGTGGCCGGCCTCATCCTGTGCACGACAATTGGTGCACAGCTTGCGCACCAGCCGCTGTGCCAGCACAGCGGTGACAGCGGAGGCAACCAGATACGGGGCGATACCCATTTCCACCAGCCGGGTGATCGCGGTGGGTGCATCATTGGTGTGCAGCGTGGAAAACACCAGGTGGCCCGTCAGTGCTGACTGTACGGCAATCTCTGCGGTTTCAAAATCTCGTATTTCACCGACCATGATGATGTCGGGATCAAGGCGCAACATACTGCGCAGTGCAGCGGCAAAAGTCAGCTCGACTTTGGCATCGATCTGTACCTGCTTGATGCCGTGCAACTGGTATTCAACCGGATCCTCGGCGGTGATGATCTTGGACTCAGGGCTTTTGACATGATTGAGCGTGGCGTAAAGCGTGGTGGTCTTACCGGAGCCCGTCGGGCCGGTTACCAGTACCACGCCGTTGGGCTGCGAGATAGCGTGCTGCCACTGTGCCAGCATGGTTTCTTCAAACCCGATATCACCCAGCAACACCTGAACGCTGGATTTATCGAGAATCCGCATCACCACACCTTCGCCAAACACGGTGGGTATCGTGGCCACACGAATGTCGAAACTCTTGGCTTCCAGCCGCAGTGAGATGCGTCCATCCTGCGGTATTCGGCGCTCTGAAATATCCAGGTTCGCCATAATCTTGATACGGCTGATGATCGCCGCCTGGAACCGCCGCGGTGCGGTGGATACCAGATGCAATATGCCATCGATGCGATAGCGCACGGTGAGTTCGTCTTCGTAGGGCTCGACATGTATATCGGAAGCTTTGCGCGCGATCGCCTCCATAAAAATATTGTTGACGAGCTTTATGATGGGCGCAGCCTGCGCCTGATCTTTCAGATCTTCAATCGAATCCAGATCGTCCCAGTTGTCGCCACCGGCGATATCGGACAGTGAACCGGCAATGCCATCGCCATCGACGGTGCTGGTCTCGATCAGTTTGGCCAGAAACTGTGGCTCGCTTAAACGCAAGGTAATCGGCGCATGCAGCATCTGGCTCAACTCGCCCGGCAGGCTGCCCAGAAAAGGGGTCGAAGTCAGTACTTCAACGTGTTCGCGGTCGGCGAATACCGGCAGCACCTGATTGGCCTGGGCGTACTGACCGGATACCTGGCGCACAAGCTCCGGATCAACCAGAAGCTGTGAGGTCGGTGCCAGGTAGTCAAGCCCGGTAGCACGCGCGAGGATCTGCAACCCCTCCTCGGCGCTGCGCTTGTCGTGTCGTGCCTGTTGCCAAAAGCGGGCGACGCCGTCTTCCTCCGCCAGCATATTCAACAACGCGGTTCTACCCTGCACCGTATCGGACAACCAGATCGCGCTTTCATAGTGTTGCTCGCGCATTTGGGATTCGCGCGCGATCTGCTCACGCACCGAGCTGCGCGCCAGCACGGTATCAAAATCCTGTTTGCGCAGGCGCAGCAATTCACAGTCACTCACCGCGCGCGCCGACTCATTGCGCGCGTGCACCGCCTGCAGGGTGTCTTCGCCAATCAGCGCACCCGGTGCGAGCGTTGCCAGACTCGCCCCACCGGCGGACTCGCGGATCAACTCGATGGAACCGGCGCGGATGATGTAGGCGGCATTGCCGTCATCGCCCTCGCGATAGAGCCAGTCACCGGCGTCGAGCACCACTGTATCGACCACCTCCAGCACCGACTGGATCTCGCGTCGGGTCAGTCCGGAGAGTACGCGCAGCGTGCGCAGGAACGTGAATTCGCCGTCGCGATCGATACGATGTTGCAGGCTTTCGCGCAGGTGCGGAACGCGATCGAGCAATTGTTCGACATCATCCGGCGCCAGGCGCAACACGGTGACAGCCTCAGCCGCCTGCACCGTGGCCGACACGATGGATCGCCCCAATACCGAGCGCTCGCCAAAGCTGTCGCTGACCGATAGGGTCTTCAACACCACCGGCTGCTCGGCGCTGTTGTCGGCGATGATCGCGCGACCACGAGTGATCAGATAGATGCCACTGGCCGAACGCCCCTGCTCGAGAATCGCCTCGCCGGCAGCGTAATCGAGCACTTGCAGGGTCTGCTGCACGCGATCGAGTTCATCGGCCGGCAACAAGCTGAACAGCGGGCTGTCCTGCAGGGTGGCTGACAGATCGTGCGGCTCTATAACATCTTGCTGTTGGGCGGTGGCGCTGGGGGTCACGAATAACATCCGCTGTTGATCGAGTGAGACCAGGCAACTATTCCACACTGGCTGGCCGCAAGACTACAGCAACGACGCGCGGAATACAGCTACGGCTGGACAGCTAGTCTGGCGCGCCGCCGACGCCCTGACACTAAGGTAAACCCCTCAATTGCACGGATTTACCCGTTTGATGTCTCCATTCATCACCGCCAATCGTCGCTTCACGCCGACAGTCTGCCGTTCGTCGCAAACCGCTCGCGCCAGGCGCCCCGGAGGTCGACACTGTATCCACACAGTAAACGAACGGAGCCAATATGTCGCCTGCCAACCACACCCTGAAGTGCTGCGCCCGACTGGCCGCCGGTGCACTGTCAATCGCCGCATTGACAATACCACCTGCGGTTGCCACGGAGGCCGGCGCCGACCTGCTCGACTGGTCCTTCGATTATCACAATACCCCGGTAACGGTGGCGATCTGGTACCCGGCTGATGAGCCACCAGTGGCGATCGACGCCGGCCCGTTTACGCTGCAGGTAGCGGCTGGCAGCGAGCCCAGCCCCCACAAGCACCCGCTTGTCGTGGTGTCTCACGGGACCGGTGGCAGCAACATTGCGCACCACCCGCTGGCCGAGGCACTGGCCCAGGCGGGATACCTGGTCGCGGCACTGACCCATCCCGGTGACAACTACCAGGACCGCTCACTGGTGGCAGACGAGCGTTACTTTGACGAGCGGCCGCGACAGATTGCCGCACTGCTGAACGCGCTGGCTGCAGATGAAAAGCTGCGCACCCTGATCGATGATTCACGCATTGGCGCCATCGGTCACTCGGCCGGGGGTTATGCGGTCGCTGCCAACATTGGGGCCAGACCCGATCGCGAGGGATTGATGGCGCACTGTCAAACGGCGACTAACGATCCATCCTGCCACTACAAAGATCCGACGATCGGCGTCAGTTCACCATCGAGCAATGCCTTTGCGTTGCCAGCAGAAATCAAAACCGTACAGCCTGCGTGGAAGATTCGCTCTGCTGCACTGCTGGCCCCGCTGGGCAGTGTCATCGATGCGGCATCGCGCATCAATGAAGACGTAGACGTGCTTCTAATCGGAGCAGAACACGATGAAATTTTGCCACATCGCTATCACCTGCAACGTCTGACCGATGTGGCGCCGCACGCCGAGGTAAAAAGCGCGGCCGGTGCTGGTCACTTTAGCTTTATCGCCCCGATCAACGCAGCCTGGCAGTCGCCATTGGGCGAGGTAGCCATCGATCCGCCCGGCTTTGATCGTGCCCGATACAACCGTCAACTGGGGCGCGAGCTTGTCGCCTGGTTTGACCGCACGCTGCGTCGTTAAATCCGTTTTCCAAACCAACCACAACCACAACCACACACAAGGATACGAATCATGAAAAAGACCTCACTCAGCTGCATTATCGCCATAGCCCTTGCTACTGTGATATCGGCACCGGTGGCCGCTGCAGATCTGGTCATCAAAATCAGCCCGGTTGAAAAGGCGGCCGGGAAAATGATGGTAGCGATTTACGACAGTAAAGACAGCTTTCGAAAGTCAACCGCTCAGGCCTCTGCGATGCCCGCAACCACAGGTAAAATGCAGTTTACTTTTGCCAATCTCACCGCCGGGGACTATGCGGTACTGGTCTACCACGATATCAACGACAACGGCGATCTCGATACCAACATGCTGGGCCTGCCAAAAGAACCATGGGGTGCATCGCTGGAAGGTAAAGTGTTGTTTGGCGCGCCAAGCTGGCGCAAGACCCAATTCACTCTAGATGACGATGGCAAAACCATCAGTATTTTCCTGAACTAGGTGAAGAGCGTGAAAAATCCCATCGAACAACCGGCGCGGCGGCGCTTTTGCCAGTCGATGCTGGCAGGCGCCACCATCGCCGTCTCCGGTATCAGCCCGTCACAACTGTGGGCCGACAATCAACCGATGCCACACCAGGCATTCGCCAGCAGCTTTGACAACGTACCCGAAGCCTTCGGGCCGACACGCGTTGCCTTTAATCGCGCACTGCCCGATGAGCTGCGCGGCACACTCTATCGCAACGGCCCGGCGCGTATGCAGCGCGGAGACACGCGCTACCACCACTGGTTTGATGGCGATGGCATGGTGCATTCGTTCGAGCTGACCGGTGATTCGCTGATACATCGCGCGAAGATGGTCGACACCGAACGGTCGATAAAAGAAGCCGCCGCCGGGCGATTTTTGCGAGACGGTTTTGGCACCGCGTTCGCCGACAGTCAACCGATCAGTGGTCCCGATGATCTCAATGTCGCGAATATCTCAGTGCTGCCACTCGGCGATGAGGTACTGGCACTGTGGGAGGCGGGTTCCGCGTGGCGGCTCGATGCCAAACGCCTGGATACCTTGGGGCGGAAAATCTTCTCACCGGAAACCGACGGCCTGCCGTTCTCTGCCCATCCGCGCATTGAGCCCAATGGCCGCATCTGGAATTTCGGCTATCTCAGCGGTTCGGGCAAACTGATTCTGTACGACCTCAACGCCAATGGCAGTCTGAATCGGGTGTCCATCATCGATGCACCCAACGCCGACATGGTGCACGACTTCGCGATCACAGAGCGGTATCTGGTTTTCGTCTTGCAGCCGCTTTTTTTCAAAGACGCGAGCAGCGACCGGAAAGCCTTTGCCGACCGCCTGCAATGGAATGCCGATCAACCGGTGCACGTGCTGGTAATCGACAAACAGAGCCTGCAAATTGCGCATCGCTTCGAGTTGCCCGCGTTCTTCGCGTTTCACATGGGCAATGCCTGGCAGGATGGCTCAACCATCAGAATCGAGGTGGCGACAGCCAACGAATTCAAACCACTGATGCGCCAGATCGTGCAAGCCACCACCGCACAACCGCTGACCTTACTGCCCACGGCACCCAACGCGCACGAGATCGTGCTGGATACCGCGGGTGGGCGCGCTACAATTGAAGCATTGCCCGGCACCGGCGTAGATTTTCCACGTTTTGATCAACGCTTCACAGGCCAACCGACACAGCAATTGTTCATGCTCGGGCGCTCGGCGCAAATGCCGCACGATGTGTTTGGTTTTAATCGGGTTTGCCGAATTGACCGTCGCACGCAATCAGAAAAAATATTTGACTATGACGCCAACGCCATCGCCGAGGAGCATCTATTCGTACCCGCGCCAGGTGACCGCCAGGGTGATGGCTGGCTTATCGGCACGAGCTTCAACTGGCAACAACAACAAACGACATTGTCGGTATTCGATGCACAGCACATTGAAGATGGCCCGATTGCCGAGTGCCGCTTGCCCTACGCACTGCCGTTGGGTCTGCACGGCCAGTTCGTACAGGCATAAGACGCCCTCATGAGCGCCAACACCCGCAGACAATCGCCGCTATCTGCTGCGCGGCGCCTGTCCACGCCGATGATTCTGGTGCAGAACTTTGCGTTCTGCACCCTCATTGCATTGGTGTTGTGGCTTCTGGTACCCGCGATTGGCCGCTATGGCTTCTACAATAATTTCATTCATGCACAGGCGATTGGCAACAGCATCTGTCTACTGGCAATCGGTACGGCCTGGCTTGCGCGAATGCTGCATATCACCGATCAATGGCTGACCGTGTTTTCGATATTGCTCGTCACGCCACTGGGCACCTACGCCGGCTTGGCGATCGCCAGTTGGTGGCTCGACTTACCCGGCAACGCGTTTTCGGCTCTGGACAAGGACCAGCTGATCGCCTCGGTGATCACCGCCGTGATTGCCAGTATCGCATTCAACTGGCATCTGGCCAGTAAACAGAAACTATTGCGCCTGGAACTTGTAGCATCCGAAGAACGGCGCAAGGCCGACAACGCCCATCACGCCATGCTGCGCGCGCAACTCGAACCACACATGCTGTTCAACACCCTGGCCAATCTGCGCGCGCTGATTGCAAGCGATACCGATCGCGCCATTCAGATGCTCGACCGGCTCGACAGCTTCCTGCGCGAGACTCTCAGCGCCTCGAGATCGGTAAGCAACACCCTTGCACACGAATTCAGCGTGCTGGAAGATTACCTGGAGTTGATGGGCGTGCGGCTGGCGGATCGACTGAATTACCAGTTGCAACTGCCAGCCGACTGCCGTGATCTCAAGGTACCATCACTGATCCTGCAGCCATTGGTCGAGAACGCAATACGCCATGGCATTGAACCCGAAATCGATGGTGGCTCCATTAGTGTTGAAGCGAGCCGGCAGGGCGACCAACTGACACTGACAGTCGCCGACACCGGCAGCGGCATGAGTCGCGAGCGTATTGATGAAATACTGTCAGATCAGCCACAGGCCAGCTCCTCAGCCACTGGTGGTTTGGGCCTTAGTAGCCTTCGCGAGCGACTACAGGAGAGCTTCACCGGTGACGCCACCCTGACCATCGCCTCCGTCAACACTGATCCGGCGATCAAAGGCACGCGGATCACTATCTGTTTGCCTATTCACACGAGCGCACCATGACCGGCATCCCCAACGCCATTGTCGCCGACGACGAACCACTGCTGCTCGAATCATTGATTCGCGAGCTGGCACAAGCGTGGCCCGAACTCACCATCGCCGCAACTGCCGGCAATGGACAACGCGCACTCAATGAGATTACCCGGCACACACCCGATATCGCGTTTCTGGACATCCGCATGCCCGGTCTGTCAGGTATCGAGGTTGCCCAGAGCATTGCCGAAGACTGGTCGACAGAGGGCAAAGCGCCACCACTGATCGTATTTGTCACCGCCTTCGACGACTATGCCATTGAGGCTTTTAATACAGCGGCAGTCGACTATCTACTAAAACCAGTGAAAGCTGACCGGCTTGCCGAAACGGTTGCACGATTAAAACAGCAGCTGCAAAAAACAGCGGCACCGATCGACGAACTGGGGGCGCAAATCAGACAACTGCTGGCCGCAGAATCCAGTATGGATAATACCGCTCAACTACGAGCAATCAGGGCAAGTGTTCGAGATGTAGTCAAAATGATTCCAATCGATGAAGTGATTCTGTTCGAGTCATCCGATAAATACGTTACTGTGTATACCGAGACGGAAGAGGCGTTGATTCGCGAACCGCTGCGCAAGCTTTTGCCACAGCTCGATCAGAATCGATTCGCACAAATTCACCGTGGCGCCATTGTGAACCTGGATTGTGTGGCAGCGGCGGTGCGCGATGACACTGGCAAAATCACACTACGATTGCGCGGGCACAGCAAAGAGCCCGTCGTCAGCCGGATCTATCGGCATTTGTTTCAGGCGATGTAGCTATAGTGTTTAGTTTTTACTACGCTTGGCCGTGAGTGTCGATTGTCCTTCGGAGTCCATATGCACACGTGCCGTATTGCGCTGATTGTCCTGCTTCTGATCTCGTCTGCGCATGGAAATGCTGCAGATGAGCCATTGACGGCCAATCTGCTCAAGCTTTTGTTTGGCCGTCATACGACGCCGGTTACCACACACGACACGGTAGCGACACTACTGGATCGCGCACTGGTGAATAGAAACGTAGTCCAGTCGGTTCCGGTATTCTCCGATCTATGGCTGTTCTCCGATGGTCGGAGAATTGCACTTGCCAACGACGGCATTTATACCCGGCAGAACTCACGGTCGTCATGGCGTGCCGTTTACCGCCCCGAGACCGAAGACGAGGCAGTATCGCTGACTTTCGACAGCAACGAACAGCGCGGTGTGGCCTACTATCGTTCCGCGACGCTCACGACAATTGACGCGGGATTGCACTGGGATCTGCTGAACATCGATTCAGTGGTAGAGAATCAATTTGGCAGTACCGATCACTGGACATCCGGTGTCTACCTCAATCCGGTCACCGGGTTCGGCAACTTTGTCTCTAATTGCACCTGGTTCAGCACCGAAGATTTCGGCAAAAGCTGGACACCCTCATCACTTGAGTTTTCAGACCCGGAGCAACAACGCAAAGCCTGCCTTGCGACTCACCCTCATGCGTTGGATACAAGCGCCGGGCTTGCACTGGTAAGCCACCGTCGCGAGGACTATATTCTCACCCGCCCAACAACCAGCACACAGGGCCTGAAAGACTGGCAGCCGTTGTGCAGAACCGGAGAATGGGTTTGGAAAGTCGAAGTCAAGTTCTGTGGCGACATCGCGCTAGACGCCGCACAGCATCAATTTCACGAGAAAGTTAGCCGCAACTGGCGGCGCACAACGCCATACTTGACAGACGATACCATCAATCTGTTAATGGCCGGAGCGCCACTGCCCGAACCATCAGCCAGTGCGTTGCGCGACAACGGGGTTCATCGCTGGATAGCCGGCCCAGGCTTTCTGGCAATCGCCAATACAACAGGAAAATTCGAGTTCGAATACCGAATCCCGCCACTGGATGCCATCTATCCGCTAAATGGCACCACAGCGCTTGGCGAATTCTGGGACCGGATCTACGCGAGCGAGGATGCAGGCAGGATCTGGCGTTTGATCAGTAAACCGGGCAAGCCGGCTGGCGTCCTCAGACAAAGCAAAATCAATGGCAGTGTACTGCTCTATGATGGCGAGGACTATCGATACTGGAACGGAAAAGAGAGCCTGACACTTGGCCACCTGCAGAGTGAAATCGAAGATATCGATAACTGGGTGCCGTCGCCAGACAATAAACACATGTGGGTGTTGCCACACGAAAGTCACTATTACTGGATTTCGAACGACTCGGGTCAAACTTGGAGCGAACACCTCCTGCCCTTTCCCCCGGCAAGAATCGATACCGACCATCACGCAGAAAGTCCCTGGCCAATAGCGGTCGATTGCAATTCCGGCAAGGAGACTTTTGACTGCGCCGCACTCTATGAAGATGGTTACTTCATCAGTTGGAATACCGGCAGTCCAGAGCAATTTCAACTGATTGCCACACCGAATCTCGTCAGTACCGCACAGTTTTTCGAGGGCGAGCGATACAGTTACGGCGAGGTGCACCTGCTGGGGCCAGGCCCGTTGATGGTTTATCAAACGGAGTATAAGACACTGTACTTGCGGAATGAAAACGAATGGACAGCACGCCATGCCAACAGAAGCTATCCAACACCTGACCAGACAGCTGGTGGCCATGCCATACTACTGACTGAAGGCAATGAGGTACTCAGGCTCAATGAGACTGGCAGACAGGACTACTTTCGATTCTCTGATATGCAAGACATTCGCAGCCATTGCAGCGATGGCTTCGAGACGATTATTTTGATAGACGGGGACAAGCGTCTTTCATTGACCTTCGATGGCGGATCGAACTGGCTTGCGACCACGCTATACCAGCCCAGCAGCCGACTCAGCTGCGGCGTGCACAGGCAATGGCTTTGGTTGATGACAGACCGGATGATGGTGGTTACTCGCGGTGCGCCTTAGCAATGGCAGTTTAGTTGATCGGCATTAACCGGAACCGCACGACGATAAATCAGGCCTGCCGCCACTACTTCTGTGAGTTTATCCGCCCCAGTACATCCAGCCCCTGCATATTCAGAAAATGCAGAATATCAATAAACACCCAGTTCTCGGCCAGCTTGTCTCCATCGCGACGGTAGATATCAACCACGCGCATATCGGCTCTGGGGCCTTTGGGCATTCCCATGTAACCACCCAGCGGTGTCAATGACAAGTTAGGCCAGCCAAAGAAGCCGGCGTAGTTACCCTCGGCCAGGCGTGCGATGTGTCCGTTGAATGAACGCTTGCCAAGTTGCGAACGAAACGGTCGCTGGTGTTGTTCGATGTAGCGATCGATCGTGTAGGTGGCGCCAATGCCGTCAGGCCCCCACCACAGCATATCGTCGTGCCAGCAGTGGGCCAGTTCCTGCTGCGGCGTTGCATCACGCGGCTGTATCACATCATCGGCGTTAGAATTGGCGTTGATATCGCCGATCATGCGGTTGATCAATGCCAGTGTCTGCTCGCCCTGCTCTGACGGTTGATCTTCAAACAGCAAACCATCGTGCGTCATCGGGCCGGGTTGCACCAAGTGTGCACCCGTTTGCGGCGGCAGTGGCTGTAAACCTGCCTGGTGCATCAGATGGATCAGATCGCAGAACAGTGCCGTTTCAACGATTGTTCCATCCAGCACGCGATTGAATTCGGCGTAGCGCAGCATGGCGATTTTGCGCGTGGGTGGAATGCCGAGAAAGGGTTTGTCGAACAGGCTCATCAGATGGCCCATGGATACCACCCAGGTGCCAGGTTCGCCATCGAGCGAGTTTTCGTTGGCGAAGAATATGTCCTGGCGGCGTTGAATGTTGCTCATGGCGGTGAGGTACGGCTGCCAGAAGGTTTGGGCGACCGCTGTGGCGCCGTGTTGCGCGTGGAACGGGTGCATGCCGCGCCAGTGCCAGTCTCGACTGGTGTTCGCGGTCAGAACGCCCTCTACACTATCGGCGGTGGCTGCCTGCAGAGCATGATAGTGTGCCAGTACCAGTTGCTTGGGCGCAGAGTTTTGCATGGGATCCAACAGAAAGTCTCGATGGCGGATAGTGTGGCAAAACTCAACCGTAAATCATAGGTGAGCAATACAGGTAGCTGCAACCTGCCTGTTCCCTGTGCCGTCACTTTGGTGCAGATGTCGCGACGCCGCCAGATACCGCACCACGGCATGCCGGCACCGCTTGATCGAGAACAGACCGGCGACGACCGTACAGGCGCCAGGCATACTTCGAGTGCTACCTGGCAAGGTGAGTGAGGCCCGCTCTCAATCCCAAACAAGTGGCAGTATCGACAACCACGATCACAAGCAGGGTCCGGCAACTCTTACCAACCCCTGGGTTGCGAAGTAACGTTCGCCCTGGAAAACCCCAGGCCGATTCGAAAAGCGATCGGAAGAATGGGGATTTTTCCCCAATTTAGGAATCTCCACCAAGCCGCTACAATGCCTTCGTATCCGGCTATGCAATCAGGAGGTTTAGACGAAGTGAAACTTTGTACCGGCAGATTTTTCGCTATACTACTTTTAGTTACTCCCGCCACCTCAATAGCCGCGAGTTTTTACGACCCGATGCATGAGGAGGACGCGTCGTCACCAAACGCTGGCGAACTACGAGCATCCACCCCAGTGATCAGTGCTGATGGGCGTTACGTTGCAGTTCAGGTACGAGATTATCTTTCAGAAGACGCAAGTGATGCATTCCCAGGCAGAAATAACGACGGTATCGTTGTTTTCGATCGTCGCCTCAGGTCGTGGGAACGCACCAGCATCGACGACGCAGGCAACCCGATTTCCGATTGTAAATACCCATCGATAAGCGATGATGGAAGATATGTTGCTTTTTCCTGTGATCTGGACGGTAGCATATTTGATGCTCAGATCCACGTGCGTGACAGATTTTCCAGGACCACCACAACGTTGACCGGACCCAACACCACTTCTTACCAGAACAATATCAGTGGACCAGTCATCAGCGGTAACGGCAAACATCTGGTCTATGGGGTCAGGGTGGAAAATCCAGACTCTGACCTGCTTATTAACCAGCTGGTTCTTTATCGATACACCATTGAAAATGGCAACACTGTCCTCGTCAGTCATCGGGAAAACGGAGCTCCCGGGTATGGTTCATCACCTGATGTGAGCTATGATGGCAATCATGTTGTCTTTGCGAGTTCCGCGCCTTTGACAACAACTGACAATGATGATGACCAGATTTCGTTCCGGCAAAGAGATGTTTTCCTCAAAGACTTCAACACTTCTGAATTGATCCTGGCATCTATGGATGACCTTGACTTCAACCAGCCACAAGGCGTTCTTTTTCAGGGGGCAGATTACCCCGCTATAAGTGGCAATGGACGGGAAATCACTATGATTGCAACGTCTATCATGCCAGGCCAAGGCCGGCGTGTCGGCGTTCACAAATGGGCCGTTGGTACAAACAGTTACGAATTTCTTAACATACCTCAATCCGACGCCGGAGAGCCGGTAGGATTCACTTCTGGCAACAGCGCAGAAATGGACTTTGCAGGCTGCATAACAGCATTTGGCACCACGACATTTGAAGCCGACAACGGCCAACAAATTAGCAAGCCACAAGTATTTACTCATGACTGTGCAACTGGCTTGGTAAGCCGATTTACCGAAGACCGGGAACAGACCGAATTGACACCCGTTACCGGGCTGAGTGACGCGTCAATCAGCGCGGATGGCCGTGCAATTGCCTTTACTATTACCAATGGACCTGCTTACACCGTACAACTCTACGACGTGGGTGATGAGTGTGACGTTTCGATGCTTGAACTGCAGTTGAGCGTCGCTACAAACGTCTGGGCTATGTTGAGTCTGCCGTGCATTCCGCCAAAAGGCCAGGATACGGTGGCTGCCGTCTTTGCAGATGACGTTACAGGGTCTTACGGTGTAGATTGGAAATTGTTCAGTTTTAACCCCGCGACCAATCGCTACGATCGCCTCAGTCTTGATTCCCGGCTAGTCGCTGGGCAGGGAATCTGGTTTTACCAGGCGTCCACGACAAATGATTCCATTACCATTGACTTACCTGAGGGTAGCAATAGAGTTGCGTCAGTTCCCATCAGCGAGGTTTGTGGCATCGAAGAGTGTCGCTCCGTTGATTTGAATAAACGCGGCTCCGTTTCACCGTGGATATTGCTCGGCGCGCCGGCCACAAATTCAGTGGCCTACGCAAATATGAGGCTATCTGATACCACTGGACCGTGCGCTTCAGTTGGGTGCCCGCTCGGCGAGACGCAAGAATTGCTATCCGAACAGTTGTTTCACTACGATCAGTCGCTTGAGCCAGCCGGTTATCGTCCAATTATCAACGGGGGTACGATTCAGCCGTGGCAGGGATTTTGGGCCAGTCACAATACAGAGGCCGAACTAGTGGCACCACGGC
>CAZYDV010000158.1:0-13870 GCA_964646405.1 uncultured Granulosicoccaceae bacterium | reverse complement strand
CTCGGGGTTGTTCAGCGCGTTGGCGGTGAAATCGACCGGATTCAGCACACCGGCTTGGGGTATAAGCTGCTTGAGTTTTCGCTGCGTGCTGTCGGCAAGCGGGGCGACGTCGAGCCCGACCTCGGCACTGACGTCGGCCATCTGGATACCGGCGCCGCCGGAAATACTCTGCAGGCAAACCCTGTTCCCGTCCGGGAATCGATCGAATTGACAGGCGTAGGCGATGTCCGCCAGTTCCTGCGTGGTCTGGGCACGATGCACGCCGTACTGTCGAAATACGGCGTCGTAGATGTCGTCGCTGCCGACGATAGACGCGGTGTGCGACAGTGCTGCGCGGGCGCCGGTCTCCGAGTTGCCCACTTTCATTAAAATGACAGGCTTGCGGGCGGCGCGAGCCTTGGCGAGCGCAGCGCAAAAACGATCGCCCTGCTTGACCGATTCCACATAGGCGACGATCACCTTCACATTGTCGGTCTCGGCGTAGTAGTCGATGACACTGGCCACATCGACGTCGCATTCGTTGCCGGTGGTGACCCAGAAATTTGATGCGACACCTCGCTGCTGGGCCTGCAGAAAGACGTGGCTGCCATAGGCGCCGCTCTGGCTGACAATACCGATGTTGCCGCCCGTAGTGCGGATGCCGGCTGGCGCATTGGCAAACGTGCCAAACCAGTTCAGGCCAATATTGAATACGCCAAGACAGTTGGGGCCGACCACCCGCATGCCGGTGTCGCGTGCGATCCTGGCAATTTCGGCCTGTGCCTGTGCGCCCTGGTCGCCAAGTTCGGCAAACCCGGAACTGAAAATGACTGCGCTGCGAACGCCAGAGGCTGCGCAATCGGCAATCGTTTGCACTGCGATCTTTGCCGGCACGGCGACGATGGCGCAGTCGACCTGTTCGGGAACGTCTTTTATCGAGGGCAGGGCGGGGATGTCCTGGACCGTGTCGCGGTTCGGGTTGACCGGATAGATCCGTCCCTCGAAGCCATTCTGGCGCGAGTAGAAAATGGGTCGACCACCAATGCGTCCCGGTGTATCCGAGGCGCCAATGACCGCCACCGCCTGGGGTTTGAGAATGTACTCCAGCGAGTGTTTCAAGTCTCTGCCTCGGGTAGGGTCGTATCTGAGCGGTTGTACAGGCGCTGTGCGAGTGTCGCCGGCACGGCGATCGGCATGGCCAGCAGCACCTGGGCGTAGGTCTTGGCCTGCTTGTCCAGGTGAAGCGAAGAGGTGCCGCCGCCCCCCAGCGATCGGTTGAGCACGAAATTCAGCGCACCAAAACCGGGTACGTCGAATCGGTCCACGTCACCCAGGGTGACGTGGCGGAACCAGTGTGCGACCCCAGCGCTGGTGAGTTCGCGGCGAATCACCTGGTAGCAGTCGGGATCGCGCGCCATGACGCCGATATTGGCATTGTCGCCCTTGTCTCCACTGCGCGCCACGGCCAGTGCAATTAACGGCACGGTGGTTGGCGAACGCTCGCCCGATGGCGTCGCGTCGATCAGTGGTTGCGATGCCGGTGGCGGCGCGTAATCAACCGCGGGCGGGGTGTAGTTTGCGTCCTGCCCGTCGATCGAGACGCGGATCGTCACCTCTGATTTGTCGATCAGGAACGCCGATTGTGCCACCACGGGTGTGATCCGCGGTCGGCCAGCTTCGCCCACCGCGCATCGTCCGGTCGCCATCGCAAGGCCGGTGCCGGTTGACTCTTTCGAGAAAATTTCAAGTGCCGCGCGGTCAGGGTGTCGAACTTCGATCTGCAGCACCACCTCGCGCGCCAGGTGCGCATTGCTGCCAGCGTTGTGTCCCCACAGCGTTTCGGCACCAATCACATGGCTGGCGGTCGAGTGATAATCGGGCAAATTTTGTTCGGCGAACTGCTGGCGGGTGCGGCGCACCAGGGCGTCGGCGGTGGTCTCGGCCTTCGCGACCGCCTCAAAACCTGTGATGGCAAACTGCGCACAGGCTCGGTAGCCATCAAGATAAGTGGCGGATACTTTGAACGTCTTTGTTGGCGGGTGTCCGCGCACGCCGTTAACCTGTACACGTCCGACGCCATCCTGATGCAGACTCGCCTGCGAGAAGTCGCAGACCACATCGGGCATGATATAGGCCGCCGGATCGCCGATCTCATAGAGGATCTGCTCGCCGACCGACAGCGGCGACACCAGACCGCCAGTGCCGGCCGGTTTGGTGATCGCGAAACGTCCATCGCGGCGACACTCGGCGATCGGATAACCCATGTCGTGCCAGTCGTCGGCAACATCGCGCCAGTCAGTGAAGTTGCCGCCAGTGGCCTGTGCACCGCACTCGATGATGTGACCCGCCAGGGTGCCGGCGGCCAGCAGATCAAAATCGTCCACTCGCCAGCCAAATTCGTGGATCAGCGGACCCAGTGTGACGGCGCTGTCGACACAGCGGCCGGTGATAACCACGTCGGCACCGGCGTCCAGCGCGGCAGCGATTGGAAAGGCGCCAAGATACGCGTTGGCGCTGATCATATTGTCGGGCAGCGGGTTGTCGTTGAACATATCGCGTGTGCCAGCCTGCCGTAAGTTGTCAAGCTGTGGCGTCAGATCATCGCCCTCGACCACGCCGATTTTGAGTGCGACTCCACCCTCGCGAGCCAGCGTTTGCAGCGCCTGTGCACAAGCGGTAACGTTCATGCCGCCACAGTTGGCGACCACGCGAATACGGCGCTCGACGATATCTGCCAGCAACGGCCGCATCACCAGCTCGATGAAGTCGGTGGCGTAACCCGCGTTTGGGTCACGGGTGCGAGCCCGCGCGAGTATCGACATGGTGACTTCGGCAAGGTAGTCGAAAACCAGATAGTCGACATCGCCCTGCATCACCAGTTGCCGGGCGGCATCGGCGCTGTCGCCCCAATAGCCAGAGGCGCCGCCGATTCGAACCGACTGACGATTTTTCAACGGGGTTGCCCGCCAACCCAATGGTGCGCAAGCTCGCACCTGTCACAGCTTGCCTGCAAGTCATTTCCCCCTGTCCAGCTGACTGAGGCACTATGCTATCGACTTTTATCGAGCAGGGCCATGCTGGTCGCTGGCAGCGCAGGTGTCTGCACCGTGAATCGTTGTGATGATCGCGTGGCCAGTGCCCGGGCCACTGCCACGGACCGAGTGCGCCGCCCGATGGTTTGCCCTGTCGCAGGAGAGTAACTTTGGATTTCAACCCGACCGACGATCAGCGCAGTCTGATCGAGGCGCTGACCGCCACACTCGCGCCATTCGACGATAGCTACTGGCTTGGCTGTGACGAGACAGGCACGTTTCCGGATCAGTTCTTTGCGGCCTTGGCTGCCGGTGGGTGGTTGGGTATCGCGCTGCCCGAGCGTTATGGCGGCAGTGGTCTGGGGGTGACTGAGGCGGCGCTGATGATGCTGGAGGTGGCGCGCTGTGGCGGCATGAGTGCCGCCTCAGCAGTACATATGAACCTATTCGGTCCGCGTTCGCTGGTCGTCAATGGAACCGAAGAGCAGTGCGAGCGATGGCTGCCGGATATCGTCGCAGGCCGAGTGCGAATGTGCTTTGCGGTGACCGAGCCCAATACCGGGCTGGATACCACACGCTTGCAAACGTGTGCAGTCCGGGATGGGGATTGTTACCGAATCAACGGTCGCAAAGTCTGGACCTCGACGGCCCAGATCGCCGACAAGATCATGCTGATCGCGCGAACAGCAGCACGTGATCCCAAAGCACCGGCTGACGGATTGAGCCTCTTTTTCACTGATCTGGATCGAAACGCCGTGGATGTCCGCCTGATAGACAAGATGGGGCGCAAGGCGGTAGACACCAACGAGCTCTTCATCGACAACTTCTGTGTGCCGGTAACCGATCGAGTTGGCCGCGAGGGCGATGGCTTTCGCTATCTGCTGCACAGCCTGAACCCGGAGCGCATTCTGATTGCAGCAGAGGCAGTAGGAATTGGTCTGAGCGCGCTGGACCGGGCCAGCCGTTACGCCCGTGAGCGTGAGGTATTCGAACGGCCAATCGGCATGAACCAGGCCATTCAGCACCCGTTGGCGGCCGGCTGGGCGCGGCTGAACGCTGCCCGGTTGATGATGCTGCAGGCGGCGACGCTCTATGATGCCGGACAATCCTGCGGTGTCGAGGCGAACGCGGCGAAGTATCTGGCCGCAGAGGCGGGTATGGATGTTTGTCGGCAGGCGGTTGCGACGCTCGGTGGCATGGGTTACGCGCGGGAGTTTCACGTCGAGCGCCTGTATCGGGAGATTATGATTCCGTATCTCGCCCCGGTCAGTCAGCAGTTGGCGCTATGTTATGTGGCCGAGCGTGCGCTTGGGATGCCCAAGTCTTACTGAGGTCTGCGATCAATCGCGGTTGCGGTGTCGAAACTCGACTCCCAGCGCCTGTTCGTAGAGTTTGATCATTGCACTTTTTGGCTGATCACCCAAACCCGCCGACATCGTCGCCTGATAGCTGTTGATCATTGCATTGACCACCGGCAACTGCGCGCGTGTTTCAACTGCCATGCGCTGCACGTTGACAATATCTTTGTATGCGCCATTGAGTGAAAAGTCGGTGTCGAAATGGCCATCGAGCATGCGCGGCACGAAGTATTCCGAAGCGAAGCTTCGCGAGCTGGCCGAGGTGACAACGTTGGCTACCTGTTCGGGATCCAGACCCACGGCCTGGGACAACGGCAGCACTTCGCACAGGGCGGCGATGTTTACGTTGTAAATAATATTGTTCAGCGCTTTCATTGCCTGGCCGGCACCCAGATCGCCGCAATGGGTTACCACATCGCCAAATGCCTGCAGCCAGGGCTGCCAGCGTACAAACGCCTCTGCGCTGCCGCCGAACATCACCGTCAGTGTGCCGTTATCGGCTCGAAACGGCATGCCTGATACCGGGCAGTCATAATATTCAACGCCCTTGTCCAGCGCCTCGGCGCCAATCGCAATGGCATCGCTTCGATCCAGCGTGGTGGTATCAATGACGGTTGTTTTGTCGGCCGCCGAGGCGCAAACGCCAGCGCGACCAAACAGCGCATCGCGAACCTCGGGGGCGTAGGGCAGGCAGAGAAAAATCAGAGTCGAGCGCGCGGCAATGTCTGCCGGGGTGTCACAGGCAGTTGCGCCTAGTTTTACAAGCTTTTGCACCGGGGCCGGATCGCGATCGTGGACAAAGAGTTCAGAGTCAGCCTTTAACAGGTTGGCGGCGATGCCGGCGCCCATTCGACCCAGGCCGATAAATCCGATAGATGTCACAGTCAGCTTCCTCCCCAATCGCTTCGCACTGCATGTTAGCAGTGCAGCACGAGTTAAAGTTGTCGAAAGCCGGTGCTGCGATCGCGAAGAATATCAAGGTCACCTAACTGTAACCAGACGATAACCGCCGTTTTCCCGGTGTTATACCCATGACACAGACTTACGCTGCAGAGTAAGTGTTTTAGCGGCGACCAGCGCGAAATGAGTGTCTTGCATGATCCGCTATCAAAGGCATACTGCTGTTTGCGCTGATGTTACTCATCGTCACCGATCGCGAGTGTTAAAAATTAGTGCTACGATTGTTGTGCTGGGATTTACAAAATATAGTAGTATCCTTTCAAAACCAGGCGCGGGTCGAAGAGCCGCGTGGCGGATTGGTAGCCAAATATAAAAAAGGAAGTTGCCCCGGGGCTGGAGCGCAGGGGTGGAACAAAACAAACGGCCTGGTGAATGTGACCAGAACAAAATAACAAGAACAAGCAGAATTTTGGCACTCAAGACGAGGACGGACTCTGTCAGCGCTTATTGCCAGAATGGTCTTGTCTGCGTGCATCATAGATGAGTTTTATGAAACATCAGAGCGTCAGTCCGACGCAGCGGTCGGTGTCTCAACCATCGGCGACTGCCTTTTCAGGCTACCTTGGGTGGTCTCTGGTGGTAGTTGCTGCCGGTGCGGTACTGCGTTTGTTCATGTTGACCAACCAAAGCCTGTGGTACGACGAAGGCGTGAGCATCGTCGTGACAGACTCGCGCAACCTCGCCGATACCTACGCTGCATTGTGGGATCGAGCCGGCGGTGATAAGTACCAACCCGTGTATTTTCTGTTGCTGGCCGTTTGGCGTGCGATCTTTGGTGACGGTGAATTCGCGCTGCGTCTGATGTCTGTGATACCCGGTGTTGTGGCCCTGCTGTTTGTTCACGCCGCAGCCAGGCGATTGTTCGATCAGCAACACGCGTTCTGGGCAACGCTTTATCTTTCCGTCAGCGCATTCTGGATTTGCTACAGCCAGGAGGTGCGGCCCTATGCGTTTCTGGCAATGTTGGCCGCCGCGCAAATCTACCTGTTGAGTTTTTCACTTCACAAAGCTGCCCCGAGAGCTAGCCAGATCGTGGTGTTTGCGGTGGTGACAGCCATCAGCTGCCTGTCGAGTATCCTGCTCGTGTTCTTCTCTATCGCGTTGGCGCTATCCCACCTGATCGCACAGCGCAATTTTACAGTATGGCTCAGATGGTGGAGTGTGGTGCTGCTGTTTTGCCTGCCGGTGATGTGGTACTTCCTGTCCACTCCAGCAGCGACCAACCCATCCGGGGATTCCACAAACGGGCTGGGCGTGCCGCTCTACAAAAACGCCGTTTTTTCCATCTATGGCTTGCTCGTTGGCCACACCTACGGCCCGCCGCTGGATGTGCTTCGAGACAGCGCCAACATCGGTGCAGTTGTCAAAACCTACGCGCCGCGACTCATCCTGCTGGTCGGCGTATTCGTCGGACTGGGGCTGGCACTGGCGGTTGCCGTGCGTCACATTCTGCTCACCGGCGGGCGGCAATCAACATCGGTGGTGTTTCTGGTCGCGCTGTTGTTCAGCGGACTGGCTATGGCGTTCATCGTCGCATCACTAAGCAAGATCAACTGGATGCCGCGACATTCGTTTTATCTGTCGCTGCCGATCGCATTGCTGCTGCCCATCATCATTGGCGGGAAAACGCGATGGCGTAAACGCATTGCGGGCAGCGCGTTCGCGTTACTGATCGGCCTGAATGTTTTCGCAAGCTACAACTATTTCTACGATAGTGACTACTGGCGCGACGATTACCGCTCGGCAGCGGGCTATCTGGTAGACCACATCGGTGGCGAGGATCAGTCGATATTGCTGTGGGGAGAGCCACGATTGCTCTCATACTACGGGGATTTCACAACCACCGATGGTTGGCGTAGTGTACCGGTAGCCCCCTTGTCGAGTAAGCTTGCCAACGTTGACGACGGCACGGGCAACATTTTTGTTGCGATCAATCGAGAATTTACGTGGTCGCGTTCAATGGCATCAGCAGCGCCCGTTGAGGCACAGGTTGAAGAGGACTATGCGCTTGTCTCGGTGCAAAAGTACGTGAACTTCAATATTTACGAGTTCCGCGCCAGGCAAACGGCCACTACCGACTAGATTGCTGCTGTCAGTGGCTTAACGCTCGTCGAGAATCCGTTCTATGTCACTGCGGTAAGCCCCTTCGGAGCGTGCGTTGCGTTCCAGGCATTCAGCCTGAGTGATGCGATCATAGTCGCACTGCTCGGCCAGCCGAAAGGACAATCCGGAGGCGCAGCCAGTGATCACGGTCATCGCCAATGCCGCGATCAGGATTTTAAATTCTCTATTCGATGATCCCTTGTCAGGGGCGGTCGGGTTACCTTGCCGGCGACTTTTGAACAGGTTAACTCGCATTTGATCTCCAGCAATTGGTAGACTCGCTCGCTTAGCGATAGAAAGCTGCAGTCACATCGTCTTGTAAACTGCAACAGTAGTTGTTGTCGGATCCCACTCAATCCATCATGTCGAATATTCTGTTGTCGTTCAATCGTGTCTTGTCGGCCGCACCGGGTATCGAGGAATCGCCAAGAATTGCGCGCATCGTGATCGACCGGGCGACGCGAAGCAATGCGCTGGACCGGCCGATGCTCGATGATCTGTTGCGTGCGATAAAGGCTGCCTCCAGTGAGCCGGATGTGCGCGCACTGGTGCTGACCGGTGCCGGATCCAGGGCGTTTATCGGCGGCGCCGACATCGATACCATGTCAGTTTTGGACGCAGCTTCGGCGCGTGAGTTCATTAACGCCCTGCATCTGTGTTGCGATGCGTTGCGCTGCTGTCCGGTACCTGTGATTGCGCGAATCAACGGGGTTGCGTTCGGCGCCGGACTGGAACTTGCCGCCTGCGCCGATTTGCGTGTTGCGGCCTTGCACTGCCGGTTCGGTATGCCTGAGGTGAGGCTCGGCATCCCGTCCGTCATAGAAGCCGCATTGCTGCCCGATCTGGTCGGTGTAGCCCGCAGCCGTGAGCTACTGCTGCTGGGCGACATCATTGATTGTGAAACAGCAGCGCAGTGGGGGCTGGTGCACCGCGCGGTTGTGGCGGAAAAACTCGACCATGCTGTTGACCAGATGATCGAGTCACTGCTGCAGAATGGCCCGATTGCGGTGCGCGCGCAAAAGGCTTTGATGGCACAGTGGGAATCGCAGCCGATTGATCAGGCCGTTGCCGCCGGAATCGACGCCTTTGAGCGCTCGTGGCAAACCGATGAGCCGGTTCGTATGATGAACGCCTGGAAAGACCGTAAGCGACATTGATCTCATGCAGAGAGTCGGTCATCGAAGGGGTAGCCGGACATGCGCTCGACACCGGCATCGCTAATTAGAAACTGATCCTCCAGCTTAACCCCCTGGCCGCTGCTGGCAGAGCCAATGTAGCTCTCGATGCAAATGACCATGCCGGGCTCGAGCACGCCACTCAACGGGTATGGCTGGCCCTTCACGTGGTGAGGTATGTTCGGGAATTCGCCCGCCATGCCCAGTCCATGGCCCACGCAATAATAGCGGCTGGCTTGATACTGCTCCGGTACCGGCCATGCCTTTTCCGCGATTTCCCGGTATTCAACACCCGCCTTTAGCAGAGCGGCATTAGTTTCCAGTTGTTCGCGAGCCAGTTGGTATAGCAATCGCTGGTCGTCGCTGGGTCGGCCATCGGCGCACAGAAAAGTACGCGAGAAATCGACAGCATAGCCTTCGTAACCCAGTGCATCAGTGTCCAGACACAGTAAATCGCCTGCCTGTAACCGCCGCGTATCCGCCTCCTGAAAATACGGAAAGCTGTTCGGGCCACTCTGGAACAAACGGGTTGAGATGTACTGGCCTTCCTTGGCCATAAACGCATAGTGAAACTCAGCCCAGGCCTGCGATTCAGTCATTCCTGGCTGCACCTGGCTTTCGAGTCGGTGTACCGATTGCTCCACGCGTCGCATCGCCTCGCGCAAGTAGGGGAGTTCTTCGGCTAGCTTGATCGCTCTGGCAGGAATCAGCGCGTCGTCCGCATCAAAGAGGGTAAATCCGGCTTCGCGCACGGCATCAATGGCCTGAAACGGAAATCGATCAACGCCGATTTTGTCGATGCTGGCGTCATGCTCATCAACCAGTTGGCGGATCTGAGTGGCAAATGTTCGGGCGCTGGCATTCGCCGTATCGCCAGAGCTTAGTTTGTTCAGACCCATGGCTGGAAGAATGCGGTCGATGGTCGGCAGCGCTTGCGCCAGGTGCTCGCAGCCGGTGAATTCAAACAACACCATCGGCCCTCGTTCGAATGCGAGTAGAAATCGCGAAGGACTGCGCAAGCCAAACAGTTGCATGTTGCGCGCACCGGTCATGTAAAAAATATGGTTTGGATCGGTGATCAGCAATGCCGGTATATCGGCGCGTCGCATTGCCCGTCGGGTGTGTGCCAGTCGCGCAAGATACAGTGCGTCGCGTCCGGCATCCAGTCTGGCCTGATCACTCATCGCCGTCACCGGGAATTTGTCAGCGGTTTGTCGTCAGGGCGTCGGGCGGGTGATTCAAACCAGTGCCCGTTTGCCTCCTCATAGGCTAACGCCGCCTGGAAGACGTCCTTGTCGCAATAGGTTCTGCCGACAATCTGAAGGCTGGTGGGGATACGATTGGTCGCCTGTCCGGTGGGCACAGTAATGACCGGACAGCGGCTCATCATGTTGAACGGTGTCGTCATCACCCAGCCCAGCATCGGATTGACTTCCTCGCCGTTGATCAGCACCTTGTCGGTGCTGTGATCGTGATCGGCAGCGACTGCCGGCAGATTATTGGTGGGGCAGACCAGTATCCGATAGCGCTCCAGCAGCGGGCCCAGCGAGTGATACATTTGCCCGGCCTTTTCCAGACTGCGCAGGTAATCGGAAGATTTTGAATCCTGGGCACGCAGCGCGAAGGCGCGCGCATAGCGGGTCATCAATGCGCCGTTGTCAGCCATGTTCTCGGCGATAGAAGCGCCGAACAAGTGCTCCAGATAGTGCATCGCAGATTCCAGAATACTGGCGTCCCAGCCCAGATCCACCTCCTCGACACTGGCACCCAGTTGTCTGAAAATATCCAGTGATGCAAGGGTGTTTTTTTGCACCTCGTCGTCGACCTGAAAAGCGCCAAGATCCATCGAAAACGCGATTTTCCAGCCTTTTATCGATTTTGGTGTGGTCGACAGACGGATGGCCGGTCGCAGTGATGCAATGTCGCTTGGGTGGGGGCCGCACATGACATTCTGCAGCAGTGCAGCGTCGGCAACCGTGCGCGCCAGTGGTCCTGTGTGGCAATAGAAATCGAGATTAAATGGCGGGTCATCCGGGTTGCGACCATAAGGTGGTTTGTAGCCCACCAGCCCGCAGGTGGCGGCCGGTATACGAATAGATCCGCCGATGTCGGAGCCTGTGGCCAGTGCACTGGTACCGGCGGCGAGTGACGCCGCCGATCCGCCAGAGGATCCGCCGGGAGTGAATTGTGGATTGAACGGATTGCGAGTGATGCCCCACAGCCGCGAATGCGTGAAGCCTGCGCAGGAAAATTCAGGGGTTGCGGTTCTGCCGTGGACCAGTCCGCCGGCACGCAGGATGCGCTGATTGTTGACAGAGGTGTTTTCGGGGACAAAGTCTTTCATCAGTAACGAGCCGTTGGACGTCGGCTTACCGGCGATATAGCTCTCGTCCTTGATGCCGATGGCCAGCCCCTCAAGCGCACCGGTGCGCTTTTTTGCGGTGTACTTTTTTTCCGCCAGGCGGGCGCGTTGCAGGGCCTCGTCGAAATACTGGTAGGTGAATTCGTTGACCGTGTGCGCGAGTTGCGAGTGGCGATCTATCTGCGCCTGCAATAGCTCAACCGGTGACAAACTTCCATTGCGAAACTGCTGCAGCGCGTCGCTTGCACTGAGATAGCAAAGATCGAGATCGGGCATGGAAGAGGGTGTCCGGGCATGGGTAACGGGTGATCAGAAGCTGCGGCGAAGGCCTATCGTTGCGCGCAATCTGGCGACGGTTGAAGTACCCAGAGTGCCACTTGCGCACTGCATCGCAATGGATGAACATGGGGCCCCGCCAACGCGGGGCCCGATAGCCGTTATTTCAGTAGATTTGTCCAGATACGGGTGTACAATTCGTTTACCTCTTGCGGACAGGGGGGCACGAATACAGTTTCATAGTGCGCGGGTGGCACGATTTCCGGTGCGTTGGCAAAATCTTCGTCCAGATGTTCCAAACTGCCAGCGATGCCATTCGCGTATTTGGCAAAGTTTGAAATCATCGCCGCGTTCTCGGGGTCCATGATGAAGTTTTGAAACAACCTGGCGTTGTCAGCGTTTTTGGCATCTGCCAGCACCACGACGTTGTCAGCCCAGGTGCTGATTCCCTCTTTGGGATAGCCATAGCGAATCGCGTCGTTTTGCAGTCTGGAACGCATTGAAGCGCCATTCCAGTTAACGCCGGCGTGAATATCTTCGTTGGAGAATCGCTCGACGTTGCCGTACTCCATCGACAGCCAGTGCTCTTTCGCGCTGAGCAGCATGTCATTGACTTCCTTGAGTTGCGTTTTGTCGGAATTACAGTGCGAGAACCCTTTGTAATGCAATGCCGCGTTGATCACATCGTTCATCTCGGGTACGACATTGATCTTGCCCTTGAGCTCCTCGGGTGGATCAAAGATCACCGCCCAGGTGTCGACGTCACCGGAATAGGTTTTAGTGTTGACGGTGACGCCAGTGGTACCCCATTGCCAGGGCACCGAATAGTTTCTGCCCTCATCGAAATAGACATCGACAAAATTTGGCAGCATATTGCCGAAGTTGTCCATTTCGTTTGGTTTGGTCTCCAGCAGCAGACCTTCGCCAATCATGATTGACACCATGTAGTCCGATGGCACGACGATATCGTAGCCGTGGCCGCCGGCTTTGACCTTGGCAAGCATGGTGTCGTTTGAATCGTAGTCTGACAGCGTTACCTTGACATCATGTGCCTTTTCGAATTTTTCAATCAGTACGGGATTGGTGTAGTTTCCCCAGTTGTAAATATTCAGTTCGCCCGCAGCAGACGCGACAGTGGTATAGCCCAGTGCCATTGAAGCAGCCAGACTGACAAGAGTTTTTCTGAACATGGTTTTCCCTCGGTTAAAGTTACTTTCTTCTGCTGAGCAGAAAGAAAATCGTGACCAGTATCGCCGATACCAGTAAAAACAACGACGACACTGCGTTCATTTCGGGCGTCACAATCCGCCGCAGCTGCCCGATCACATACAGTGGCAGGGTCTCCTGTCCGGGGCCCGCCACAAAAAGTGTGATGACGACGTCATCCAGAGAAATCACAAACGCGAGCATAGCGCCGGCCAGAATACCCGGCATCAGCCGGGGCAGCGTCACGCGTTTAAACGCGAGCCACGGCGTGGCATAGAGATCGGCCGCCGCCTGTTCGAGTGTCAGGTCCATGTCTTCCAGGCGGGCCCGTATGGGCAGGTAGGCGAATGGAATACAAAACGCTGCGTGCGCTGCCAGCAGGTAGCCCATGCCGGTGTAGTTTGTCGCGCCTTTAATAATGGCAAAGAAGATCAACAACGCGACCGCGGTGACAATTTCAGGCACCATCAGCGGCTGGTTGATCATGGCAAAGGCGAAAGTCATCCCGCGATAGGTTCGCGTGCGGGTGGTTGCAAGCGCCGCCATTGTGGCGGCGATGGTGGCAACCACGGTGGCGAAGCTTGCCACCTGCAGCGAGCGAACAGTGGCCTGTTGGATTTCTCGATTGTTGATCGCGCTGTGATACCAGCGCCACGAGAATCCTTCCCAGGTGCCGATCGACATACCGGCGTTGAACGAATAGAGCACCAGCGCGACCATTGGCGCGTAAAGCATGAAAAAACACAAAATCGCCACCGCAGTGAAGCCCGGTTGGCGACGTACATCAAAAGGCCGGCTAGACGTTTTAGCCATGGGCGTGGCCGCGATTCGTATTGCGCACGTAGATCAGCAGCGCGATCATGACCAACACCAGCAGGGTGATCGACAGTGCCGAGCCCAGCGGCCAGTTGCGACCCTGACCAAACTGGAATTCGATCAGATTGCCGAGCATCAGGTTTTTGCCACCGCCGAGTACGCGCGGTGTGACATAGGCGCCCAGCGCCGGTATGAATACCAGTATCGAGCCGGCAATGATGCCGGGTTTCACCAGTGGCAGCACCACGCGTTTAAGCACTTTCCAGCGCGTGCCGTATAAATCATAAGCCGCTTCTACCAGCCTGAAATCGAGCTTTTCGATCGAGGCATAAAGTGGCAGTACCATCAACGGCAAATAGACGTACAGCAGTCCCAGGGTAATTGCAAAATCGGTATAGAGCATCTGAATGGGTTGATCGATGATGCCAGTCGACAGTAGCAAGGTATTGATTACCCCTTCGTTGCGAATGATCTCCATGATCGCGAAGGTTCGGATCAGCAGGTTGGTCCAGAACGGAATGGTGATCAGAAACAGCCAGATGTTGCGCGACGCCTGAGGGCGGGTGGCGATGAAATAGGCGGTCGGAAAGCCAACCAGAAACG
>CAZYDV010000157.1:0-13906 GCA_964646405.1 uncultured Granulosicoccaceae bacterium | reverse complement strand
CCGAGCGTGAAAAGCAACTGCAGGCGCTAAAGGCACAGGTCGAGCAGGAGCGCAAGGCTGCGGCTGAGAAACTGGCCGAGGCCACTAAGCGTTCAGAAGACGCGATGGCAGAGATGAAGAACTATCAAAGCCGTGTGCGTGAGCTTGAGCCGCTGCAAAAGCAACTGGAAGAAACTAAAGCCAGTGTGGTGCAGTTGCAGACGGCCAGCAAGTCATCGGGCGATAAACACGCCGGTGAGATTGCCGAACGTGAAAAGCAACTGCAGGCGTTGAAGGCACAATACGAGCAGGAGCGCAAAGCATCGGCCGAGAAATTGGCCCAGGCGACTAAGCGTTCAGAAGATGCGATGGCAGAGATGAAGAATTATCAAAGCCGTGTGCGTGAGCTTGAGCCGCTGCAAAAGCAACTGGAAGAAACCAAAGCTAATGTGGTGCAGTTGCAGACGGTCAGTAAATCATCGAGTGACAAACACGCCAGTGAGATCGCCGAGCGTGAAAAGCAACTGCAGGCGCTAAAGGCACAGGTCGAGCAGGAGCGCAAAGCAGCGACTGAGAAATTGGCCCAGGCCACTAAGCGTTCAGAAGATGCGATGGCAGAGGTGAAGAATTATCAAAGCCGGGTGCGTGAGCTTGAGCCGCTTCAAAAGCAACTGGAAGAGACCAAAGCCAGTGTGGTGCAGTTGCAGACGGCCAGTAAATCATCGGGCGATAAACATGCCGGTGAGATTGCCGAGCGCGAAAAGCAGCTGCAGGCGTTGAAGGCGCAATACGAGCAGGAGCGTAAAGCATCGGCTGAGAAACTGGCCGAAGCCACCAAGCGTTCAGAAGACGCGATGGCAGAGATGAAGAGTTATCAAAGCCGTGTGCGTGAGCTTGAGCCGCTGCAAAAGCAACTGGAGGAGTCGAAGGCCAGTGTGGTGCAGTTGCAAACCGCCAGTAAATCATCCGGCGACAAACACGCCAGTGAAATGGCCGAGCGTGAAAAACAGTTGCAGGCGCTAAAGGCGCAATACGAGCAGGAGCGCAAAGCTGCGGCTGAAAAACTGGCTGAGGCTGCCAGGCGTTCAGATGATGCGATGGCAGAGATTAAGAACTATCAAAGCCGTGTGCGTGATCTTGAGCCGCTGCAGAAGCAGTTGGAAGAATCGAAAGCTACTATATTGCAACTGCAAACTGCCAGTAAGTCATTGGGCGACAAGCACGCCAATGAAATCGCCGAGCAGGAAAAACGCCTGAAACAGCTGCAGGCGCAATTCGATGACGCGCAAAAGCAAGCGGAGGAGGCATCACGAAGTAGTGACCGCCGCTACCAGCAGGCCATTGAGGAGACGCGCAGCTATCAGGAGCGATTGAAACAATTTGAAAGTACTCAGGCACAGTTGCAGGAATCTCGTGCAGCGGTGCAGCAGTTGCAGACGCAATTTAAGGCGACTGAGGATCGTCATATTGGCGAGGTCAAGGTGCTCCAGCAACAGTTATCGAGTGCCAAAGACGCTGCCAACAGTGCGGACGAAGAACGAACCAGGTCACAGCGTGACAGTGATGAGAAGGTCAGTTCGCTTAGCACAGAGCTTGAAGGTTTGAAAAAGCGGATCCGCGACGATGCGCTGGCCGCCGAGCAGAAACAAAAGCATGCACAAAGCGAAATCGAGGGACAGAAAGCACGTCTGTCCAAGCTCGAACCGCTCGCTGCCGAACTCGAAGCCTTGCAGCGACGCAATAGCGAACTGGTGCAGCGCGGCGAGAAAAGCGAAAAAGACTATCGAGCGCGGATCGCCGAGAATGAAAGTCGCCTAAGGCAACTGCAGGACGAGCAATCTAAAGCTGCAGCGCGGTACGAGGAAGAGTTGAAGGTTCTGCGTGAACTGGTGGGTAAAACACAGCGCGATGCAGAGCAGGCCAATCAACAGCGCGAGAGTGAAATCGCCGCAAAGCAAACTCAATTCGCCCAGTTGCAGGCACAGGCGGAAAAGGAGCGCAAGGCAGCGGCGGACGAGCGTGGGGATTCGGCGCGCAAGCTACAGCAGGCGCTCGCTGAATCGCGGTCGTTTCAGTCGCGCATCGGCCAGCTCGAAGCCGATCGACGGCAACTGGACAAGCTCGATGCGGAGTCAAAGCAGTTGCAGGCGCAATTGAAAACTGCCGCCGATCGACACGCTGCAGAAGTAGCCGAGCTGGAGGCGAAACTCAAGAGTCTGCAATCAATCGAGACCGAGCTTGGTCGTCGGGACAGTCGAATTGCCGCGCTCGAGCGTCGCATCGCTGAACTCGAGTCAATGGCCGACAGCCGCGATGCGGATAGTCGTCGAGAAATCGATCGCCTGCAGAAAGAGATCGAGCGGCTGCGCGCCAAACCGGCTGCCGCACCCGCGGCGGATCGGTCGAGCCGACGTACGGCGGACGGCAAGAAGACGACGCGCAAGGACGGCCAGGACGACCTGAAACTGATTTTCGGTATCGGTCCGAAAATAGAGCAGATGCTAAACAGCGATGGTGTGACCCGGTTCGAACATATCGCCGGCTGGCAGGCAGCCGAGGTCGAAAAGTACTCGGCGATGCTGGACTCGTTCCCGGATCGGATCGAGCGCGATGAGTGGGTCAAGAGTGCGCAACAAATTATTGACGGTACCTACAACTGGACCGAACGTAAAAAGGCGCGCGCTACCGCCAAGTAGTGGGGGTGGTCAAACCATCGCGATTGCGATGGTTTGGCATGTAATGTGGATTGGTTTAGGTCGTGCACAATGTCTCGTTTATTGTCTCCGGCGAGGGGTTGTACACAGTTGGTTTAATATCTTTGGAGATAGTGCAAGGCGACCTCCAGTCGGCCTTACAATCGATTCTCACCCCCAATCGGGCCCGCTTCGTCGGGCCCTCTTTTTTGTCCGCCACCTTCACCGGGTACGGATCCAAGTATTTGTTTTTGCAGGATTCGACTATCTCGGCATTCGAAGTACGCCGCTCACAACGCCCCGTTCCGGGGCTATCGCAAAGGGTCTGTCAGCCTCGACCCACGAACGGCATGGCGGATGCCATCAGCGTCATGAATTGCACGTTGGCATCAAGCGGCAGGTCGGCCATCTGAACCACCGCGCGGGCGACGTGATCCACATCCATCACAGGTTCCACGGCGATGGTGCCGTTGGCCTGCGGGACCCCGGCCAGCATTTTCTCCGTCATATCGGATGCCGCGTTGCCAATATCGATTTGTCCGCAGGCGATGTTGAACGGCCGGCCGTCCAGTGAAATTGTTCGAGTCAATCCGGTTATCGCGTGTTTGGTACTGGTATATGGTGCCGAGCCAGGTCTTGGCACATGCGCTGAGATTGATCCGTTATTGATGATTCTGCCACCCTGTGGAGTCTGCTTTTGCATCTGTGCAAAGGCACCGCGAGCGATCAAAAAGGCCCCCGTCAGATTCACATCGATCACTTTTTTCCAGTCGGCTACCGGAATTTCGCTGATGGGGGCGGGCGCGACATTGTTGCCGGCATTATTGAACACCGCATCCAGCCGGCCGAAGTGCTTTTCGATGGCGGCGAACAAACCATCGACTGACTGCTCGTCGGTGACGTCGGCTGCGTGAGCCAGTGCCAGTTTGGGGTCAGCGCCACTGTCCACGATCGCCGATTCCAGCAACGGTGTGCGTCGCCCGGTCAGAACGGTGCGATATCCCGCGCGCAGAAAGGCGATTGCGGTTGCACGGCCGATACCGGAAGTCGCGCCCGTCACCAGTACCACGTTAGAGTCTGTCATTTTTTTGTTCCGGATTGGTTAAGCCAGTTGATCACTGTCGGTAAGTTCGATCCCGTCTGCGCGCATGGCTAAACTTGCTGCCTCTGCGCTGCCATCCATATCGATTGCACGGCACCCGTCGCTAATGACCACGGTCTCGAAACCCTGGCGGCGGGCGTCCTGCGCCGAAAAACGCACGCAGAAGTCATAGGCCAGACCGCAGCAAAAGACGCGTTCAATGCCAGCCTCACGCAGGTAGCCGGAAAGCCCGGTGGTGGTGGAGTGGTCGTTTTCAAAAAACGCGGAGTAGGAGTCGACGCTTGCCCGCATACCCTTGCGAATGATAATCGAACCGCCTGTGGTGTCGAGTTGCGGGTGAAACTCGGCGCCGGCGCTACCCTGCACGCAGTGATCCGGCCACAGTGTCTGCTCACCGTACGGCATCTGTGTGGTTGAAAAGGGGCTGGCCTCCGGATGCTGCGAGGCAAACGACTGGTGCTGCGGCGGGTGCCAGTCCTGGGTGATGACCACTGTGCTGAAACGTCGGATCAGAGGATTGATCACACTGACAACGGCATCGCCGTCGTCGACTGCCAGGGCGCCACCCGGGCAGAAGTCGTTCTGAACGTCGATGACCAGCAGTGCATCTCTAGCGGTTACAGGCATCAGTTGTGGGCTCCGGTTGGCGGTGCGGCCGACCCTGTCTGGTCTGCCATCCGGTTTATTCTAGCGTGTTGACAATCCCAGTGTGCAGCACGAAAAATTGCATCGGCCGTTGTTTACCGCTGGCCTCTTAAGCGGATATCATTTGCAGTTTTTCGAAGCGGGGCAATTTCATCCATGCAGCAGGCCCGGTTATCGTTTGATCAACTTGCGATCCGGTTACCCGGTGGTGAGCGGCGCCTGTTGGTTGCGGGTGTCGATGAGGCCGGTCGCGGGCCGTTGGCGGGCAGTGTCGTCGCCGCGGCAGTGATTCTTGACCCCGAGCGCCCGGTCGCGGGGCTTGCCGATTCCAAAAAACTCAGCGAGTCGCAGCGCGAGGACCTCTACGATCGTATTTGTGATAGCGCGAGTGGCTGGGCCGTGGCGCAGGCGAGCGCAGCAGAGATTGATCAACACAACATTCTGCACGCCTCGATGCTTGCGATGTCGCGTGCGATCGCAGCGCTGCCGAATACGCCTGATCATTGCCTGATCGACGGTAACCGCTGCCCGGACAGCGATGTCCGCTGTCAGGCGGTGGTCGGCGGTGACGCACTGGTAAAAGAGATTTCGGCTGCGTCTATTCTCGCCAAAGTCACGCGCGATCGCGCGATGCACAAATTGCACGCACAATTTCCGCAGTATGGCTTCGACCGGCACAAAGGTTATCCGACCAAGCTGCATATGCAGGCGATGGCGCAGCACGGCGTGCTGTCGATTCACCGCAGAAGCTTCGCTCCGGTTCAGGCCTGTCTGGCAGTCGATGCACAAGCGCAGGGACGCCAGTGTTAGCAAGCTTTGTTCATCTGCGTGTACACACAGAATTTTCGCTGATCGACAGCGTCGTTCGAATCAAACCGCTGCTAAAGGCGGTGGCCGGTGGAATGCCGGCAGTGGCGCTGACCGATCAAAGCAACATGTTTGCGATGGTGAAATTCTATCGTGCATCGATCGCCGCCGGCGTCAAACCGATCATCGGGGTCGACGCTAAAATTGCTACCCCGGGCTGGGCGCACTCGCCGGTGGTACTGCTGGCGCAATCCGATGTCGGCTACGCCAATATTTCCGAATTGGTTTCGCGAAGCTTTCTCGAAGGCCAGCACACCGGTGACGGCGCTGTAATAGACCAGTCGTGGCTGGAATCACACAGCGATGGGATTATCGCCTTGTCTGGCGGACGATTTGGCGATATCGGGCAGGCGCTGGCAGCCGGGCAGGCCGACGTCGCAGCGATACTGCTCGAGCGCTGGCAGAACCTGTTTGCCGATCGCTTCTACCTCGAATTGCATCGCACCGGTCGCGAGGGTGAGGAAGAATTCATACAGTCGGTGGTGCCGCTGGCCCGTGCGGCGTCTTGTCCGGTGGTGGCGACCAACGACGTGCGATTCATCAGCGCCGATGATTTTGACGCCCACGAGGCGCGCGTGTGCATTCACCAGGGGGAGGAGATAGCGAGTCCCCGACGTGCGCGCCGCTATAGCGAGCAGCAGTACCTGCGCTCGGCGCAGGAGATGCAGGCGCTGTTTGCAGACATTCCTTCGGCGATCGAAAACACCGTCCATATTGCTCGGCGCTGCAATCTGCAGATCACGCTCGGAGACGTCAGGCTGCCGGATTTTCCGGTGCCCGAGGGCATGACCGAGGCCGACCATCTGCGCACCCTGTCGATCGACGGGCTGAACGACCGGCTGGCCAAACTCTTCGATACCCAGGCCGAAGACTTCGCCAGCATTCGCAAACCCTATGACGAGCGAATCGCGCGCGAGCTCGATGTCATCATCCAGATGGAGTTTCCGGGCTATTTCCTGATCGTTGCCGACTTCATTCGCTGGAGTCGCGATCACGATGTACCCGTGGGGCCGGGACGTGGTTCGGGTGCCGGATCGCTGGTCGCCTACGCGCTGGGTATCACCGACGTGGATCCGCTCGAATTTGATCTGCTGTTCGAGCGCTTCCTGAATCCCGAACGCGTGTCGATGCCCGATTTCGATATCGATTTCTGCATGGACAAGCGCGACCAGGTCATTCAGTACGTGGCCGCCAAGTACGGCAGCGACAAGGTCTCGCAAATCATCACCTACGGCACCATGGCGGCCAAAGCGGTGGTGCGCGACGTCGCGCGTGTGATGGGACACCCTTATGGCTTTGGCGATCGTCTGGCCAAGATGGTGCCGCCGGATCTGGGTATCACCCTGACGCGAGCACTCGATGAGTCCGAAGAACTGCGCCGCGCCTACGACAACGAAGAAGACCTGCGCGCCGTCGTCGATATGGCATTGCAGCTCGAAGGGCTGTCGCGCAATGCCGGCAAACACGCCGGCGGGGTGGTTATTGCGCCGACCCGGCTGACCGACTTCACGCCGCTGTACTGTGAACCGGATGGTTCCAGTCTGGTCACCCAGTTCGACAAGGACGACGCCGAGGCCGTGGGCCTGGTCAAGTTCGACTTTCTCGGTCTGCGTACACTGACGGTACTGGACAACGCCGTGGCGATGGTTAATCAGCGTCGTGCCGCGGATGATCAGCTCGACCTCGATCGCCTGCCATTCACCGACGGCCCCACTTATGGTCTGTTGCAGGCGGCCAATACCACCGGCGTGTTTCAGCTTGAATCCACCGGTATGAAAAAGCTGATCGCGCAGTTAAAACCGGATTGCTTTGACGACATCGTCGCCCTGGTTGCACTGTATCGACCCGGGCCGATGAATTCGGGCATGGTTGAAGATTTTGTCGCGCGCAAGAATGGCGATGCGCCGATTTCCTATCCGCACCCTGACTATCAACACGAAAGCCTGGAGCCTACGCTCAAATCGACTTACGGGGTCATCGTCTATCAGGAACAGGTGATGAAGATCGGTCAGGTTCTGGCCGGCTATTCGCTGGGTGGTGCCGATGTCCTGCGCCGCGCGATGGGCAAGAAAAAACCCGAGGAGATGGCCAAGCAGCGAGCCGTTTTCGTCGATGGCTGCAAGGCCAACAACATCGATGAGTCACTCTCCAGCAACATCTTTGATCTGGTAGAGAAATTCGCAGGCTACGGATTCAACAAATCGCACTCGGTGGCCTATGCGGTGTTGTCTTATCACACCGCTTGGCTTAAGTGTCACTATCCGGCCGAGTTCTACAGCGCGGTGATGACGGCCGACATGGACTCCACCGACAAGGTCGTCAAGACCATCGAAGACATGCAGGCGATGGGGTTGAAACTGCTGCCACCGGATATCAATCTGTCCGAGGTCGGCTTCACCCCGCCGGATCCGCGCACGGTGCGATTCGGGCTCGGTGCCATCAAGGGTGTCGGTGGCAATATTCTGGAAAAGATTCTCGACGAGCGACGCGCCAACGGTGAGTTTGGCAATCTGCTCGATCTGTGCAAGCGCCTGAGCGGCGCCAACGTCGCGCGCAGCGTGCTCGAATGCCTGATTCGAGCCGGTGCGCTGGATTGTCTGGGTAGCAACCGCGCCACGCTGACCGAAAACCTGGCCGTTGCACTGGGCGCTGCGAATCAGCAGGAGCGCGACGCCAGCAGCGGCCAAAGTGATCTCTTTGGTGAAATCGCCGCCGATGCCACCGAGACCATACGCTGGGTGGAACACGACGACTGGCCCGAGAGCGAGCGTCTCTCGATCGAGAAAAAAACCACCGGTCTGTATCTTAGTGGTCATCCGATCAACCCCTGGCTTAGTGAGATTGCGCGCTTTACCGGCGGACGAATTGCCGAGCACTGCGAGCGCGCTGGTCAACCATCGGGTGATCAGTTTCGAAGCCGCGGCATCGACGTGGTGCTGGCCGGGCTGGTCAGCGATGCGCGAATCTGGGCCACCAATCGAGGCGGGCGGCGGATGAACGCCACGCTCGATGACTGCAGTGCCAAGATCGACATCAACGTCGTGCCCGAGATCATTGATACCGACGGTCAGAAACTCACCGCCGATGCCATCGTGGTGGTGGAGGGCGCGCTCGCGTTCGACAGCTATCTCGGTGGTTACAGCCTGCGCGCCAGAAGCATTCACAGCATCGAGGAGGCGCGCAAACGTTATGCGCGATTGCTGTTGGTCACCTGGCGCGGCGATGGCGCCACAGCGGCGGTGGCCGATATCAAAGAGGCGCTGACGCGCCATCGCAGCGGCAGTGTGCCGGTCTTTATCGACTATGAAAACGAATCGGCCAAAGCCCGCATCCGGCTCGGTCAGCAGTGGCATATCAACCCGACCATGCAATTGTTGGATTCACTCAATCGCACTGCGGGGGTCAGCGAAGTGGATTTGGTTTACTAGCGTCAGAAAGGCTTGCATAGCACCCGTCATGGAGGCGTGATCCGCCGGCAGCAGCTGTATAGATGGCCCGGGCTTTAAAACGGATGCCATCGCCCAGAATGTTCCAATGCGAGTGAGCCGAGTATTCGGCTGGCGAATTTGACTCGGCGATTTGATATAATCGCCGCCTGCGCGCCGCCCGATGCGCCACCGATGAACCCGCCTGCGGCGCAGCGCGGCACGACCGTAGCCCGAATCCTCAATAATGAATCACAGCTATCTCGAATTCGAACAGCCCATTGCGGATTTGCAGGCAAAAATTCAGGAGCTCAGCTCCGCCAGCGACGACATGGATATCGACGTCGCCGAAGAACTATCCAAGCTGCAGACCAAGTGTGACTCGCTGACCGAATCCATTTTTGCCAAGCTCACGCCATGGCAGGTGTCACAGGTAGCCCGGCATCCGAACCGACCGTTCTCGCTCGACTACATTCGCCTGATACTGACCGATTTCGAGGAGTTACACGGCGATCGAGCATTTGCCGACGACCCGGCAATCGTCGCCGGCATCGGCCGGCTGCAGGGCCAGGCAGTCGCCATCATCGGTCAGCAAAAGGGGCGCGATACTAAAGAGAAGTTGCGGCGTAATTTCGGCATGCCCAAGCCCGAAGGATATCGCAAGGCGCTGCGCATCATGAAACTCGCCGAGAAATTCAAACTGCCGCTGATTACCCTGATCGACACACCCGGCGCCTATCCGGGTATCGGTGCCGAAGAAAGGGGGCAGAGTGAAGCTATCGCCAGAAATCTGATTACACTGGCCGATCTGCGCACCCCGATCATCTGCACGGTCATTGGCGAAGGCGGATCTGGTGGTGCGCTGGCGATTGGCGTTGGCGATCGCGTGAACATGCTCGAATACAGCACCTACAGCGTGATCTCTCCAGAGGGCTGTGCCTCCATCCTGTGGAAGAGTGCTGAAAAAGCACCCGAGGCGGCTGCCGCGATGGGCATTACATCGGCTCGTCTCAAGGAGCTTGAATTGATCGACGAGGTAATCCCTGAGCCTCTCGGTGGTGCTCATTGTGATCACGAAGCTACTGCGCACTCGCTGCGCGAGGTCATCAGCGAGCAACTCGGGCAATTGACGCCATTGCTCTACGACGATCTCATCGCGCGCCGCAGTGAAAGGTTGCGCCAGTTCGGTGAATACAAAGAATCCTGATCTTGTCTCTGCGCTGGGTCGCTGCTTCGACACCGCCGCCAACGGCTTCCACCACACAAACCATACGCCGCGTGGTCTGCTGATCGGATTCAGCGGGGGTCTTGATTCAACGGTATTACTCGTGCTTGCGAAGCAATTTTGCACACGGACCGAAACACCATTGCGCGCCCTTTACATCGATCACCAACTCCATGCAGACAGCCATCACTGGCAAGCGCACTGCGAGCGGTTTTGTCGATCACGGGATATCGCGTTTCAGTCGCAACAGGTAGCGCTTGGCGGTGCGTCAGCGGCCAATCTGGAAGAGGCGGCACGCGACGCGCGCTATGCCGTGTTTGCACAGCACTTGCGATCCGGCGAATGGCTGTTAACCGCCCATCACGCGGATGATCAGGCCGAGACACTGCTGTTGCAATTGCTGCGCGGTGCCGGTGTGCAGGGTCTCGCGTCGATGCCAGTGTGGCGCGAATTTGCCAACGGTGTGCACGCTCGTCCGCTGCTGTCGTTCAGCCGTCACGAATTGACAGAGTACGCGCAAGCCGTGCAGCTTGAATGGATCGAGGATCCCTCGAACGTGGATCAGCGCTTTGATCGCAATCTGATGAGAAGCCAGATCATGCCGCTGTTGCAACAGCGCTGGCCAGCCGCGGTACAGAGTATCTGCCGCAGTGCGTCGCACTGTGCCAGTGCTGCCCGTTTGATGGTGGACGTGGCACAGAGTGATCTCGCCGGTTTTGCGGATCGTGAAACACTGCCGCTGGCCCGCCTGCGACAGCTTGATCCCGGACATCTCGCCAATCTGTTGCGCCGTTGGATTCAGGCGCGAGGCCATCGCCTGCCCGGTACGGTACAGCTTGAACAGATCGAGCGCTCACTGGTCGCGTCGGGCGATGACAGTATCGGCGATGTGCAGTGGGCAGACGCTCAGATGCGGCGTTATGGCGATACGCTCTACCTCGCGGCACGCGGCGCGCTGGATGACGCGCCACCGTTCGATCATCGCTGGGTGGACCATCACGAGCCGCTCTATGTGCCCGAACTGCAGCACACGCTCACGCCCGATAGTCTGCCGGCTGCCACCCTCGCGGGCGCGGTGCATGTACACAGCCGCCGAGGTGGTGAGCGATTCTTCGTGACCGGCAACAGTCCACATCGCAAGCAGCTAAAAAAATGGTTTCAGGAACAGCGCATTCCGCCATGGCAACGCAACCGCGTCATCGTCTTTTCACAAGCCGGGCAAGTGATCGGCATTCATGGTCCGGTCTGATCAACCGATACCCTCGATGATTCAACCGTCTGTGCGGTCAGGGGCTATCAGATTGTCTCCCTTTCTGACCGCGCAGATTCCGTCATCGGGGCGGCTGTGCTCGCTGCGATTTCCGCGCGGATGCATGGCTGATCGGTTTGTTCGAAAGGTTCGATTCTGATAGTCTGGCGAGCCATCCGGTTGTTCCAATTCCATTCATTTCTAGAGTCACTCAATGACGCGATTCATATTCGTGACGGGCGGTGTTGTGTCATCGCTGGGCAAGGGAATTGCCGCGGCGTCGCTGGGCGCGTTGCTGGAGTCGCGTGGCATCAGCGTGACGCTGTTGAAACTCGACCCTTACATCAACGTCGATCCCGGCACCATGAGCCCGTTTCAGCATGGCGAGGTATTTGTCACCGATGACGGTGCCGAGACCGACCTCGATCTGGGTCACTACGAACGCTTCGTGCGCGTGCAGATGTCTCAGGCCAACACCTTTACCGCGGGCCGCGTCTACGAGAACGTGATTGCCCGGGAGCGGCGCGGTGACTACCTCGGCGCGACGGTGCAGGTGATTCCGCACATCACCGATGAAATCATTCGCCTGATGCGCAAGGGCGCGGGCGATGCCGATGTCGCACTGGTCGAAATTGGCGGTACCGTCGGGGATATCGAGTCGCTGCCGTTTCTGGAGGCGATTCGCCAGATGGGCATCGAGAACGGCATCGGCGGATCGCTGTTCATTCACCTCACCCTGATACCTTTTATTCGCACTGCAGGCGAAATGAAAACCAAACCGACGCAGCACTCGGTCAAGGAACTGCGCTCAATCGGTATTCAGCCCGACATCCTGATGTGCCGCTCCGATCGCGTGCTGCCGGCCGGTGAGCGCAAGAAGATCGCACTGTTCACCAATGTCGCCGAGGAGGCGGTGGTGTCTGCCGTTGATGTCGATTGCATCTATCAGATGCCGCGCTTGCTGCATGGTCAGAAGCTCGATGAAATTGTACTCGCCAAGCTGAACCTGCAGGCGCCCGATGCCGATCTCGCCGAGTGGGATCGTGTCGTCGATGGCATTACCCAACCCGAGCGCGAAGTGATCATCGGCATGGTCGGCAAATACACCGAACTGACCGAATCCTACAAATCACTCAACGAGGCACTGTCACACGCCGGCATCAAGCACCGGACCAAGGTGGTTATTCACTACGTCGACTCAGCCACCTTGCGCGGTGGCGACATGACACCGCTGGAACACGTCGACGCGATCCTGGTGCCGGGTGGTTTTGGCATCCGTGGTGTCGAGGGCAAGATTCAGGCGGCGCGGCACGCGCGCGAAAACAAGATTCCGTATCTGGGTATCTGCCTGGGCATGCAGGTGGCCGTGATTGAATTTGCGCGCTCGATCGCCGGGCTTACCCAAGCCAACAGTACCGAGTTTGTCGACGACTGCCCGGAGCCTGTCATCGCCCTGATCACTGAGTGGCAGAATCGCGATGGCGAACGCGAACAACGCGATGAAAACACCGATCTCGGTGGCACCATGCGACTCGGCGGACAGGAATGCAATCTGGCCGAAGGCACCATCTCACGCTCGCTCTACGGCGGTGAGATGGTCACTGAACGCCACCGGCACCGCTACGAATTCAACAACGACTATCGCGATTTGCTGACGCAGCACGGCATGATTGTGGCCGGCGAGTCGAGTGACGCCGAGCCGTTGGTAGAGATCATCGAATTGCCGAATCACCCGTGGTTCATCGGTTGCCAGTTTCACCCGGAATATCTGTCAACACCGCGCGATGGCCATCCGCTGTTTACCGGTTTTATCGACGCGGCGCTGCAACACGCCGAGAAATCCCCGTCGTGAATCTCTGTGGCTTTGATGTTGGATTGCGTGAGCCGTTTTTTCTGATCGCCGGCAACTGTGTGGTGGAATCCGAACACACCACGCTGCACACCGCCGAGACCCTGGCCTCGATCTGTCAGGAACTGAAAATACCGCTGATCTACAAATCCTCGTTTGACAAAGCCAATCGCTCGTCGGTGCACAGCTATCGCGGACCGGGACTGGATGCCGGCCTGAAGTTATTGGCACAGGTGCGCGAGCAATTCGGCCTGCCGGTGCTGACTGATGTCCATGAAGACACGCCGATAGACGAAGTCGCCGGTGTCGTCGACGTGCTGCAGACACCGGCTTTCCTGTGTCGCCAGACGAACTTTATCAGCCGCGTCTGCGCAGCCGGCAAACCGGTCAATATCAAGAAAGCCCAGTTCATGGCGCCCGAAGACATGCAGAACGTGGTCGACAAGGCCCATGCAGCGGGCAATCGCGAGATCATGCTGTGCGAACGTGGCGTCAGCTTCGGCTACCGAACCCTGGTATCGGATATGCGCGCGCTTGCCATCATGCGCGACACCGGCTGCCCGGTCGTGTTTGATGCCACGCACTCGGTACAGCAGCCCGGCGGGCAGGGCAGCTCATCCGGCGGTCAGCGCGAATTTGTTCCGGTGCTGGCGAGGGCTGCAATCGCCAGCGGGGTGGCCGGACTGTTCATGGAGACGCACCCGGACCCTGATCAGGCCCTGTCCGACGGGCCCAATGCGGTGCCACTGGCTGCCATGGCCGGCTTGCTGAAGACCCTGAAAGCGCTTGATGAAATTACTCGTAGCGGCGACTTTCCCGAAATCGAAATGGCTGGCGACAGGCGGCAAAACAGCTAGCCTGTCGATGGCTTC
>CAZYDV010000156.1:0-14005 GCA_964646405.1 uncultured Granulosicoccaceae bacterium | reverse complement strand
GCTCGCAATTCGGTGTACCCCGAATACGTATTGGTGCTGCTGGCGGCAAAACTACTGGGCCGGCCGGTGCGCTGGACGGCGCGACGGGATGAGAGCTTCCTCTCCGATGCACAAGCGCGCGACCAGACCCTGATCGGTGAACTCGCACTGGACGCACAGGGTAATTTTCTTGCCCTGCGCAGTACTATGCGCTGGCGTCACGGTGCCTACCTTCTTGGCCGCAACATCGCCGTGATGGCCAATTTCTTTCCGCCGACCAACGGCGGCGTGTATCGAATTGCGCAGACCCATGTGCGCATCAGTGGGGCGTTCAGCAACACCACACCACAGGCGGCCTACCGAGGCATAGGACGGCTTGAATCGAACTATCTGATCGAACGACTGGTCGACCGTGCTGCCATGGCACTGCAAATGGATCCGATCGAGCTGCGCCGACAAAACCTGATCCAGCCACAGCAGATGCCGTGGACCACACCGACGGGCTCGACCTACACATCTGGTGAATTTGAAAAGAATCTGAATCGCGCACTGCAATTGGCCGACCATGCGAACTTCGAACAGCGCCGCGTACAAGCGCTTGAATACGGATTGATGCGCGGTATTGGCATCGGTTTGTATATCGAAAACGATGGCGCTTCACCCAACGAGTACGCCAATGTCAGCGTTGATCCCGATGGACGGGTCAGCTTTGGCGTGGGCACACAGGATTTTGGCATGGGCCATCGAACCATGTTTGCGCAAATCGCGGCAGATGCATTGCAACTGCCGTATCAAGAGATCAATGTGTTCTTCGGCGATACAGACAAAATCGCAACGGGTGCAGGATCTGCCGGCTCGCGCAGCGCAAGACTGGGCGGCAGCGCAATCATCCAGAGTGCGCGAGCACTGATCAGAATCGCAACCGATCGCGCCAGCGAGCTGTTGGAAACCGCCGCAGCCGATATCGAATACCGCGATGGCGAGTTCGTGGTCGTGGGAACAGACAAACGCCTGCACCTCTATGAAGTGGCGAACCAGTTAATGCAACGCGGTGAATCACTGCAGGCCGAGGACGAATTCAGGAGTGCCGGCGATGTGCATCAGAACGGTTGCCAGATCTGTGAAGTCAGCGTCGATCCCGATACCGGCCACATCACGATTGATCAGCATATTATCGTTGCCGACGTCGGGCGCGCCGTTAATCCGTTGATCGTCGACGGCCAGTTACACGGCGGCATCACGCAGGGGCTTGGTCAGGCGGGCTTCGAGCAGGTCGTCTACGACGCTGACAGCGGCCAGGTGCTGTCCGCAAGCCTGATGGACTACTGCCTGCCCCGCGCCGATGATCTGCCGTTTTTCACGACCGAACTCAATGAGGTGATCGAGGCTGACAACCCCGTAGGTGCAAAAGGGGCCGGAGAGGGTCCAACCAGTGGTGCGCCGGCTGCGTTTGTCAATGCAGTCATTCATGCATTGGCGCCGATGGGTGTACAGCAACTGGATATGCCGTTAACACCAGAGCGCGTCTGGGGCGCTATTCAGCAGGCAAAAACACGCCAATCAAGTTAATCAAACGGTGAAAAACGTGCCACATTCATTGCGGGGAACGGCTGCGGTTAGCGGAATCGGCGAGAGTAGCTATTCACGTGGATCACACGCAAGCGCACTCGCCCTGATGATGGAGGCGACACTGCAAGCAATTGCCGACGCCGGCCTGTCGCCCAAAGACATAGACGGTGTCATTCCATACGCGCTCGGGCCAGTGGCCGAGGAGATCATCGACAATCTTGGCATGGAAGATATCCGATTTTCCGCACAGACACCGATGGGTGGTGCGAGTGCGGTGGCGGCCCTGCAGGCGGCAGCCGCCGCCATCCATTCTGGCATTTGCAACCACGTACTGCTCGCACTGGGACGGCGCGGCTACTCCGATTCGCGCATCGCTTCACGGCTGGCGACCATGCCGCAATTTCGTTTGATCGGCGAACATGAAAATCCAATCGGTGCCATTGCACCCGCTCAACTCTACGCGCCCATGGCGCGTCGACATATGGAACTGTTCGGCACCACCTCAAAACAGCTTGCCGAAGTGGCCGTCACTATGCGCGAGCACGCCTTGTTGAACGACAACGCGATCATGAAAAAACCACTCAGCATCGAGGATCATCAAAGCTCACGCATGATTTCTGATCCGTTTCGGCTTTTCGATTGTTGTCTGGAGAGCGACGGTGCCACTGCCGTGATTGTCAGCAGCGCCGAGCGTGCCCGCGACATGCCGCAGCATCCGGTCACGATCATTGGGGTGGCAGAGGGCCACCCGGACTCCCCCGGCACCATTACCCAGCGCGCCGACATCACCACACTGGGTCTTGCCAAAGCGGCACCGCGCGCCTTCGAGATGGCCGATAGTAAACACGCCGATATCGATGTCGCACAAATCTATGATTGCTTCACCTGGACTGTGATCTGTCAGCTCGAAGACCTGGGCTTCTGCAAAAAAGGTGAAGGCGGCGCATTCGTCGAAGGCGGCCGACTGAAGCTTGGCGGTGAACTGCCCACCAATACACATGGCGGCCTGTTGTCTCAGGCACATATTGCCGGTATGAACCATATCGTCGAACTGGTTAGACAACTGCGCCACGATGCCGGGCGCGCTCAAGTAATTGATGCACAGATCGGCCTGGTGACAGGCTTCGGCGATCTGGGCGACGGCTCGATCGCAATCATGCAGCGAGCCTGACATGAGTGACAGCTACGCTAAACCCCTGCCCGAACCATCGCTGGATTCACAGCCCTATTGGGATGGCCTTAAAGACGGACGCCTGTTGCTGCAAACCTGTGGCCACTGCAAAACAATTCGCCACTACCCTCGCCCCGTTTGCGATCACTGCTACTCCATGGAAGTGGAATGGACCGAGGCGAGCGGACGCGGCACAGTCCATAGCTGGACACAAACCCACCATCCGTTTCATGTCGGCTTTCGTGGCGAAACACCCTATATTCTGGTGACTGCCGATTTGGCCGAAGGGGTACGTCTGCAGAGTCAGCTGGTGGGTGCCGCGCTTGACGTGCTTCGCATCGGCCTCGCGGTGCGCCTGACGTACTGCGATGTCACCGATGAGATCACGCTACCGTTTTTTCGGGTCCTAGAATGACAGAACTAAATGATCTCCCTGTGGCACAGCGCATTAGTGGCCAAGCTTCATAAGCTGATGTAAAGCGAGATGCGACTCAGCTAACACCGTCCAGCAATACCCCCTGAATCTACCAGGCCGTAGTTGTCGGCAACGTCATCTGTCTGACCCATTTTAAACTTGCATGAACAGTCCAAGTCGGTAGCGGGTGCTATCTTTCGAGCGTAAAAACATCACAGTCTGCTCATCGAGAGCAGTATTGAATACTGGCCGTGCCTATCACGAACTCCCCGCCACAACAATGCCATCAGGCTCTATTATCTCAATCGCCATGTGCATGATTGCATTTCATTTTACCCTCAAGCTATCGCCAATATAGACTGATCGAAGGATTCTAAAATACCCTGCGAAGCACGCGCGACGAGCCATGCTCCCATCAATTCTACATGAGGCCTATCATCTGACTTTTGCCCATTGAGGGCAATTTCCTTGGAATCCAGACAGTCCACACAGTTGGCTATGGTACAAATAGACCATAGCCGCTCGAAATATCTTAGGGAGTGAGTTTAATGAGTACAGACACGAAGTTGACGCCTGTTCATTGTGAACACAACACACATCGAATTACTTTCCATTCTGCATTTACAACGGCTGAATTTGCAATCCAGCGCATACGATCAAATCGAAAACGGCAACGAAAAGGTCCGCTATCCTTTGTATCTGCCGTTTTGCTTTTACTTCTAGGATTTATTCACACGTCATACGGACAAACGGGCGGCGACAGCACTGCATTGGATCTAGTGTTCCTGATAGACGGGAGCGGGAGTATCAGCGACGCTGACTGGACACTGCAGAAATCCGGAATTTCCGCTGCGCTACAAGACGAGACTTCCTTTCCGCTCGACGGCTCAATCGCCATAGGCGTCGTTCAGTGGTCTTTTGTCAATGGCATGTCAACCACGCGCATTGAAATCCCCATCACCAATATCAGTGATGCCCAGTCACGGGCCGGACTGGTATCCGAAATCAATGCGATTGCCCAAATCGGTGCAAGCACAAATCCCGGGGATGGCATTCGAACCGGCACTGAAGAACTCATGCGCACCAATCGAGACAGTAACTGGAACTTGTGCATGTCTACTGATGGCGTGTTGAATGCCGGAGAGTCATTGGCAAGCGCTACCGCCTTTGCTCAAGCCTCTGGAGTAGATCGTTATTCAGTCATTGGCATAGAAGATCCTGGACTTGCCACTGCTCAGGATTTACGCAACGCCTATGAACCCCATGTTTTTGGCGACGGCGGTGTATCTATCGCGCGCAACAGTACCGAATTCGCCTCTCTTATTACCGGAACCTGTATCAATGAGGCAATCCAGGTAGTAGGTATCGAAGTAACACAGTCCATTCAAACTCTATCAAACACGATTCCACTGGTTGCCGACAAAACCACAGTGGTCAGAGCGTTTGCAGAGGTGCCAGCGGGTGAATCTGCACGACGCGTTGCGCCGCGTCTGGTGGGTGAGCGCGGCGGTTCAGCGCTGCCAGGCAGTCCATTGGTTGCCGACAACACCGGCGGTACCGTGCTAATAGAAGAGAGCGTAATCGCGCGGCGAGGGGATCTATCGAGCAGTATCAACTTTATCCTGCCCGCTTCCTGGACGTCCGGATCGGTAACACTCCGGCTCGACGGCGGCGGAACCGGACTCGAATGCCTGGATCAGGCTGCACCGGTCATGAATGACTGTTCCGCGACAATCGATTTTATATCGGTGTCATCTCCCGAGATTCGCTATGTCGGTATACCGTACAGAGACAGTAGCGGCACGTTGATTGAGCCGAGCAGTTCACAACTTGATGAGCAGGCATTTCGAATGCTTAGTCTATTTCCAGTGCCCTCCATCAACGCCAGCAAGAGTCGACTGCTCGTCGCGACTAACGGGCCGCCGAGTTTGGGGGCCGTTAATCTGCGATTGAGTATCGCGCGAATACTTGACGGGTGCTTTTCGTTTCTTGGCTGTGATCGACTCTACTACGGTGTGCTGTTGGGCAATGCGAATGGGGGCCTTGCCAACGGAATACCCGGCACCGTGAGCTCAGGGTACAACCAGGGTGTCGACAATCGAACTGACGTGGGGTTCTTTCGCAATGTTGGCGGCCATGAGGTCGGTCATTCATTGGGATTACATCACGCGGTAGACAATACGCTTCCATTGAATTCAAATGGAAGAAAAGTGGGCTATTGTAGCGAAGTCGCGGACGCAGCAGCACCGGGCCACCCGGATTTTGGTCCATTGTCCGGCGCTAATGGCAATCTGCCCTCGGCACCTTTAATCGGGCCACTCGGCGATCCGCAGACTGAGGTCTGGGGGATTGATACAAGATTTTTTCGTAACGATGTCAACAACCTTGCGGTAGTTGATCCCAATCAAACCGGTGCACTGATGGGTTATTGCTGGGTCGGCAGTCCTCAGGATGCCTGGACATCCGCTTTTGAGTGGCAGACATTGTTGAGCGGATTAGGTAGCAGTTCCACTAGCGGCACTGCCCGCTCTGGCCAATTTTTAATTGTCAGTGGCGTCGTAGACTCACCAACGAATAACCCAACCTTGACTTTGGGCAGGACGTTTCGCGTTGACGGTGAATTTCCTGAGTCCAGCACCGGCACGTATCGCGCACAACTCTTCGACGATACTGGAACGCAGCTTGCGGATGTACCATTTGACGGAGCATTGTCCACGGGCAGACCGGCTGACCCCGACGCGGACGAGGGGCCGCAGTTTCTCACATTTGCCGTGCCAGTCGCCTTACCCTCAGCAGCAATACAGCGGATCGAGATTCACGACACCAGTGGCATGGTTGGTATGCGTGAAGCGAGCAGCAATCCACCGGTAGCATCCATCCTCCAACCCACATCGGGCGCCACCCTGGACAGCGATTCCGTGATGATCCGCTGGACCGGTTCAGATACCGACGGAGACGAACTGCGTTACGCGGTGCGTTACAGCTCAGACAATGGATCTACCTGGGCAACATTGGCACTCGACATCACTGACACAGAAACCACAGTGGCCCGTAGTGCGTTAGCAGCCTCCCCCCAGGGCCTGCTGGAAGTCATCGTCACGGATGGAATCTTGTCCAGCTCGGATCGGGTCGAATTGCTGACTGTATCGAATAACCCTCCGGATCTGACCCTGATCAAACCGGAGGACGGAGAGCGATTCTACTCCGGTTTGCAGAATATATTCCTGGAAGCACTGGCACTGGATCCTGACGCAGAGGCTGTGGAATTGTTCTGGTCATCAGATGTCGACGGCGATATTGCAGTGGGGAATCAAATCAGCGTGCGAGCTGACGAACTGACTGAGGGCACCCACGTCATTACCGTTGAAGCGATGGACGCAAGCGGCGCAGCCACGGCGGCAAGCGCAACAATTGAGGTGTTTCGTGTAGCACCAGCAGCTAATGATGATGACGGCACTGGCGGTGGCACCGGTACAACCGGCTGTCTAGACAGCGATGGCGATGGCTGGGGCTGGGATGGCACACAAACTTGCATACCGGACAATGGCGGCGATAGCATGTTTCAATGCGTCGATTCAGACGGTGACGGCTGGGGCTGGAATGGTGTGTCGAGCTGTCTGGTGGGGTCACCCGTGCAGGGGGCCTGCATCGATACTGATGGCGACGGCTGGGGTTGGGACGGAATTGGCTCGTGCCGTGTGGGCCAACTGGTTCAGGGTGCCTGTATTGACACCGATGGCGACGGTTTCGGATGGGATGGCATTGGCTCGTGCATTCCCTAAAGCGGGGCTGGCCGATCGCTACAGTAGTGATCGGCCTAACCTTGGGGCCTGGAGAACAACGCATCATTCACCATGAAGAATCGTTTTATTCGTAACGGTGTTACCAGCATCTTTACCTGGCTGATAGTCGGATCGTGCAATGGCCACAACGAGCATACATCGATTGAATCCATGGACGTAGACACCAGTTCGCTGGTACAGCTATCCATCGGATCCGTCGATGATGTGGGTGCCCAACGATTCTCACCGCTTGAACACGGCGAGATCCTGAGCATCCCTGTGCGACACAGCAACAACTTCTGGCCGCAGTTTGGCCTGCCGGTCCAGGGGCCGAGCGTGCTGGGAAAAGCAGCACTACTCATCGAGTCGACGCAACTACCTCAGGATTCCGAAACGCACGCGATTGGACCCGATGGCAAAGTCCACTTGTCTATCCCAACGGATAATCTGTACCTTTGTCTCGCCAACACCGGTCCACTAGATCGAGCTGGCCCCCCTTACCAGGTCTACGGATGTGTCGTTTTTGGGCGTACACAGTACGATTTGGGCAGGCGACAGCTACAAGTCGGTATTTCCGGTTTTTCACTGCGGTGATTGTTGAGACCCAACATTGCAGACACAATGGCCAACAGGGAAATCACTGCCGCGTTTGTGCGGTTCACATCTCCCGTGCTGGTAATACCGGGGTGCCGTGACACCTCATCGGGATACCCTCACGCCAGCCTGAAGCTCCGGATCGACAGCACGGCACTAAAAGGCAGCTACGCGGCCTTCGCGAAACCGTAAAGTTCAACTGGTTTCTGCGGGATCAACCTATAACGCCGGACGTCTGAAATAATGGCCATGGGCGAACTATGCCCGCTGTAACCGCTTGCTTTCGTCCGTCACGGTCAAAGCCCGACACAAAAGAACGATCAATCTATGTCTCGGATTGCAATGAGGGAATTGCCGGCACTTCAAAAGGCTGATTCTCAAAGGGCCTCTCACACCGGAACTCTCGTTTAACACACTACTGTACAATGCCTGCTGCACCGAACCATATCGCCGCCAGCAACGGTAATGTCGATTCCCTGGCAGATACGGGAACCCGATGGGAGACACAGGATGAACCCACTGCAGGATTTTCCACACGCACCTGCCCGCTGGTCTCTGCGGCAGGCAAAAGACAAAGCCGAATCACTCGGCATCGTGATGGGCCCGGACCACTGGGAAATCGTACTCTGCCTGCAAGAGTACTTCGCCAGAAATGAAAACCACAACCGACGCGAACTGACCGATGCACTGGAAGAGTTCTGGCATTCTAATGGCGGGCTGCGGGCGCTCTATCTGCTCTTCCCCGGCGGACCGATCGCACAGGGCTGCCAGATCGCCGGTATCCCCGTGCCGGCGGGTACTGTCGACAAATCGTTTGGCAGCACGGCCTGAAGCTGGGCAACACACCTCAGCTTTTATCGCGACATCGGGGTGACCCGACGCGTAAGCGAGGCATCTCCTTACTCACCTCGCTCACGCGTCGGGTTACCTGATAGGCCATAGTCAACGTACAGCTAGCAGACTCAACCAACCACTGTCGCCGGCTGTTCATCAACATCTTATCGGCCCGCACCAGGGTAACCCGACGCGTAAGCGAGGCATCTCTACACTCACCTCGATCACGCGTCGGGCTACCTGTTGCTCCAGAGTCATCACGCAGCCACCAAACTCGACCAACCACTATCGCCAGCCAGCACGATACAAAAACGGTTAAAACGCGAACAGCCTGGCACAGCAGGTGTGCCAATTCAAAAAAACACCTGATGTAGTTGCAATCGAATTTTAAAGTCATTACAGTACGCGGCTCTTTTCCACCTGGCCACTTGAAGGAGGTCATGAATGAGTAGTTATCGTCGAAATATCAAATTGTCGGCCTCCGCAACTTTGGCCCACCGTTAAGTCTTTCCGGATTTAGCAATATCATACGCGATCGCTTTGCCGCTCTGGCGGAGTAGTCCGTCCGCGCCACTGCGGGTTTCCGACATCCCTACGCTGAACTGATGCATCGCTTGTGCATATTTGCGCTTGCGATATGCATTCTCTGTTCAGCTTAAAAGTCATCGCCAGGCGATGGCGGTTGGTCGGTTATATGTTGGTGGAAATGACATGGCACGCAGAAAGAACGCAGGAAAACTCGCGCTAAAAACACACGCTGAAACGAAACTCATTGAAGCCAGACTGTTGCGGCACATCGGGCGATTGAACCTTCGAACAAAGGAAGCCTACAAAGGCTGGTGCGCCCAACACGGATTCAGCACGAGCTTCGCGAAAACGGAACTGCAGCGACAGCGCGAGCTGAAAAAGCATGCGGAAATTGTGTCTCGGCAACGGCTAAAACAACACAGTTGCGAGAGCAAACTTCGACATCAGATACTGAAAATCGGTCGTGGTGAAGTCTGCGCGTCCGCACTTGGCAGCGATGTACTGCTGGAAATCGCTGCCGGCTTCAAGAAATGTCGCACACCGGATCTGCTACTCGAAGCACTGCTGTACCTCGAGCGTCGATCGAAGTTGATATCGAGCCCGCAGCACATTCGAGGCATTGTGGCGCTTGTTGCACATCATGCCAGTTGGCAGCGCCCGCTGAACCAATGGCGCCCGCAAAAGCACAATGCGCGCCGCCAGTTTGCATCGCTAATTCGTCATTTGGTGGCCCGCTACGATGTGCCGTCTTTCATGGACAGCGCCTGGTTGTCGGGTAAGAAAAAGCACCAGAACTGGTTCATTCACATTGGTGCCGGGCACAACATACGCACGGCAGAAGCACTACCGATAGCACTGACCAAAAAGATGGCTCACTGCTATTTGCAAGCACCAGAACGCTATTCGGTGCTGACAGCATTTCGCTGGGCGCAAGTGCAGTCACTGGGTGGCGATGTCGGCCTGTGCGATTCAATTGCAGAAACGCAGCTTGCCAGACGATTCAAAGACGATGTTTTCTGGATGAGCGTAATGCGGTTTTTTATTGACAATCCAATGCTGGATCGCGCTCAGGTGCATCCGATAGTCGACTACATCTGGAATGAAAAGTATGTAGATCAAAACGAATATGACGCACACGGCAGGCTGCACAATATAGGTCCGGCGCAGCCCAACTTCACCATGCGCGGCAGAACAGCTGACTCACTGCTGGCACAGGTTGAAACCTGGCATCGCCGCCTGGGGCGCGCCACTGCGCAAGTTGGAGATTCCCGCTGGCCACGATGGATGATTGACGACTACAAATTTGTAGAAGGCGACAGCACCTCCGGCGCCAGCCGCGTCTGGCATATCAGGGAACTGCTTTCCAGCAAAGAACTGGTGGCTGAAGGGCGCCAGCAAAAACACTGCGTCGCAAGCTACGCGGCAAGCTGTATGAGCGGGGCGAGTTCGATCTTTACGATGGACGTGCGTGATTGCAATGGTGAACGCAAGCTGTTAACGATTGAGGTGGGCCGCACACATCGCGTGTTGTACCAGGTGCGGGGTAAGCGCAATCGCATGCCAACCAACGCCGAGGCGCTTGTGTTACGACGCTGGACACAGGAATATGGCCTGAAGTGGGGTGATGGTTAGTGCACTGACAACACTAAAATTTGGAATACAGTATGACCTTCGATGTGCTGGCTCCACCTGGTGCGGGTAACACACCCGGGGTTCGGCACATCGACAGCCAGCCCCTGCGGGCGAGGGTATCAGCGACCATCGCAGCACTGCGCTCACTCACAATAGAGAAAAGCTACGCAGCCTTCGCTGAACCGGAAAGCTCCACGAGTCTCTGTGGGATCTCATCGAATGCCACAGGGCGGCAGAGATAGTAGCCCTGGGCCGATCGACAGCCATTCGCAACCAGCCAATTGAGTTCTTCTACCGTCTCGGCCCCCTCACCCACACTGTATAAGCCCATGCCGCCGGCAATTGCCACGATGCCCGCTACTACCGATTGCTTGCGTTCGTCATTGTCTACACCAGACACGAAAGAACGATCGATTTTTATCGTGTTAATCGGTAGTTGAATCAGGTAACTCAGCGAGGCATAGCCAGTGCCGAAGTCATCGATGGCAAGCTGAATGCCCTGTGCGCTGAGCTTGTCTATTAGATCACTGGCATGTTCCGGATGTGACAGCAATGCTGTTTCCTTGAGCTCCAGTTCCAGTGCCTCAGCCGGCAATCCGGATTCGCTCAACGCTGCGGTTATCCTCTCGAATAATTCACCATGATAGGAAAACTCACTGGCACTCACGTTGACTGCCACTCGAAGATCCGGCTCAATACGCCTAAACGTCTTCAGCACACTCAGGCTCTGGGCGATCACCCAGTCGGTCAGTTCGGAAACAATACCGCATTGCTCGGCTATCCCTATGAATTCATCGGGCGGAATGAAGCCTTCCTGCGGGTGGTTCCAGCGCAGCAAGGCTTCAACGGCCACCACGCGATCGCTGGGAAAATCAAATTGTGGCTGGAATACCAGCGACAACTCCTGATTCGGTATGGCATCACGGAGCATTGCCTCCAGCCTTACGCGCCTGCTCACCGATGCTGCCAGCGCATCGCTAAAAATCTGACATTGATTGCGCCCCAGCGCTTTGGCATGGTACATCGCAATATCGGCGTTCTTGATCAACGCCTCGCCATCAATGCCATCCTGTGGGTAACACACCACGCCGATACTGACGCCCACTTCCAGCGTACGTCCGGCAACCAGCAGTGGATGCCGAATCGTTTCGATCAATTCCTGACTGATTCTCGTCAACTGCGCGCGAGAGGTTATGCCGCGAGCCATCACCAGAAATTCGTCGCCACCAATTCTGGCCACACAATCCTGCTCATCAAAAAGTTGTTCAAGCCTTCTTGAGATCACGCAAAGTAGCTGATCCCCGACTGCATGGCCCAGCGTGTCATTAACATTCTTGAAAAGATCAAGATCGAGGAACATGACTCCAACACTTTCACTGCGTTTGTCAGCGCATGCGAGTTCATTCTGCAGACGACGGTGAAACTCGCTGCGGTTCGGCAAATCGGTTAGCATATCGGTGCGTGCCCGATGCTCGACTTCGGCCATCATTTGCAACGTTTCATTTTGAGCTTCAAGACGTTGAAGCGTTGAACCCAAAAACCGGGACAAGGTTGCAATGACCGATGTAGCATCACCTGGGTCCAGGCTAACGACTTTTGAGCAGATATTCAGCGCGCCGATTATATCGCCCGCACTAACAATCGGCATGGACCACAGGTGGTTGAAGCCGCTTTGCCCAAGCGACCTTTGCGATTCACTTTTCGAATGCAACAGGTCGGTGACGTATCGCTGTTTTCCATCGATTAGAATCTCTGCAAGTCCCGACCGCTCGAGTGATAACACCTGGCCCTTTCTATCGGACGTAGAGCCAACAAGTCCTATGATTCTGATGTTTTCCTGATCGGGTTCGAGTACGCAGTAACTCACCCTGACCGCATCAACGAGTTGCTTTGCAAACTCGGAAATTTGATCAAACGCCTCGTGCGTGTCGTTTACCAACGACAGATTTTCACCCAGATCATTGAGAAGCTCCAGGTGTTGTGTGTACAAGCGATGACGGGTCGCCGCGGCTGCCTGAACATCGCTATTGCGTATGCGCTCCGCAGCAATTCCGATCAATCTTGAAATCTGTGTCAGCAATGCCAGGTTTTCTTCAGAGAAGATTGCTGATTTTGTCGCAAGGTTTAGCGTGCCGACGACAATTTCCCGATCGTAGATCGGCACATTCATCACCGACTGCAATCCCAGATCACGCAGTGAACTTCCGGGGGTGCCGGCCCGGGTATTATCATCGCCCTCAACGGGGCTCCAGATAGCTGGCGTGCTGACTTTGGCGTGATACTGCTCGTATGTCTTGCCTATCTGCATGCGCTTACCGAGCTGCATACGTTCTTCGGTGTCCACAAGGCCATGAATCGCTACAAATTCAATCTCCTGCGACTCTGCATGGTATACCGTGATACTCGCTCGATCCGCATTGAAAAATCCGGGCAGAATTTCTACGATCGATCGGTAGAGCTCCTCACTCGATGCGGCGTGGTACACGGCCTCGATTACCGCCCCAACTTGCATGAGTTCAGTTTCGGACTGGCAATCCGCGGGGATCAACGCATGCTCCTATAGTCTCGCCGAAGCGTGAGAATCAGCCTTTCGCCATCACAATTTTTGTACCAGCCTTGCACTGCTCGACACCCGCAAGTGCTCAACTGCCAGGAAACGGTGGGACAATGCAGCCAATACCCATTTTGCTACAACCAAAGATTATCGAAAGAGCTGCTTCGACAACTGCTTGTATGGAAACAAGAATGGTTCTGCTGGCATCATTCGCCACACCACTCGGTATCGCAGCTTCTGCTTGTCCCGGCTGGTGCCGAGCGGGCTGGCAATCTACGGGAGAGCTGGTTAGCGGGAATTATAGGCGAGGTTGCGGTTTTGGCATCCGTTGTCGTGCGTCAGTGATGCGAGGCTAAGCCCCTCAGCCCGTGTCATGCACGGTGCCGCTCTGAAACGACACCCATATCAACCGAGCTAAGCCGATCTCTGATCGTGTGGGCCAGAATGTTTCAACAACTGGCGCAATACGTCTACCGTTTCGTGATTGTGCAAAAATATCTCAGAGCGAGCCCTTCACGGCGTATGACTCGGCCACTCTCACCGGCCCGATCCGGCAGGCCAATCGAGGAGATCGGCGATCCGGCAAGCGCACCCCAACGGATGAGCGCGAGTTCAAAATCTGCCCACCACAGATCGCGTGACGCGATCTGTGGCAGGCGTCCAGAGGCGCCTTACTTCTTTAAAAATCCTTTCGCCATGTCCAGCAGACCACCGGCACCACCACCAGTGAGTGACTCCATCAGATTGCCGCCAGAGCTCGCCTTGTCTAACAGACCAGGCAGAATATCCTTCAACTGAGATGCCGCCGCATCTGAATCCACACCCAGCTTGCTGGCCACGTTCGAGAGACCTTCCTCACCAAAGGCCGATTTGACCTGCTCAGCAGAAATCTCCTGATTCTCCCCGTCACCTAGAAAGGACTCGAGCTGATCACCCAGGCCACCGGC
>CAZYDV010000155.1:0-14044 GCA_964646405.1 uncultured Granulosicoccaceae bacterium | reverse complement strand
ACTCTTAATCAATCGTATATGTGCAAGCGACCAATAATTCGAGCCTTCTCTTCACTCCAAATCTTATTAATAGCCGCCACGTCTGCGCATATTCTATTGTCTGGCCGATACTTTGACTCCGGATCAAGTATTGTAGGTCGTTTAAAAAAGCGATCAAATTTACTAAAAAAATACTCGCAATAGTCACATACATCCCTAAGATTCAATGCAGGGCTAATGTCCTGTATTTTATCCTCTAAATCATTAATAGCCTCATCACCACCGCAGTCGACGTAAAACACCGGATATGGTTTGTTTCCCATAACCCCCTTCAACGGACTTTTTCCATCAAAGCAAATCGAAAACTCCGATCCGAGCTTTATCCGCCGATAAATCCGATCTATCCACGTTTGATTCACCTTCGAAAGAAGGTATGCCACCTCAATCGACAGCAGCAACTTTCGAGGAGTGGCTATAGACGCCAACCGAAATCCAGTATCCATGGATGGTCCAACATAATCAACAATATACCTTTGCTGCTGAGTAACAGAACCTGAAAGATACTGATTTAAAGTGAAAAGCTGCGCATATTCCGGATCTGTTGATTGAAGCGCCTCTTGAGACTTATCGTACCGTTCCGGAATGACCACCATCCGGTTAGTTACTGGAAATCCAGCACTCCAAATGCAACCTTTCACATCCAATTCGCTACCATGAAATGCATCGTCAGATAAAAGCGACACATACGAGGAAAACCTGTTACTCGTCTGACTCTCAAAAAATGCCTTATCAGAGTTCAATAATCTACGCACGATTTTCAATGCATTTTTAAACGCAACAACTACAGGATAAATCTCCTCTGCGACATGTACGTCAAGACAGTATACAATTTCATCTCCAGTCAACCTCCACGTAGTAACCCTTCCTGCTTCCATACTGTTGGACGGAGATGCATATTCATATGCCTCACTTGCCAATTTCTCCGCGTCGAGCACTTCTTCAAATTCCCGATAAAAAACAGTATGAAACATTGAGAAAAATGTGGATAACGGGAAAAACCATACGTTTTTAGAAAAATATTCAGAACGATTTTCGTAGGGATAACTCCCCTGTTTTAGAGGGGTTGAGCCAACAAGGTCGACACTTAAAAACAGCTTAAAAGTCGGCACCAACTCGGGCTCAAGGGAATGAAAAAATTTTTTATTCTTCACCGCAGTTTGTATTTCCTAATCTGCTGAGCTACCAAATGACTATCGACGGAAAATTTATCTGATATTTGCCGCAACTTCTTTCCTTTTTTAATTTGTTTCTTCAATTCAGCTTTTGGAACCAAAAAATTTATTGCAAACTTGTCCGCTTCAGTTTCAACTTCTCCTGTTTCATATCGCGCAGCAAAAAAGTGCCTCGTTTTATCTCTTTTCTTCGAATTTAGAAAATGCAGTACGTAATGACCTAATTCGTGTGCGATTGTATATAACTTCATCCTTGCATTGCTTCTGTCAGACACCCATATGGTAAACTTACTTCCATCCGCGAAAACCATCAGCGAGCCATTGTCCTGGTATGGATTATCCCAAAAATTCGTTTGTTTAATAACTCCATTCTGTTGATCCACAATAGACTCTATTTTCCCATCATAGATATACCCCCACTTTCTCGCGCTGTCGTGGGCCAATTGTGCTATGCGCGAATCACTAAACCCACATTTCATTGGTTTTTGAGGATCACCTGCAAAAAGCCTATCCTGATGCAGGGTCTCGGAATGTGACCACGAATCACTTACGCGCCGACGCCCATTTCCCATAATTAAGTGCCTCTGGATCTGCCATAGCATGACCACTAATTGCCGATCAAGCTACCTTACAAATGCGTCTGAGAACTTGGCAGTCACAACGCATACCATTCGTTGATAATTTGATATACAAGTAATATACGCCTATGTGCAAGTTGGTAACAATCATGTTGGATTTAACTGTATTCAATACCACAATCACCCGATCGCGTCAACGGCTAATTTGTTTCCTAGTGATCCATGACACCAAAGGCTATAAAAAACATCACCAGACTACGATTTCGCCTTGCACAAAATAGCGTACTACCGCTTTCTATATCGAGATGTTATTTCAGACAAATCCAGGTTTCAAATTTAGCTTTCTTGGCAAATAGCTAGGAGCACGGCTTCCTCACCATAACAATTTGCATATCCACATTACCTGTACTGCCTACAGATCAGCGCCTTTTTATTCACCCCGGAACTCCGGAGCGCGCTTCTCGACAAACGCCACTGCGGCCCCTTTGTGGTCCTCGGTATCGAAGGTGCGAATCATGTGGATCGCTTCTGAATCCAGCACATCGGACAATGACCCGGTGAGTGACTTATTCAGGTTCTTTTTCATGTAACCCAAAGCGACAGTGGGCAGGGTCGCCAACTCACGGGCGAACTCGGTGGCGGCGGTCGGTAGTTCATCTGCCGCGACGACACGATTGACCATACCCAGTTCCAGCGCCTCCTCGGCAATTAACACGCGACCGGTAAAGTACAGTTCACGCGCTTTCGCAGTGCCGATCATGTGGCTTAGAAAATAACTGCCGCCAAAGTCGCCCGACAGCCCGACTCTGGAAAACGCGGTGGTCATCTTGGCACCGGCTGCGGCTATGCGCATATCGCAGGCCAGCGCCATCGACAGGCCGGCACCGGCCGCCGGCCCGGGTATCACGGCAAGTGTGGGCTTGGGCATTTCGTGCAATACACGACTGACTTCCATCCGCTCGCGCAGATCGTGAGATTTTTGATCAAATGACATCGGGTTGCCATCAGCGGCAGCGCGAGCAAAGCTTTTGACATCTCCACCGGCGCAAAACGCACCGCCGGCACCGGTCAGTACCACCACTCGCACGTTTGAATCAGCCGCCAGCCGCGGCAGCGATTCACGTAAGTCGACCATCATCTCGCGCGTCAACGCGTTGCGCGCTTCAGGGCGATTCATGGTGATCGTGGCGATGCCGTCGTCGATCGTCTCCAGCAGATCCTGGCTCATGTTGCTCTCCCGTGAATGGTTTGGTCGGATTCAGTGCAGGCTGAACGCAAGGCGTTACTCAGGGTGTGTATGCCGATCGCCCCGAAGCGATCATCGCATCCAGATAATCGAGCCGGTCCTGGCCCCAGAACACCTCGCCGGCGTACACATAAGTGGGCGCACCAATCGCATCGACAGCAACCGCATCCTGTGAATTGGCAGCTCGACGCGCGGCGGCCTCGGGGCCGTCTGCAGCCTTCATCACCGCGTCCGCATCGTAACCGCACGCGAACAGCAGTTGCCGCAAGAGGGATTTATCGGCGATTTGCTGCTCCTTCTCCCACAGTGCCTCGCCCACCGCCTGCAGAAAGCTTGCGGGATTCTTGCCGGCAAGAGCCAGCGCGGTGCAGCATAGATCGGCGCCGGAGGGATCAGTTGGAAAGTGCGCCGGTTGAATGTTGATGTCCAGGCCGCGATGGTTTGCAATGCGCTGTAGCTCGATCAGCCGATAACGCTGTCGAACGGCCGAGCGCTGTGGCAGCGGCAATGAGCCCGATTCTGCCCAGACCTCGGCAATGTTGAAGGGCTTGAAGTTGATTGCCTTGCCATGTCTCTGAGCCAGATCGAGCAACGCCCGATGGCCCAGATAGACAAACGGAGAGGCACTGGTGAAATAATAATCGATGGCGTCAGACACGAGGTGATGCTCACAGGGTTGTTGCGCTTATCAGGTATCATCAACCGCGCGCTGTTGTAATTCAAGCCGCAATTTTCGCGCGCCGCCTGCCGCCCACAACGCTCGGAACCGTCCCTTGCAGCCCAGCGTGGTCAACAAGCTCGGGCGGGACTTGCGAACGACAAACGCCGAACCGGAGGATCTACCATGCCGCAGCACAAAAGGGTTCTAATCGCCAATCGCGGTGAGATCGCGGTGCGGATCGCATCGGCAGCCGCAGCCCTTGGGATGGAATCAGTCGCGATTTACGCCGACGCGGACAGCGCATCGCTGCACATCCATCAGGCGGACGTCAGTGCGGCACTACCGAAGCTGAGCGGCGATCCAGTGGCTGATTATCTGAACGCCGATGCGATAGTCGAGCTCGCCCTGCAACACGATTGCGACTGCGTGCACCCGGGCTACGGGTTTTTAAGTGAAAACGCAGAATTTGCCCGCTCCTGCGAAAACGCCGGCCTGACGTTTGTTGGCCCCGGCGCCGATTCGCTGCGGCTCTTTGGTGACAAGGTCGCAGCCAGAGCGCTTGCCCAATCACTCGATATTTCAGTTGTCCCCGGCAGTGATACGGCGATGGCAGACGCCGATGCCGCCGCGGCAATCGCGGCGCAGATCGGCTACCCGGTCATGTTGAAAGCCGCCGCCGGCGGCGGTGGCCGCGGCATGCGCCTGGTCGATGCGGCGCACGATATGCGCGACGCCTTCGAGCGTTGTGCCAGCGAGGCCGCAGCGGCGTTTGGCAGTGCAGATGTTTTCATCGAAAAAATGATCCAGCACCCGCGCCACATCGAAGTACAGATACTGGCAGACAGCCACGGCAACTGCGTGCACATTCACGAGCGCGATTGCTCGGTGCAACTGCGCAATCAGAAAGTCATCGAGATCGCCCCGGCGCCCAATCTTTCTGCGTCGCTGCGCGAATCGTTGTATGCCGACGCCCTTAAACTTGCGCACGGCAATAATTACATCAATGCCGGCACGGTCGAGTTTCTGGTCCTGCCACAGAGCGATCAATACTTTTTTATCGAATGCAATCCCAGAATCCAGGTCGAGCATACGATCACTGAGGTGATCAGCGGCATCGATCTGGTAGAGGCGCAATTTCGTATTGCCGCAGGCGACACACTCGCAGACATTGGCCTGGACAGCCAACAGTCGGTAGGCACGCCGCGAGGCTATGCCGTGCAGGCGCGAGTCGTGGCGAATGGCAGCGGCACCCTGACCGCCTACAAAGAGCCTTCCGGCGCGGGCATCCGCGTCGATGCCGCGGGTTATGTGGGCTACACACCGGCACCGCAATTCGACCCACTGCTGGCCAAGGTGATCGCGAGTACCAGTGCGGCATCATCCTATGCAGCGGCCCTTGAGCGAACCAGCCGGGCACTGGCCGATTTTCACATCGCGGGGCTTGGGACCAACCTGCGGCAACTCATCACCATCCTTGCGCACCCTGATTTAAAAAACGGCGATGCGCGCACCACGCTGCTGACAGAGAACACCCAGTTGACTCAAACAGCACCTGCCACTACTGCGGCCATGCACGACACCCTCACCTTCCTGCAACGACAGGCGACGCTCGCCGGTGCCAGCACCATCTTGAGCGATGGTGCGAATATACCAGTCACGTCAATCACGCACAGCACCTCATTTGAACTGCAGGATGGCGAGCAACAGATCGAATCGGGCATGGCGGGCAGTGTCGTCGACGTTGCCGTCGCAAGCGGCGATTCGGTGGTGGCGGGCGATACGCTGTTTGTCATCAGTGCGATGAAAATGGAGTCCCTGATTACCGCCCCTTGCAGTGGCACCATTACGCAACTACTGCCGATCAGCGCGGGTGATACCGTTTCAGCCGGTCAGGCGCTTGCGGTCATCGCACCTGCCGGCGATACCAGCAGCCAGATACGCGACTATGGCGACGACAGTTGGGCGCCGACACTCACCGATATGCAGACACTACGGCAACTGGCAGCCGAGCGATTATCGGTTGAATCCAGGGATCCCGGCGTGGTGCGCCAGCGCAGCCGCGACAAACTGACCTGCCGGGAACGCATCGATTTGCTGCTTGACCCGGGCTCGTTCCGCGAGGTCGGCAGCGTAGCCGGTTTTGCATCCTACGATACCGATGGCGAAATCAGTGCATTCACGCCGGCCAACAGTGTCGGTGGACACGGTCGGATCGATGGACGAGCAGCGATCGTCTGCGCCGATGACTTCACCTCCCGCGGGGGCCATGCCGATGGCGCGATAGCAGCCAAAAGTACCTATCTTGATCAACTATCTATTGAACTGAAAGTCGCCTCGATTCGACTGCTGGACGGATCGTCTGGCGGCGGCAGTGTCGCCACCATGGTGCCGGAACAAAGAAAGGATGGTGACAGCGCAGCCAAAGAGAGCAGCGGCGCGATTGCCGCCGGCAAACCCAGAGTCGCCGGCGGTGGTGGCTCCTTTTTACCCGGGCACCTTGGCAGCACCATGTACGCCGAGCAATTGTCTATCGTGCCAGTGGTGAACATTCTGCTCGGCAGCGTCGTTGGTCTGGGAGCGGCCAAGGCCGTGCTCGGGCATTTTTCTGTGATGGTAAAAGATATCTCGCAACTGTTTGTCGCAGGCCCGCCGGTGGTACAGCACGCAATGGGCTACGAGATCAGCAAAGAAGATCTGGGCGGCTGGCACATACACTGTCGCAACGGATCGGTCGACAACCTGGCAGAATCTGAAGCTGAAGCCATGCAGATGACGCGTCAGTTTCTCTCGTATCTGCCCAACAGCGTCTACGAAGCGCCAACGGTAATACCTCCCACCCCAAACGACCCGGCCGATCGCCAAGAAGAGGCACTATTCACCTTGGTGCCCCGCAAACGCACGATGGCATTCGACATGCGCCGAGCGATCGAGCTGATGGCCGACCAGGTCAGCTTTTTTGAAATCGGTCGGTGGTGGGGCTGTGATCAGATCACGGGCTTTGCCCGATTCAATGGCCACACGCTGGGTATCATCGCCTCAGACAGTCAACACACTAATGGCGGCGCCCTGACCGCCGATGGCTGTGACAAACTGCGCCGCCACCTGGATCTGTGCGATCTTTTTCACCTACCGGTATTGAACCTGATCGACAACCCCGGCTTTGCCGTTGGGCTCGAGCACGAAATCGCCGGCACCATCAGAAAGGGCGGCGAGTGGATGATCGCCTTCGCGCAACTTTCAGTCCCGATTTTCACCGTCATCATGCGCCGAAGCTTTGGCGTCGCCGGTAACAACTTTGCAACGCCTCGCGCCGCACCCAGCATGCGCGTGGTGTGGCCGGCGGCAGATGCCGGAGGCATACCGCCAGAAGGCGGCATCGAGGCGGCCTACAAACGCCAACTCGCAGAGGCCGCCGATCCCGCCAAACTCCGAGCGGAGCTAGAAGCGCGAATCGAAAGTGCGCGTGGTCCGATGGGGCCACTGAATCGATTTCAGATGGAAGAGATGATCGATCCGAGAGATACCCGAAGCCATATCTGCAACTGGGTCGAGATTGCCTATCGGATTGTGACTCAACCGGCCCGGCTGGTGCCACGGGCGTTGCAGTTCAGACCGTGAGCACCTAATGGATCTTCGACAGCCACCCATCTAAAGTGATGGATCCTCTGCAACGACAGAGGATCCTATATTGCGAGCTCTATTGCACTCGCAACACTTTCAGCGACGATACCTTATCGTTAAAACGGATTTCACGCAGATCGGATGTCGAACTGCTAAAGGTCTCGCATCTGCCCCTGAATCGACTGTGCTTACACGCCAACACCTCATAGCCTGCTGCAATTCTTATCGACGATATCGCATCATTCCCAACGCCAGATGCCCTGAGATCGCGAATTGAAACCTCCCCCTCTTCAATATCCAGTGATCTCCCCCTAAAACTCACGTGTCGATAGACGGTCGCCGGTACAGACGACGCCTGTCTCACACTCAACGAGGAAATGGTATCGTTGAAGCTGATCTCCCGCAGGTCAGTAATAGAGCCTGTAAATATCTCGCATCGTCCTCTGAAGCGACTATGCCGGCACGCCAGAACTTCATACCCCGGATCAATCTCGATTGACGATATAACGTCATTGCCGACACTCGATGCTCGCAAATCCCCGATTGATACATCACCCTCATTGATATTGAGCGCGTTACCACGGAAATTGACGTGCTGGTATACCGTTACGGGTGGTGTATCAACCGCATCGCTAAGCGTAATTTCCAAAACCCCGTTGCTTATCGCAGTACCGGTGTTCTCATCGATCAGGGCTAACTGAATTGTCTCCGGCCCCTCTTCCTCGTCATCCTGAATGGGTATGATGGTGATGGTCCTGGCAGTATCATCGCCTGCTTCCCACACCAACCTGCCCTCAGTGACGTTAGACACATCCTGAGCGTTTGCCGTCGACATGAAAAAGTCCAGAAAAAAAGCAGTATCGGTAGTTCCCTGCATGACAATAAAATCTTCATCGATCAACGCAGTGCCTGACAGACGATAGATCACCACGGACCGCTCGTTGATGTTACCGACACGTTCTACCGTTATCACAATCTCCTCGTTCTCTTCGACGACTGTATCTTCCTCGTCTACTTCTTCGATCGTTACTACTGGTGGCGCATCAGAGCCATCAGACGGATCACTACCCACCTGAACTTCCAGAATGTTGGTGACACCGTCCATATCACTATCTTCATCGCCGTCCAGGGTCCCGTTGTTGTCGGAGTCTGTGCTGAGCGGAGACAATCCGATTTCCAGTTCAATGGTATCGGCAAGTCCATCATTGTCATCATCGATATCGCACTCGTCACCACTGGAATCGTTGTCAAAATCGAGCTGATCGCTGTTAAACAGCACCGGACAGTTGTCGACACCGCCGCACACACCAGGACCAAACGACAGCACATCGAGATTACAGAATCCGTCGCCATCAGCATCTACCTGACTGTCTGAGCAGCCATTGGAATCAACAACCTCACCAGCGGGTGTGTCAAAACACAGATCAATGATATCTGACACCAGATCATTATCGTCATCGACAACCAGACAATCCTCCACGCAAGTCAGAAACAATCCCGGAAGCATGAAAGGAAAGTTAGTGTCTGTTTGCAGTGGCGGGTTAAATTGCTCACTGATGTCCAAGAACTTATCTTTCCGAAGACTGATCACGCTGATCGTCAGGCCGCTGATCGCCTGAAACTCTTCAACCCCACTGCCGGCAACCGAGTACACGCCATCGGCATCAGTACGCTCAGAAAAGGACAGAGAATCAGGAAAGCCGAAATCCGGATCAATGCTAGTCGCTCGAATTTGTACATCGACACTTGGTATCGGGTTTCCAAAATTATCAACGACCTGTCCCTGTAGCAGGCTCTCTGGCGCCTGCACCGCAGTGAAATCAAATTGTTTTGGGAAAGGCGGCTCCAGTACGAGGCTGCCTCCACCCACACCGCTGCGCCTATAGATTCTCGAACCACTTACACTGACAGTACCAGATTGCCTGCTAAACTGATTTATTCTGAAACTGTAGCTACCATCAGCACCCGTAGATGTACTTCCACCGTTGGCCGAAACCGTCACTCCCTCCAATGGCAAGCCCGTATCGCGATCGATAACTTGCCCGATCACTGCCAATGTATCGTCGATTTCGACCAGCGTTATTGGATCGATAAGGAACGGAAACACCAGATCGGTTTGAAGCGGCGGATTGAATTGCATCCCGATATCGAGAAATCCAGTCTTACGGAGGCTGACCTCGCTGATGGTGATACCGCTCAGAGCCTGTGACTCCTCGATACGACTACCCGCCACCGAGTATTCGCCTTCAGAATTGGTACGTTCAAAAAGGGATAGCGAATCGGGGAAGCCAAAATCGGGATCGATACTTGTCGCTCGAATACTCACATCAACGTTTGGTACTGGATTTCCAAATCCATCTACCACTTGACCTTGCAGAATACTGTCGGGTGCCAGTACTGCAGTGAAATCGAACTGCTTCGGAAATGGCGGCTCAAGTATCAGGCTACCTCCACCAACGCCACTGCGCCTGTAGATACCTGACCCACTGATGCTGACGCTACCTGATTGACGACTGAGCTGGTTCAACATGAAACTATAGTTGCCGCTGGCGTCGGTTGTTGTGTTGCCGCCATTGGCAGATACCGTCACCCCTTCCAACGGCTGCCCAGTATCCCTGTCAACAACCTGCCCGGTTACAGCCAACGTGTCGTCGATCTCGAGTAGAACCAGATCGGGAACCTGAAAGGGAAAATTAAGATCCGTCTCCAACGGTGGACTAAATTGCTGACGGATATCCAGAAACCCCTCTTCCCGGAGGCTGATTTCCGAGATGGTCAGGCCACTCAATGCCTGAGACTCCTCAATTCGGTTTCCGGCAACGGAATAGATACCCTCAGAATCAGTACTTTCAAACAGCGAAACAGAATCAGGGAACCCAAAATCCGGATCGATGCTGGTCGCGCGTATATCGACATCCACATTCGGCACCGGATTACCAAAGCCGTCAACAACACGACCTTGCAGAACACTCTCCGGGGCAAGCACTGCAGTAAAATCGAATCGAATCGGGAAAGGTGGTTCCAATGACAAAGTTCCTCCACCGACAGCGCTGCGCCTGTAAATACTGGAGCCACTTACGCTAATACTTCCGTCTTGCCGTGTGAATTGATCTAGATCAAAACTATATTCGCCATTGACATCTGTCGTCGTGTTTCCACCATTCGCCGAAACTGATACGCCCTCTATTGGCAATCCCGTATCACGATCAACAACACGGCCAATGACGACGTCTTCCTGGGCGAACACACTGTTTGCACAGACCAGAGCAAAGGCGATGACCAGTTGCCTCATGTTACGCCACGACAGATATCCAAATAAGGATAGCGAACCTCGAATACCAGACTGACGCGTTACGCGCGTAGTGCCTGACTGCATAGTTGGACTCCGTATTGGTACAGAATAAGTACTGATTTTCCATCAATGTCTCTGCGGTCTGATTGACAGCCATTTGGGCATCAATTTTTCAACCACCGCATGACGGATGGGTCTCAGCCACTAGCGTGACAATATTTTCCACGAAGTGCGTTTGTCGCGTAAAAGATCGACTTAGCAAGCTTCATGTGCCTGGCGCTCACCCTGACATCGACTGATGTTTTTCAATCGTCAGGCAACGCCGTGCGCAGTATCGCTCAATCTCGTACAGGCGTTCTATCACCCTGTTGGGGGGAGGAGATAGTTATTTCTACGAATTGTGACCGGGTAGGCCGAGCGATTTTGGAGCTAAAGTACGGATTCACAGTCGCACCCAATACCTTGTGCCCGAATCGTTGACAGGGGAAGGTCTGGCAGGCAACGACGTCTTCGCGACGTCGCACTAAGCCTGTAACTCACCACCATAAGATATTATCTGGTTGTGACAACCAGATTCGCACGACTCACCGCTATCGTGACGATTAAACCGGACTGGAAGGTGTCGCGTTATAACGTAGCTGAAACAACGGCAGCGACAAACAGCACTGTTGTCAGGCCGATTGCTTTTCCCTGTGCAACAAAACACGCCACAACCGATCGGGGGTATACGGCATATCCATTGGCCCGACACCCACCGATCGCAACGCATCCATCATGGCATTGGAAATCGCGGGCAGTGATCCCGAGCAGCCAGACTCCCCTACACCTTTGGAACCCAGTTCGTTTAGTTCGGTGGGCACGGCGTAGGTTTCGTTGTGCATCTGGTGTACGGTGCCGGCGCGTGGCATGGCGTAGTCCATGAAGGTGCCCGACAACAACTGGCCGCTTTCGTCGTAGACGATCTGCTCACAGAACGCCTGACCCGCACCCTGCACTACACCACCGTGCACCTGGCCACGGACGAGTTCGGGATGAATCACATTGCCAAGGTCGTCGACGGAGGTGTATGACAGCAATTCGGTGACGCCGGTTTCTGGATCTATCTCGACTTCTGCGACGTGACAACCGTTGGGATAGTTAGCGCCGGTCACTGTGTGTGCGATGCTGTCCAGTGGATGCTCACCATCCACTGTATCGAGCTTGCCCGCAACGTGTAACAGGCTGATGCCCTGTGCACCATTGCGACCGATGAAGCGACCGTCTACAAATGTGACATCACCCGGCTCCACATTCAACAGCGCTGCGGCATGCGGCGTGGCCTTGTCTATCACCACTTGTACAAGATTCTTGAATGCCGAGCCCGCGCCGTAGAGCGAGCGCGAACCGCCAGTACCATTGCCAACCAGTTCCTGTGCCGAATCACCGGCGCGATAGCTGATTAAATCCGTTGGGATGCCCAGTCCATCGCTGATGATGCGTGCAAAGGTGGATTCATGTCCCTGACCCGAAGGTCCGGTCACGCCGAACAGATGAATGCTTCCATCGACGAAACGACACGAAGCATCATCACGCGGCGCGCCACCGGCACCGGACTTCTCGACATAACAGCCAAATCCGATACCGCGTATTTTGCCAGCATTGCTCGAAGCCTTGCGGCGTGCGGTAAAACCAGCGTAGTCGGCGCTTTCCAGCGCCCGGTTCATGACGCTTTCAAAATCGCCGCAATCATAGACACTGCCATTGGCGGTGGTGTACGGGAACGCGTCTTTGGGCACAAAGTTGGCACGGCGAAACTCGACCGGATCGAGTCCGTGCTCAGCGGCAGTGTGATCGATCAATCGCTCGATGGCGAATGCGATGTCTGGACGACCGGCACCACGGTAGGCGCTGACCGGCACCTTGTTGGTATAGATCAGCCGCGATTGCATATACAGCGCCGGCACGCGATAGACACCTCCCATGGTGACAGACAAATTGTTGGTCCCGATAAAGCCACCGAAGTAACAGTTGTAAGCGCCGAGATCCGCAGTATCCTGCCAGCGCATGGCCGTGATTTTGTTGTCTTTGTCGAGTGCTATGGAACCTTTTAACTCCAACCCGCGCCCATGCCACTCACCGATAAAAAGTTCTGAACGCTGGCTGACCCATTTGACCGGACGACCCAGTTTGCGCGTGGCCAGAACCAGCATGGCGTGTTCGGGCAAGGTGCCACCGCGAAGGCCGAATGAACCGCCAACATCTTCAGCGACTATTTCAAGCTGATCCTGCGGCACACCGGTGACTGCAGACAAAGAGGCACGCATGCCCAACATGCCTTGCGTTGGTGTGCAAAGCGTGGTCACATCGCGCACGACATCGTAGTGTGCGGACAGCGCACGCGGCTCCATCGGTGCACCGGCCAGACGCTGGCTGTGGATGGTGATCTCTGAGGTTTTGGCAGCTTGTGCAAAGGCATTATCCACCGCCTTTGCATCTCCGGCTTCAAAGTGTAGCGATACATTGTCCGGCGCGGCCGTGTGTAGCGCGGTCGACGACTGCAAAGCATCTTCAACGCTCGTGACGGCAGGCAGATCTTCGTAGTCGATCTCGATCAGTTCGGCCGCGTCGCGCGCGAGGTTAGCGGTTTCAGCAATAACCATCGCAACCGGCTGGCCGACAAACCGTACGCGGTCAATGGCAAGTACCGGCAGCGGTGACTTGACGATTGTCTGGTCGTCAACGCCTTTGAGATCCGGACCTGACGGGATGGTGTTGAAGTGGGCGGCGGTGATGTCGCTAGCCGTCAGTATCGCAGCGACTCCCGTGGCGGCCTGAGCCTGGCTGGTGTCAATCGCGAGCAATTTTGCGTGCGCTCGGTCAGCGCGCAGCACGAATGCGTGCAGTTGGTCGGGGCGATTCCAGTCGGCGGTGAATTTGCCGCTGCCGGTGATCAGCCGTTTATCTTCGTGGCGCATCAGTTCCATCCATCAATCCCCCATCGCGACGGCGGCTGCTCGCACTGCAGCTTCGATATTGGTGTAGCCAGTGCAGCGACATAGATTGCCGGACAGTCCCTCGCGAATCTGCTCGTCGCTCGGGTCAGGGTGTTGCTTGAGTAACTCCAGCGAGGCCATGATCATGCCCGGCGTGCAGAAACCGCACTGCAGTCCGTGGCAGGCTGAAAATGCGGTTTGCAACGGATGGAGATTGTCACCGTCAGCCAGGCCTTCGATGGTGGTGATCTCGGCGCCTTCGGCCTGCACGGCCAGCATGGTGCACGATTTGACCGAATCACCGTTTAGCATAATCGTGCAACATCCACACTGGCTGGTATCACAGCCGATGTGAGTGCCGGTCAGCGCAAGCTCATCGCGCAGCGCATCGGCCAGCAGCGTGCGCTCTTCGACCACGCAGGAGCGCGCTGAACCGTTGACTGTCAGGTTTACCGTCACCTCG
>CAZYDV010000154.1:0-14100 GCA_964646405.1 uncultured Granulosicoccaceae bacterium | reverse complement strand
GCGGGAGCTCGTCAGTCGGCGTGCAACTGCGTTAAAGCTCTTGATAAGGGGGTAAACCATTGTCTGCGAGCTTGGCCTTGTTGCACACCAACTGACGAACTCTCATTCTCACATTTTGAACGCTGCAGTACACTAGGGCGCCTACTTGATGGCGTCCCAGGCTTTCTGGATGTTGTCAGCCGTGGTTTTCGCGTCCTGGCCATTGGCAAACGCAGTCATCTCGGTCCAGAATGCACCGGCACCAATCGCGCCGGGCATCAGATCCGAGGCATCGAAGCGGAAGGTTGTCGCGTTAGTTAATATCTCGCCTTGCTTGCGCAGCGCATCGGTTGAGTAGGCATCGGGGTTGACGCCCTTGTGCGGAGTCAGAAAACCGGTTTGCGCCATCCACACTTCATGCGCCGAGGCTTCAGACAAGTATTGAAACAAGGCACGGGTTGCCGGGCTTTCCTTGCTCATGGTCCATAGCGTGCCAGCACCCAGCACCGGGTTGCCCAGATCTTTGGAGGCGAATGGCGGGAAGTAGAAGAAGTCGGCCTCGCCGGATTTAAGCTCATCGCCTTTGTTCGGGAAGAACGCTGGTATGAACGACGCCTGACGGTGCATCATGCACGAGGCGGGAGAGGTAAAAAGCCCTTTCGGCGCATCGCCAAAGAAAGTCGTGGCAACGGCGGCAGCGCCACCGGCGACATAGTCATCGTTGCGCGAGAAACTGCCCCAGACTTCCATCGCATTGACCACTTCATCGCTGTTGAAGGGTAGTTCATTGCTCACCCAGGCATCGTAGGTTTCCGCAGATGCGGTGCGCAGCATGATGTCTTCCATCCAGTCGGTTGCCGTCCAGCCGGTTGCACCGCCAGACTCGATACCGATACACCACGGCGTATTGCCATCGGCGACCATCTGGTCTGATAGTTCGACCAGCTCTTCCATGGTGGCCGGAATCTCGTAGCCGTTGTCTTCGAACTGCTCGGGCGAGAACCAGACCAGCGATTTCAAATCGACTTTGTAGGCGAAACCAAAAAACTTATCGTTGCCCTCGGCATCTCCATAGGTGCCGAGATCTACCCAAGATGCGCCGGCACCGTAGTTTTCAGTCATCCACGTTGCCAGATCATCGCCCAGATCAATCAGTAGCCCCTCTTTTGCCATGTCGGCGGCCAGGCCCGGTTGTGGAAATACGGCCACATTCGGCGCATTGCCCGAGCGCATATCCGCCACAATGAGTGACTCGAATTCACCCGAACCCGAATACTTGACCTGCGCACCGGTGGCCTGTTCGAAGCAGGACATCACCGATGTCACCAGTTCTTCGTCGGTGCCTTCCCAGGGGCCGGCGATGGTGATTGTCTCTCCTTCAAAGTTACCCAGATCACCTAGCGGCGTCGGGGTATCGCAGTGACCATCGGCCATTGCAGGCTTTGCGATAAGAGCCGCTGCCATGATTAGCGCCACGGCGGTTAAACGATGATGTTGCATACTGGATTCTCCGGAATTCGATTCTGTAGCGGATCTGCTGTGCGACTAAAACTCTCGTCCCACTCAACTCTAACATTCACAGCCTATCAGCTGAAACTAAGCCGCTCGTGCTTGTCGCTTACTCAATGGTCGCCGGCTGACGAGACATCTGCGCGGTGAGCACGGGCCAGTGCGCCGTACCAGTGACCACTGTTCTTAATCGTACGCAACTGACTGTCGTAATCGACATGCACAAGCCCAAAGCGCATCCGATACCCCTCTGCCCACTCGAAGTTGTCCATCAGGCTCCAGGCAAAGTAGCCTTTCAATGGCACGCCCTGTTCGATACACGCGGCCAGCACCTGAAGATGCGATGCCAGGTAGTCGATCCGGTTCTGATCGACCACCTCTCCGTCCACCGGCTCATCGTTGTAACAGGCGCCATTCTCGGTGATGTAACAATCGGGCAGCTCATAGCGGTCATAGACAGTTTGAATCAAATCGCCAAATGCCGCGGCATTGATCTCCCATCCGATATCAGTGACGGGAACACCCTTGGCAGCTGGCAGATTGGCAATCGAAGGATACTCTGCTGTACCGTCGTGCCGAACTCGTGTTGGCGTGTAGTAGTTCAATCCCCAGAAATCCAGCGGCTGATGGATGGTTGACAGATCCTGTTTCCAATCGATCGGCAAGCGATCACCCAGCGCTTCGAGAAAACCACCCGGATAACTACCAGTAAACAAGGGTTCGATAAAAATGCCATTGTGAAAATCGAAACAGCGCTCGGCCGCCGCACCCTCTTCAGTGGAGTCACTGGCCGGATAGATTGACTGCAGGTTGAGCACAATCCCGGTATCGAGCGCAGGGCTACGCGCCCGAATGGCCTGCACCGCCAGCCCGTGGGCCAGATGCTGATGATGCACACAGGCAAGTGCACTATCGAGTGACTGCTCACCCGGTGCATGCACGCCTTCCAGATGACCCAGAATGGCGGAACACCAGGGTTCGTTGAAGGTGGCAACTGTGGACAACCGATCACCGATACGCCCGATGACAGCATTCGCAAAATCCGCAAACGCCAACGCTGTAGCACGATTTTTCCATCCGCCCTGTTGATGTAAGGCCAGTGGCAGATCCCAGTGATAAAGGGTTGCAAAAGGCTGCAACCCGCGTCGCAGACAACCATCGACGAGCCGATCGTAAAAGTCCAGACCCAACGGATTGATAGCGCCCGCACCATCGGGCACCACACGTGGCCAGGCAATCGAAAAACGATAGGCGTCCATACCCAGCGAACTGATCAGATCGAGATCCGACGCCCAGCGATGGTAGTGATCGCAGGCGATGTCGCCATTGTCACTGCGATACACACGGCCAGGCTCGCGGCAAAACGCATCCCAGATCGACGGCTTTCTGCCGTCTTTGTCGTGTGCGCCCTCTATTTGATAGGACGCGGTGGCGACGCCGAAGATAAAATCTTCCGGGAACTGGCTGTATAGCTGAGAGGACGACATGTTTTTCCAGTGCAGTTACAGTAACTGCCAGTGTAGGCGCAACCTGGTCGTGACGGTGTATACCGCTCGTTTAGAATGCGACAACGTCAGCGTTTATGAATCAGCGCATCGAGCATCACCACACCATCGGTTTGAACCAGTAACGGATTGATTTCCGCCTCTTCTATTTCACTGACACCAGCCAACTGCGACACAGCGGCAATCGCTTTTGCCAGTGCATGCAAATCGCCTTGCGGTGCCCCACGATACCCGCGCAACAACGCAAACGCTTTAACTTCACCAATCATCTGCAGGGCAACCCCGGTGCTGACCGGTGCTGGCCTCACTGCTGCATCGCGATAGATTTCTGCCAGTGCCCCACCGGCCGCCACGGTCACTACAGCACCGACCAGTGGATCGCGGGTCAGCCCCACCAATGCCTCGCCCAAGCCTGTACATTGTTGCTGCAGCAGAATACCTTCAATTCGGGCTTGCGGCTGTGCGCTCGCAACTGATTCACACATTGCCTCTATCGCGGAGTTCAGTGATGCGGTGTCCTGTAGATCAGTTTGCACCGCGCCGACATCACGCTTGTGCGCGATATCGCGAGAGACGATCTTCGCGACCAGCGGAAATTGCAGATCAGGGCGATCGGCGAATTGGCCATCAGCTGCCAGCCGCTGTTGTTGCGGCCCCCTGATGCCCAGTGCTGCAAATATTGCCGCCGAGTCAACTTCATTCAATTGCCCGGGGGCAGCTTTGGTAATCAGCGTCTGCGCGGCCGTTGAAACTTCACCTGCTACAGGTTCAATCGGGGTACATCCATCAAGCAACAGTGACAGGCAATCAGCACACGATTCAACGGTGCGAAACGCCGGTACGCCGCCCGCCTCAAGCAGCCGGATCGATTGCTCGGCATGCGGCAGCGGAAAGCCGAACACCGGCGCGGCTTCGCTGCCGCTTTCGGCCAGCGCATCGATAATCGGCGTGACGGCGAGCTCCGGATTGAACTGCGCCGAGGATCCAATCGCCACCAGTACCACGCCAATTTTCGGGTCATTGATCAATTCACTGATGACCGCTTTCATCACATCGTACTGCGCGCCGGCCAGGGTCACATCAACCAGCTTGCCATCGCCGCAGTGAATACCCTTGCTGGCAAGAAGCGTTGTCACGCGTTCAGGACAATTGCCGATTTCGATCCCGCGCAGGCTGAGCTGATCGATCGCCATGGCGCCGCCTCCACCCGTGGTGGATACGACAGTGACGTTATTGGGTCGATTCTGCAATCTGGCGATTTGCATCAGTACCATCGGTGCTTCGAACAGCGCATCGAACTGATTGACGCGGGCAATGCCAACCGATTTTAAATACGCATCGATCGCTTCTCGATTGCCGGTCAGCGCGCCGGTGTGCGATACCGCAAGCTGCTGACCCTCCTGCGATTGGCCGAGCATGTAACAGACTACCGGCTTGCCGGCTTTTGATGCCTGCCGTGCAAAGTCCGCCAGTGAATCGGCGTCTCGTATGGTTTCCATAAACAGCACAAAGCCATCGATGTCGTTGTCTGGCAACAGCATCAATCCCAGTTCACCGACACAGACATTCGCCTCATTGCCGACTGAAACAAACGTGGAAAAATCGATACCCCGCGCCTCACCGCGAGACAAGAGCGTGCCAATCACGCTGCCACTTTGAGACAACACCGCCAGCCGTCCGCGGCGCAAGTTATCCGATTTAAAAGCGGCGTTGGTGGTGGCACAAAATCCACTGCGGGTATCGACCACACCCATCGAGTTAGGGCCGATCAGCAACATGCCTGCGGCGGTGGCGATTTCTACCAGTTCAAGTTGGCGCGCTACGCCTTCTGGCCCGGACTCGGCGTAACCATCAGCGAGCACAGACACCACTTTCACACCGGCGCGTGCGCAGTCTTTTAACGCCGGCACCACGTGCTGCGACCCTACCAGTATGCAGGCGTGATCAACGGAATCCGGTATCGCCTCAACACTCGGGTATGCCGCCAGCCCCTGCACCGTATCGCGCCCCGGGTTAACGGGATAAATTCGGCCGTTGAAACCGTGCTGCCGTAAAAACAGTAGAGGTCGGGCAGTCAGTTTGGCTGGATTATCCGAGGCACCAATCAGTGCGACAGCATTGGGTGCGACCAGCGCTTTGAGAATATCGTTCATCCTGCGTCTGCCGCTGGCATGACCCGTGTCACAGACAGGCAATTTTCACTATTCATTGGCCGTCGCGTTCTATCTCGGCCAGTACGGGGCGAAGATAGTTTAAGAATTTTTCAGGATTTTCACTCATCGGGAAATGTCCCATCTGCTCCATCACCGTCACATCGACGCCAAGACGATTGGCGAGCACACGCGTATCCTGTGGTGTGCCGGAGTAGTCATACTCGCCACTTAGAAAATACAGCGGACAATCGTTCTGCGCGATCTGATCCAGATCATCATCACTCAAACTGCCATCCACTTTATAAAAATGCATATCGCCGCGAAAAATTCCCGGCCCACCCTGCATGTAGTGCCATACCGTCTCATCTCTGTGCGCTTTCGGGCTTTGCGGTGCAATTAGCCCATGGGCGATGGCGCCACAGATCTCACCACCGTGCACATCATTGCGGTGCAACCATTCGGTGTCGTAGTAGGGCGGTACGTCGGGAGAACTTTGCAGGCCAATCAGGGCTCGGAAACGTTGCGGATGATTGCGTGCCAGATGCAACACGATACGCCCACCAATCGAGCAGCCCATCACCACCGGCCGCTGGATTTCCAGCCCCTCCATAAACACCAGTATCATCGCCTGATAGGTGGCCGCTGTGAGTTGGTAGGTTCCGTGTTCGGCGCCGGCGGGTGGCGACGACTTACCGTGCCAGGGCATATCGAACACCATCACCCGATAGCGCGATGTGATTACCGGATCATTCAATACGCCGCGATACTGCCGCCCGTCAGAGCCTGCGGTGTGCAGACAGATCAGTGGAATGCCGGAACCTGCCTCCTCCCAGTAGAGCCGGTGCGTTACGCCCTCGATCTCGAAATGACCATAGCGCCCACAGATGTTTTCTATCGCAACGCTCATTGGGCCGCGCCCTCTCGGAGTGTGGCAAGCAAACGTTTGAAATACAGCAAATGCGACATCAGCGGTTGCAGATCGCCCTCGAACTTCAACACACCGCGGCGCAGCAATGCCATCAGATCGTGACAGCCAGGTTTGGGCACCGGTTGCAGAAAATCCTGCCAGTCACGCGTCTGCGCTGTCAGGCGAAAGGAATAACTTGGCATCACGTGCGGGCCTTTTCGTACCTCGGCGACGCGCCCCTGGTGAATCGTCACCAGCCAGTCGTCATCCCCTGCGCTGAGCATGCAAACGGTGTTCAGGTGGCGCCCCATACGCGCAAGCGACGGGAGCTTTTCCTGCGTGGCGGGTAAATCATCGAACATCGCGTGCCTCCGGGTGGTCGCGCGGCCGGTATCATATCTTCTGCCGGGCATTGTCGATTATCATACCGCTACTTCAAAGCCATCGACTATGGATCCTCAATGACCGGCAGTATCGACTTTCCAACCGAGCCCAAACGTTTCCGCGAAATCGTGCGAGACTGGCTCGCCGAGCACTGCCCGGCCGCGATGCGCACCCCCATGCCGGACGAAGAAGTGGTCTGGGGCGGGCGCAACCCAACCTTTGCCCGGCCGGAGGCAGAGCAATGGCTGCGCGACTGCGCCAACGCCGGACTCACCGCACCGGACTGGCCGGTCAAATACGGTGGCGCCGGACTGGACAAGGCGCGGGTTAAAATTTTAAACGAGGAACTTGCGCGCATCAGTGCGCGCCCGCCGCTGTTTTCCTTCGGGCTGTGGATGTTTGGCCCGGCGCTGATCGAGTTTGGCTCGGAAGAACAAAAGCTTCGCTACCTGCCCGACATCGCCGCCGGCAAAACGCGCTGGTGTCAGGGGTATTCAGAACCCGGCGCCGGATCGGATCTGGCCGGCCTGCGCACGCGTTGTGAAAATAAGGGCGATCATTATCTGATTAACGGCCAAAAGGTTTGGACCTCTTTCGCCGATCAGGCCGACTGGATCTTCTGCCTGGTGCGCACCGACACCACAGTCAAGCACAAGGGCATCAGTTTTATCGTGTTCGATATGCAAAGTGAGGGCGTGGAAGCGCGGCCAATCAAATTGATCTCCGGCTCGTCGCCCTTCTGCGAAACGTTTTTTACCGATGTGAAAGTGCCAAAGGATCAGATGATCGGCGAATTAAATAGCGGCTGGACGATCGCCAAACGCCTGTTGCAGTATGAGCGCAATTCGATCTCGGGCATTGGCTTTGGCTCAACCAACCTGCCCTCGCCACAGGAACTGGCCGTCGAGCACGCCGGCCTGGATGAAAACGGCAAACTAATCGATACCGATCTGCGCAACCGCATTGTCGATCAGATGATCTATCAAAATGCATTTGAACTCACACTCACCCGCGTTGCCGAGCAAAGCAAAGCCGGTATGGCGGTCGGGCATACCGCATCTGTTTTGAAATACGCCGCGGCGAAATCAAATCAGCAGCGCACCGAATTGGCAGTTGAATCACTGGGCAATCTGGGCTTTGGCTGGAACGATGATCAATCCTTCCCGCAGGATGCACTGCAAAGTACCCGTGCCATGCTGCGCGCCAAGGGCAACTCCATCGAAGGCGGCACCTCGGAAGTTCAGCTCAATATCATTTCCAAACACGTGCTGGAATTACCCGACCACAAAGCAGACGGAGCAGGCCAATGAGCTTTGTTCTAACCGACGATCAACAGGCACTTCGCGATACCGCAATAGAGTTTATGGCGCAGGAGGCACCGATCTCGCGCCTGCGCGAGTTGCGCGATAGTGAACAAAACGGCAAAGACCAGGCACTGCGCGGCAAACTGGCCGAGAACGGTTTTTTCGGTGCCATCATCGCCGACGAACCCGGCGGCGAACACTTCGGTATGACCGGTATCGGCCAGGTGCTGGAAGCTCAGGGCAGACATCTGGCGGCCACACCGCTGTTGCAGACCGCAGTGATTGGCGCATCAGTGATTGAGCTTGCGGGCAGCGATGCACAAAAGCAGCACTGGCTGCCGGCGATTGCCGAAGGCAGCGTGACTACCGCACTTGCAATCGATGAAAGCGCTCACCACCATCCCACTCGGCAGAAAACCACCATACGCAAGGATGGCGATCAATTCGTGTTAAACGGCGAGAAAGCTTATGTACCGGACGGCCACCACGCCGACTACCTGATCATCCTGTGCGATTCCGATGATGGTCTTTCCTTCGTGATGCTGCCACGAGACAGCAAAGGCGTGCGACTGCAGGAGCTCGTCACACTCGACAGCCATGGCGCGGCACGAATCAGCATGGCCAACGTAGCCATATCAACTGAACAGATCATTGGCGGGCCCGGGGCGGCAAGTGGCACATTGCAAGCGGTACTGGATCGCGCCTGTGCAGGCCTTGCCGCCGAGACGCTCGGCGGTGCACAGACTGCGTTTGAAATGACCATGGCGTACCTTAAAGAACGCAAACAGTTCGAACAGGTACTGGCGTCGTTTCAATCGCTACAGCATCGATTGTCAGAACTGTTTGTTGATCTGGAGTTGAATCAGTCGCTGGTACACGCGGCATTGTCGGCACTGGACAACGGCGATGACAACGCCAGCGAGTTGTGCAGCATGGCAAAAGCCAGCACCTCGGATCTGGCACACCTGATGAGCAATGAATGCGTGCAACTACACGGTGGCATCGGCATGACCGATGCGGCCGATGCAGGCTTGTTTATCAAGCGTGCCAGAGTGCAGGAGGCGATATTTGGATCGACGAGTTTTCATCGCGATCGAATTGCGGTGTTGCACGGGTTTTGAGCCGCGAGTTATTCGGCGCGCCTTGTAGGGACCGTACGCCGACGGGCGCACGTGTCATCCGAACCTCTTTGGTAGATGCGCTTTGGCTTATCTCCCCTACGGTTGTTCGGACCCACAGCTGTTCGCACGCTTTGTAGGGACCGTAAGCCGGTGGGCGCACGTGCCATCCTAACCTCTTTGGTAGATGCGCTTTGGCTTATCGCCCCTACGGTTGTTCGGACACACGGTTGTTCGCACGCTTTGTAGGGACCGTAAGCCGGTGGCCGCACGTGCCACCCGAACCTCTCTGGTAGATGCGCTTTGGCTTATCGCCCCTACGGTTGTTCGGACACACAGCTGTTCGCACGCTTTGTAGGGACCGTAAGCCAGTGGGCGCACGTGCTATCCGAACCTCTCTGGTAGATGCGCCTTGCGGCTTATCGCCCCTACGATTACCCCCCGCAACAACGAATCACGTCAACGACCGCGCAACCCGAGCTTATCCAGCAAACGCTGTCGTTTCATCAACCACCAGCCAGACTCGACGGGCCACAACTTGTGCTCCGCATCCACCTCAAGTGCTTGCGCCGCATGTAAAACCCAGTTGGGATCATCCAGCAATTCTCTGGCAATCGCGATCATATCGGCCTTGCCGGTCCCGATGATATCTTCACACTGCTGCGCATCCCATAAAAATCCAACCGCCATAGACGCGAGATTCGTATCACGCCGAACCGCTTGCGCAAACGGCACCTGAAAGCCCTGCTCTATCTTCATTCGTCTCGGCCGATCCTTGCCGCCGATCCCACCGGTAGAACAATCGATAATATCAACGCCTTCCTCTTTCAGCGCACGAGCCACAGCAATAGTATCTTCGATCTCAAGCCCGCCATCGATCCAGTCGGTCGCCGACAGGCGAAACGCCAGGGGACAGCCTTCAGGCCAGTTGGCTCGAATCGCACGCGCCACCTCGATACAAAAGCGCATCCGATTAGCCAGGCTGCCGCCCCATTGATCAGTCCGCTGATTGGCAATCGGCGACAAAAACTGATGACCGAGAAATCCGTGTGCGGCGTAGACCTCGATGATTTTGAAGCCTGCACGTGCTGCTCGCTGCGCGGCAGCACCGAATGATGCAATCACGCGATTGATATCACTTTCGGCCATAGCCTCAGGCGCTGGCCAGCCATCGGCATAGGGTATCGCAGAAGGCCCACAGGCCGTCCAAGGCGCCTCCCCACGCGCAGCCTCATCCTCTGCATCTACCGGCGTCTCACCGTGCCACGGCCGACGCTCCGATGCCTTGCGGCCGGCATGGGTGATCTGCAAACCCGGCACGGCACCTTCAGCACTAATAAAATCCGCCAGCCGCTTCAGACCCTCGATATGCTCATCATCCCAGATACCCAGATCACCGTGGGTGCGCCTGCCGTCGCGCTCAACGGCCGTGGCCTCGGCGTATACCAGCGCCGCGCCGCCGAGCGCAAAGCGGCCCAGATGCACCAGGTGCCAGTCATTCGCGTAACCGTCTATTGCGCGATATTGACTCATGGGTGACACCGCTATACGGTTTTTGAATTCGATATCACGGAGTTTGAACGGGGTGAAAAGGTGGGTCATGCTGGCTCTTCGAGAAAGTGGGTTTGACCTCGTGGGACAGTACGTGTTCCGGTACTGCACTTTGTAACCATAGCGTTTCGTGTGTCCTATCCCTTATGCACCCACACAGCTCAATTCAACTACACTGCATTCTCTACGAGAAAAGGGGCAGGCACCTCAACGAGCCGTAACACAATATAGACAGTGGCTCCAAACGGAAACCCGATGCATGAGCGAGGAGCATAGTAACTGCCTTGCTGACGCTTTGGGTTACCAACGAGGACAATCAAAAGTGACCGGCACCTCAGCGGGCCATAACACGATCTGGACAGCAGAGCCCAAGGAAACCTGACGCGTCAGCGAGGCGCGTACGGGCAGCCTTGCTCTCGCTGCAGGTGACCAACGGCACGAGTACAGTACCTGTCCATGGCAGCACCCAGGCAGGCAGGCGCATGGATTGTCAGTTATACAGCAGGGAACCTCGGTCCCGATTTACAGTCGAGTATGGGTCAACCCGCCTACCAGAGACAACGCATTCCACTATGGCGATAAAAACCTACGGCATGTCGTTCATGTCGCGCTGGCAGTCTGCTCTGCACGCGGTTCTGAATCAGCAACGTGACCAACCAGCCGAGAACCTGTCTTCGAACCATCCCGCAATGCGCGCGAGCTGTGAGGCCTGTGGGCAACTTGAGGCGGCGGTTGCGAAGGGTGCTGATGGCGTGGACATCGCCGAAATCGTCACCAAGGGGTCGCTGGTATCAAAATGTGCTCAATTATACGTTGGGTTGGCGGCGGCAAAATTCAGCGGCAACTCGAGCCGCATACGCGAACTGGAATCGGAGATTCGATACTCGGTATGCGATCCGCTGTGGGCCAAAATTCTGCTGGAATTCGACAACAACCACCAGCCAATCCCCTACCGTCACTACCAGTCTATTGCTGATTTTGTCTTACCACTGGGGGATGATGAGGACGGCCCAGTCAAGATCGCTTTTGTATCGGACTGGGGCACCGGAACGACACTCGCCCGGAATGTGATGCGCCGCATCGCTGAGCAGCAACCGGATATTGTCATCCATCTGGGTGATGTCTATTACTCCGGCACACAGAGTGAGATGCAGGACCATTTTCTTTCGATCGTCCGCGAATATCTGCCAGACACGACGCGAGTATTCAATCTGGCAGGCAATCACGATCTGTACGCGGGTGGTGCCGGATACTACTGGCTGCTCGATGAACTACAGCAACCGGCAAGCTATTTCTGTTTACGCAACAAATACTGGCAGATACTGTCCATCGGTGCGCCGCCAGAGATCGGCAAACCCACCGATGCGCTATCGGCAATTCCGGCTATCGAACCTCGCGAGGTGCAATGGCATCAGCACAAGATGGCAACCGCCGAGGGGCGAAAAACCGTGATGCTGTCGCACTACCAGCTTTTTACAGCCTCGGGCAATATCGGCCGCACGGCAGACAATCGGCCACTGGCCCTGAACCCGGTGCTGTACGACGCATTTGAATCCTGCCTGCCGGATATCGATCTGTGGCTCTGGGGGCACGAACACAATCTGATCGCTTTCGAGCCCTACGCCGGTCTTAGACGAGGCCGATGTATCGGTTCTGGCGCAATACCCGTGGCATTACTTTGGCAGCCATATAAACAATTGCCCAATCTGGCGCTACCCGAGCAATTCAACACCGCACCGCGAATCAAAGACGATTGCCAACTCGGCCATGACGGCGATCACTACCACCACGCATTCGGCCTGTTGTCCATCGATGGTCCTCGCGGTGAAATGAACTATTTTCAGGTTGAGGGAGTCGAAGGACCCGCCGAAGTGATCTTTACGGAATCCCTTGATGCCCAACACGTATGACGTTGTAATTATTGGTGCAGGTGGTGGCGGGATTACCGCTGCTTTCGAAGCACAAAGACGCGGCGCCAAAGTAGCGCTGCTTGAGAAACACAAGATTGGTGGTGAGTGCACGCACTCCGGCTGTATCCCCTCCAAGGCGCTGATCGATGTGGCCAAGCACTACCATGCGATCGAATCCTCCACCTCTCACGGATTGCAGGCATTCGATGTGCGCGACGGCTTTTCGTTCACACGGGCGATGGAGCATGTCGCATCCATCATAGACGGTGTGTATGCGCACGAACAACCACAGCGCTTCAACGATCTGGGTATCGACACCTACATCGATGATTCCGGCGGTGCTTTTATCGACGCGCACACCGTAGCGATAGGCGATCAATCGGTGACGGGCGATAACGTCATTATCGCTACCGGATCCGGCCCACGGCTTTTGCCAACTGATCCGGATAACCCGGTCACTCTATTAAACAACGAGAATTTCTGGTCACTGCGCGAACAGCCCGAAAGCCTGGCCTTTCTGGGCGGTGGCGTGATCTCGGCGGAACTGGGGCAAGCACTGGCACACTTTGGCACCAAAGTGACGATTATCGATCGCCACCACCGCATACTGGGTGCGATCGATCCCGATGTGAGCGACTACCTGATCAAGGTGTTCAGTGAACTGGGTATAGAAATGATCACTGACGCGAACGCCACTGTGTGTTCACAAGATGCCACCGGCAAGGTCTGTATTAATATCGAGCAGGCTGACAAGCAGCCTGGCAGACTGTTGGTCGATGAGCTTTTTGTTGCCATTGGCCGGGTACCCAATCTAGGCGGCCTGAACCTGGAAGCCGCCGGTATTGAATATACCCGTCACGGCGTGACCGTGAACGACAAAATGCAATCCAGTGCAGCGCATATATACGCCGTAGGCGATGCGGCCTCGCGGGCCAAATTCAGTCATGTGGCAAACTTTCAGGCCGAACAGGTGGTTCGCAATATGCTCAATGTCGAAGACAAGAGCATCAATCTGACCGCACTGCCCTGGGCTATTTTTACCGACCCTGAAATTGGACATGTTGGCCTTACCGAAGTACAGGCGCGCGAACACAACCAGGGCGTCCAAACATTCAAGGTCGATGCCGCCACAGACCGCTTTACTACTGATAGCAAAAAGGGTGGCTTTCTGAAGATCGTGATGGACGCTGACAATCGCATACTTGGCGCCACCGGTATCGGTGCACACGCTGGAGAATGGATTCAGTGCCTGACACTCGCTGTAAAAATGGGCCTTAAAGCCGAAGACATCGCAGACACCATTTTCACCTATCCAACCTACGCCGAGATTGTAAAAAAATCGTGCTCACGCTTTTTGCGCACCAAGCTCTAGACAACCTGACAGCAGGCTCACGGAAACCCGACGAGTCAGCGAGGCGCATGTGATCTGCCTTGTTCACACTGCGGGTTACCATCGGGACGAATCCCGTTTGTCGCTTGTTGGTAGATGCGCCTTGTGGCTTATCTCCCCTACGGTGACTCGGCGCGCAATCCAGCCGCATGAGCAAAAGAAAATGCACAGCCACCTCAGCGAGCCATGACACGACCTGGACAGCAGAGCCCAGGGAAACCCGACGCGTCAGAGAGGCACGTGTGTGATCTGCCTTATTCACACTGCGGGTTACCATCGAGATGAATCCCGTTCATCACTTTTTGGTAGATGCGCTTTGCGGCTTATCTTCCCTACGGTGGCTCGGCGCGCAATCCAGCCGCATGAGCAAAAGAAAATGCACAGCCACCT
>CAZYDV010000153.1:0-14131 GCA_964646405.1 uncultured Granulosicoccaceae bacterium | reverse complement strand
CGCTGACGACTAGCGTTGAGGGGTATCCGTCAGGTAGGTCAGATCCGCTGCATCGGCGGGCTGCCGATACCAGTCCCGTGCCGATTCACCGCCACTTTGTACCCAGTCGACAAATGCCGGATAGGCGCGGCTGATGTCGATGTACTCGGCCGGGTAGTCGATCGGAAATGGCACATCGATCATCCACGGCAGATTGCTGGTGTTGACGTAGAAGGTGTCGATACCGTTCGAGGCATCATCGCCGGTGCCGAATAGCGACACATCCTGTCCGCTCGTCGGTTGGTGGTGCGGCAGGTGGATTTCGATGTTGCGCACACTGCCGGCATCACGGTAGATGTCTCCGCCAGGTGCATTCAGGCGCGTATAGCCCGCCAGATCCGGCGCGACTTTGTGCGCGTACAGATACGGATTGTACGGCGCTGCACCCAGTTCGGCGCGATCGACCGGGTTGGCAAAGCTTAGACGAAAATCGAAACGGCTGACATCGCTCTCTGCACAGCCTGGCAACGTGTGAAACGTCCAGCACTCGGCGGTACCGCCCTGCCATGTGTGCGCCCAGGCATCGTCAAAAATCGAGAAGTTCAGATAGACCGCATCGGCGATCGGCTCGATCAATTCTCCGTTCAGAGTCGCAGATTCGACGTTGTCGGCAAACACCGCATCACCCAGCGACACGGCAAATCCATTGTGAAAGGCCGCACCGCGCGCCTGCAACTGGTACTCGATCTCAACGTCTTTGATCTGCCCGCCACTGGTGAGCACTTCGCGCACCCGGTAGCGTACGACCATGTCGTTCATATCGTAGTCACCCTGCAGCGGCCAGTTGTCCTCAGCCAGCAAAGTGCCCCACTCGTTTTCACCCGGATAATATTGTTCAAACGCGCGACTGGCGTCGCTGTCGTCGATGTCGCTGATGTCGGTCACACCATCCTGATCGGCATCGATGGCGGCATCATCGTTGGACAGTACCGGTATGTTGGCCACGTTCGCCAGTGCGTCAGCCGGCGACACTTCAATCTGTATGATCAGATCGTTGTAGTCCTTGTCGCTGTAACTGTAGTCGAGGCGGATATCTTCAAAACCGAGCCAGAAGCGCCGCGTATTTTGCGCCAGATCCACTTCTTCGCCCAGCATAACAATATGCTTGCGATCAGCCGCCGTGCTTTCCGGGTTCAGATCTGACAGCGTGTAGAAGTGATGACCGTTGTATCCACGACCACGACCCGATGACCAGCCATTGGCGGCAAGCCAGAAGCCAAGCCCGGCATCACCGGTGGCCGGATCGATCTCGCCCAGCGAGATACTCGCACCGGAACGCAGTCCGCCGCCGCTGCCGACCAGCGAGGTATTCGGAAATAACACCTTCGCGGTATCCACTTCATCATGGCTGGCAGGCGGGTTGGCCGGATCGTACGAGAAAAACCCAAAGGTATTTCGATAACCCGCACCTTCGTGCAGAAACGACACCATCACTCTCGCCGGACGTGAGAATTCCAGATTGCTGCCAGACGCATCAGCATTGAGAAAACGCGGCGCCGGCGTCCCGCCTTCAGGTAACGCATCGCCAATCATTTTAAGCGTTTCGCTCTGCACGCTGATGTTGCACAACTCGCCCGCGTCCATGGTATCGATATCGCAGGCACCCGCGCTGCTCACACGTTGCGGGTGGCCATACCAGTAGTTGTAGTTGGTGAAAAACGGCTGCAGAAAGTAGTCACCCGATGCCGCGTTGCCCAACGCCTGGCGACGACTCGCGTCATTGACTGGCGCCGCATCCAGCGCAAGCAGGGCCTCATCAGACTCTGGCCCGAAAGCACCATTCGCCTCGAAACCACTGGCTTCCTGTGTGATTGGCACATAGGCTACGGCCGCGACCCCCATCAATTGCGTCACGACGTAAACATAGCCCCTGGCCGCAACGTGACCCGGCAGCTGCAGTTGCCCACTGGCGGTACCATCGCTGGCAGAGACCGATTGCAAATAGGGAGATAGCCCCTCGAGTTCCTCGGCAAACGGCTCACGCATGTCATCTGCAAGTGCTGAATCCACCGCGGCATAGACTGCATAACCGACACCGGCAGCCGGTTGTCCATCGATATCGAGTAGCTGTAAATTCAGCGAGACGCTCACCGCGCTGGACCAGTCGAAGGCTTCGGGTACCTGTAGATCAGATGTCGCGGCAGACGCCGTCGATATTTCGGTTTCAGATTCTGTTGCCGGCGTCTGCGACGTGTCGGGACCATTCGCCGCACCGCTGGCCGGTACCTGCCCCGTCACATATTCGCCACCACCGCCACCACACGCGCTCAACAACGACATCAGCAACACAATAGAGGTTACCGGGACCCGTTTGAAATCTTTCAAATGAACCTGCCTTGTGGAATGACACGACCTTGTGCCGGGCACAACATCGGCAGAGTGGGCAGGTTTCTGGGATCTATGGGCGGAATGCTAGAGACGCATCACACTTTTTGCTTCAGGTGATCTCATGCACTGTAACGTGCAAACCACAAGAATGAATCGTCAGTCGGCGTGCTACTGAATTTAAGCGCTTGATAAGGGGTCATACCGCGGCCGGCCAGGCATTGTCTTCGAGAAAGGTGCCATGCAATGGCCTTGTTGCACAGCTGCGCGCCCCGACCAAACTGACGAACTCTCATCCTCCCATTTTGCACGTTACAGTACACTAGCACCGAACCTCATCGGGGATGGCACTGCCATCGAGAAAGTGTCCGAGCGCAGTCAAAAACTGCTCGTCGCCGCGTGCTCGGGTGCCTGTACCGGCGTTAGAGGTGTGCGAAGTGACAATAACGCCCGGGTGTGTCCACAGCGCATGGTCGGCAGGCAATGGTTCGGTATCGAAAACATCCAGTACCGCCCGCGAAGGACGCCCGCCATCCAGTGCCTGCAGAAGAGCCGTTTCATCAAGCAGTGCACCGCGCGCGACATTGATCAGCAACGATCCGGGTTTCATCGCGGCAAAAAAATGACCGTCGGCCATACGATCGGTCTGTGGTGTATGCGGACAGGCGAGCACCACGACATCCGCTGCGGGCAGTTCATCGATTAGTTGCTCCTGGCTGATCGTGCGATCCGCCAGTGGATCGTTTACACCAGATTGACGCACCGCGATGATAGTCGCATCGAATGCTCTGGCGCGCTGTGCCACAGCCCGGCCAATATGCCCAAAGCCCGCGATCAGCCATCGACTGCCGGCAAGCTCGTCAAAGCGTTGCATTTTCCAGGTTTTGCTGTGCTGTTGCGCCTGACGCTGTGGCATGTTCTGGCTGTGTAACAAGGCATAGCCCAGCACGTACTCGGCGATCGGCAGCGCCTGAGCACTGCTTTTGCTGATCCGGATACCGTGCTCAAAGAGCATTTGGTACAGCGGATCATCGAGCCCGGCATTCAGCGTTTGTATCCACTGCATGGAGTCAAATCCTGCCAGCGCCTGACAATAGGGCTTCATCAGTTTCGCGCTCATGATGTCGAAACTGAGCCAGCCGGCGCAAGGTGCCACATCGTCCGCACTGACACTGGAACCATTTTTTTGCAGGCTGCCATCGGCACACCACAGCACCGGTGTGACCTGCGGATAGCGCTCGGCAACCCGCGCACCGACACGCTGCCAGGATTTTTCGAATAGCAGGATTTCAGTCATCGGCGAATCACACGGGTCGCACCAGCACGTGGCGCTTTTTGCCAAACGACAACTTCACCACGCCATCGCGCAACTGGCCGTCATCGATCGTCATACGTTCATCGCTGACCGGCTGGTCGTTGACCCTGACTGCACCCGCCTTGACACTGCGCCGGGCCTCGCCGTTGCTGGCAGCAAGTCCCCCCTGCACCATCAGGCTGAGCAGACCGATACCGGCGGAGAGCTCGGCGGCACTGACCTCGATCGATGGCAGGTCGCTTGCGGTTTGCCCCTGCTCAAAAGTTTGTCTGGCGGTTTCGGCTGCCTGATCGGCCGTGGCGCGACCGTGCAGCATCGCCGTGACTTCGGTAGCCAGCACCTTCTTGGCCTCGTTCATCTCCACCCCCTGCAGTGCCCCCAGACGCGCTACCTCATCGAGTGGCAGTGCGGTGTAGAGCTTGAGGAAGCGCTCGACATCGGCATCTTCAGTGTTGCGCCAGTACTGCCAGAAATCGTAGGGGCTTAACCTATCCTCGTTCAGCCACACCGCACCGCTCGCCGTCTTGCCCATCTTGGCGCCCGATGAAGTTGTCAGCAGCGGCGATGTCAGCGCGTATAACTGCATGCCGTGCATGCGCCGGCCGAGCTCGATGCCATTGACGATATTACCCCACTGATCAGATCCGCCCATTTGCAGCGCACAATCGTGCCGCTTAGCCAGCTCGACGAAATCGTAGGCCTGCAGGATCATGTAGTTAAATTCCAGGAACGACAGCGACTGCTCGCGATCCAGCCGCAACTTGACCGAATCGAACGAGAGCATGCGATTGACCGAAAAGTGTCGCCCCACATCGCGCAGAAACTCGACGTAGTTGATGTCCATCAGCCAGTCGGCATTGTTGATCATCAGCGCGTTGCCGCCCTGATCAGTAAATTTAAGGTAGCTGCTGAACGCCTGCCGGATACCGACCAGGTTTTCCTCGATCCCCTCAGCGGTCAGCATCTTTCGCGCTTCGTCTTTGAACGACGGGTCGCCAATCATCGAGGTGCCACCCCCCATCAGCGCGATCGGCCGATGTCCTGTCTGCTGCATCCAGTAGAGCATCATGATCTGGATCAGCGAGCCCGCGTGCAGACTCGAGGCGGTGGCATCAAAACCGATATAGCCCGTGACTGACTGGCTTGCGAAAAGATCGTCAAGGCCGCTGTCGTCGGAGGTCTGGTGGATGAAACCGCGCGCCGCGAGGGTTTGCAGAAAGTCTGATTTAAATGCGTTCATTGACATTACGGGTGATGAAACAGAATTCGGCTTGGCAACGACGTTGCTACCAGGAGGCCGGTAAAAACGCGCCGGCGGGCGCCGATTATACCCGTTTCGCCCACTGTCTATCGCACGCAACTGCACCGAACACCACCCGCCGGTGAAAGTGCCGGCAGCATATTAGATGCCATGTCAACTAAAGATCAGGCGACTGCTTTCGCGCCGCGCATCTTCAGCAGCTCGTCGAACGCAAACGGCTTGCTGATGTGGTAACCCTGCGCGTAGTCCACACCCAATTCGCGCAGCCGCTCAACTATGGCCCCATTTTCAACAAACTCGGCGACGGTATCAATCTGCAGCAAGTCCGCAACGCGCTGTATACAGCGCACCATCTCAAGATTGACCTCGCAGGTTTCAATATCACGCACGAACTGCCCATCGATCTTGAGCACATCGACCGGCAACTTCTTCAGATAACCAAACGAGCTGACACCAGAGCCAAAATCATCCAGTGCCAGCTTGCAACCCAGCTCGTGCAGAAAATCGAGCAGCCCGGTTGCATGCTGCATATTGGCGATCGCGCTGGTTTCGGTAATCTCGAAACACAGGCGCTCCGGGTCCACACCGGTGTGAACAATTCTGTCACCGATGTAGCCGACCAATTCGGAATCAACCGTCGATTGCCCCGACAGATTGATCGAAAAACGGGGCACCTGATCACCCAGCAATTGGCGTAGCTGCGCAATCAGATCAAATGCGTGACTGATGACCCAACGATCTATGTCACGCATCAGATCATAGCGTTCGGCCGCGACGATCAACTGAAACGGCGTCACCAGGGTGCCGTCTTCCTCCACCAGGCGCAGCAATACTTCATAGTGGCAATCGGCGATCAGACCATCGGGTTCAATCTTCGCGATGGGCTGCACGAAGAGTCTAAAACTGTCCGAACGCAACGCATTTTGCAGCTTGGGCAACAACAGCATTTCACCCTTACGGCTCGACGTCTCCTCACACGCCGGACGATAGATATGCAATTCGTTTCGGCCCCGGTCTTTGGCCGAATAGCAGGCAATGTCTGCCGCTGCCATCACCTCTTCAAGACTGCTGTACTGGCCGTTGATGAAGACAAATCCAATACTTGCGCGAATCGCGAAGAGCTGCTCTCCATCCCGAAAGTAGAAGTCCTGAAAAACGTCGTGCAGACGGCGCGCAATGGACTCGGCTTCCTGCTCATCGCAATCCCGAATCAGCATGCCGAATTCGTCGCCACCCAGCCGGGCAATGGTGTCGTTGGTACGCACGGTTTTATTGAGCATGGTTGCCACTTGCAGCAACAGTTTATCGCCCGCCGAGTGACCACAGGTATCGTTGACGATCTTGAACTGATCGAGATCGATGTAGCAGATCGCGTGTTGCTGCTGATCGTCTCGCGAAGCCACAATCATCTCTCGCAATCGCAGTTCAAAAATATAGCGATTGGCAAGCCCTGTCAGCGCATCGTGTGTTGCCCGATACTCCAGCTCTCGCGACAACTCACGCTCCACACTGACATCGCGCATCACAATCGCCGCACCGTTGTTGCCAGTGCTTTCATCTGCACAAAAAGGGGACACGACGCTGTCGACCTGAATAGCCTGCCCGCGATTGTCGCAGAGATTGAGCTCGGGCAACTTCTGGATAGCACACTGATTCATTGCCTCGTCCAGATCAACAGCAGTCGCCACATCAAATTCACGGTAGGCCTCGCGCTCAAGGCGAATCGTCGATTGGACAGGCTGGCCAATAAGATGTTCGGTCGGCAGGTTGAGCAACTTCTCCGCCGCCGGATTGACATAGGAGATACTGCCCTTCTCGTCTGCGGTGATCACCGCATCACTGATCGCCTCAAGCGTGGTCAGTGCGATTTCGCGCTCCCGCTCGAGCGAACGCTGCGACAATATGCGCTCGCGGTCGCTGGCTCTGCGGGCGTGCACCAGCACCGATATCAGCACAATCGCCGCCGCCGCTAGCAGCATTCGCAGCAGCGCGGCACGCAAGGCCCCAATCGGCAGACCATCGGGTGCGCGCAAATCCACCACCAGCGAGCTGACGCCGAGCCCCGCCCGAAAGACCGAACGGTAGCCCGTAAAAACGCTGCTCAGATATCGCGTGCCCTGGCTTTGGTGCACCTGACTTGCCAGCGCCCCCACTGCGGCGGGCTGGTTGGTCAATTCGGCAAAACGCACATTGATCGACAGATGGCCAGTATCAGTGGCGACTTCGTGCAGCAACCTCGCAAGATCCAGCTCAAGGAAATAACCGCCATCGGCCTGCTCGTGGCGCGCCTTGGCTGACTCGGGCACGTAACGCCCCAAATAGGTCGCGTGTACCAACATCAGGCCATCATTGCCCGGCCAACCGGCAGGGTGTGTAGCCAGCGCCGGCGCCTGCGCTTCCGCTGATCGCGACAGAGCCTGTGACAACTGCCTGTTACTGGAGAAATCCACGCCCACAAATGACGCGAGCGATGGAAGGAACGGCACCAGCCGAACAATCGGGTCATAGTGAGATCGGTCTGTCGGCAAGCCCATCGAGCCGTCCGACAAAAGCTCTTTCAACTCGAATCGATAGACGCCGCGCTCTGCCATCTCTTCGGCAAAGAATTCCAGATCCGTTGCGGGCACGCGATCAAAGCGCCCGATAGACGCTACCACCGGAGATGATTCGAGTATGTCTTCGGCAAATATTTCGAGCTCGTCTCCGCCGATATCGCTGGCCACCTGGTGCAGAACAGACAACGAGCTGACGGTGCCGTTGAGTACGCCAACGTGCTCGTAGACTTTTCGCGCCAGTTCATCCGCACTGCGACTGGCCTCGCGCGTATCGGCGTCGGCCGACTTTTGCAAAGACCAGCCACCCACCGCCAGCGTGATCAGTATCGCGACCAGTAAGCAGCTAACCCGTTCGTGAGGCTTGAACAGGCTCACCCCCTGTTCCTTAGACATGAATCAGTCTTCTGCCAGAACCAGCTTTTTTGCCTTCCGTGTGAAACGGTCAGACAAAGATTCACCGGTCGCATCGACCAGTTGCTGATTGATCCAGAGGTCCCACTTGCGGTTGGTGATGATTGGAATGTCAGCCGGTGGCGTACCGCCGAGCACCGCCAATCCGGCCTCTGCCGCCCACTGTCCGTGCTCCTGTGGAATCTTGGTATAGCCAAGCGCCGTGACATCCATCATCCACTTGTGATTGGTGACACTGATGACCGCGGCACGGCCCAACGAAAACTGCCGGGCGTCGCTTTCGTCCCAGTCGGCAATACCCGAATTGCTGCCCATGACGATGTAGTCTGCCTGCTGATGTGCCAGTGCAAAAGCCGCCTTCCACTCAGCAAATGTGCTGACCAGCTTTTTATCCAGTTCACTGTCCAGGCGTTTTGCCCCGCGCGCGATTCTGGAGTAGTTCTTTTCTTCGGTCAGTGTATTGGCCCCGAGGTATACCCCGTGGCTACCACCGGAGATCTTCATCGCCTGTTGCAGCATCGGCTTGATCGGCGCAACTTCGACGATCCCGGTGACATTGCTAAACGGGAAGCCGTACTCATCGACGGTCCAGTTCACACCGCTGAAAACGAAGGGCACATCGGCATCCCGATAAAACGGCACGATCAAATACTTTGCGGCATTGTCGTCAGAGGTGACGACCACGTCCGGCTGCCAGCTTTCTATCAAATCACGGGCTTGCTGCCCGGCGGCCTCTTTGAAAGCCTTGCTCTTGTTGCGCTTGGTATCCATGTCAAACTGTCGCAACTCACACTTGCCGTCGAGTACCTGTCGAACCCCCTCCTCGACACCATCGGACCAGGCGTATCCCTTGTGATACGACGATACATACAGACACCTGGGCAACTCATCAGTAGAGCCGAGAGGTACCGCGCCTGCCAACAACGCAATTGCCAATAATCCCTTAATGGCAACGCCTTTGTGTTTTCGGGAGGCATTTTTAGCCTTCTCACAACGGTTACCGCTCTGGTACCGCGAAACAGCGTTCATGGCTCAGTCCTGGTGTTCGACTATACGTAACTACCCTTAGTCATATTAACTATATGCTCCGTGCTGGCAGCTACGCTTACCAGACTTGTATCGTTTGTAAACATCCGGACTTGAAACCCAGCAAAAGGAAACCGATAGTAATCCGAACAGCGTCAAGCAATGAACGGGCTAAGACTTCAATGTTGCAGTATTAGAGCCGTGCCACCGGCGACCAGCAGCAGGGAGATGAACTTCTTGAAGGTAGAGGCGGGAATATCACGATGTACCTGACCCCCGCAGTACAAGCCGAGAGCGAAGGGCGGCAGCGCCATCAGCAACAGCATCAGAAATTGCTTGTTCAACAAACTCAGGCCAATGATGTACACGCCAATCCTGACGGCGCCATCGATCAGAAAGTAGCTGGCAAAGCTCGCTCGAAACGCCTCTTTCGACAGCGAACGCATGTTCAGGTACATCACATAGAAGGGCCCGCCGGTGCCAAACAGGGTACCGAGCAAACCTCCCAGCAGCCCGAACGGAAACGCCATCAGCGGGCCACCGCGCAAATCGGGAACTGGCAGCAACTGATAGACGGCAAACAGCATCACAAAGATGCCGAGCGATACATTCAGCACGGCAGTGTCGACCGAGTTGAAAAAATAAAGTGCCAGAGCAATGCCGATCATGGTGAACGGCAACAACGGCACGAGCACCGACCAATTGATATTGCGCCGGCTGCTTATCCCCTGCGCGGCCGAACCGATCAGATCCAGTAACACGACGATCGGCACCACCGTCTTCAGCGGTAGCGGTAGCATCAGCGCCAGCAACGGTATCGAAATCAGCCCGGAGCCAAAGCCTGCGATGCCGCGCACCAGGTAGGCAACAAAAAGTATCGCGGCAGCGATGAGCATTTGGCCCGACTCAATCATCAAAAGCCCGCGCACGCCTGGCAGACGAACGCCGACAGACACCGTCTTTTTGCAACCGTGCACCATCACCAGCCCGCGGCACTGTCTTGCCGCGTAACCGCTGCGGGCTCACGGATGTTCGTTCCAAATTCTCACCAGGTGACGACCGCGCTCTCCAACTTCGAGGTCGGTGAACTCACCCCGCGCGTGCACCAGCCAGTCATTGTTGACGTACTGCAGTTGACCCGCCTGCAACGCAAAAGGTTTGATCGCGGTTTTGGCGAGCATGCGATCGATGCGATCGAACTGACAAGCCGCGGCGTGACGGACTGCCCGGCAAGTGCTGCACCTGTGCGCACATAGTCGACGTAGTAACGCAGTGCACCGGCCGGCGACGGTGGATCGAGCACCGGCAGATGGCTATACGGTAGCTCACCGTCCTGACGCTCGCCCATCCGATTCCAGAACACCGGTGTGGCCAGCTCATCTAGACAAAAATCGCCAATCTCTTCTACCAGTCGCAACAACGCCACCGGAAGGCTTGCGAGCTGACTACTGCCACCAGACAGCGCAGGCTGGATACAAAACAGGCCGATCAGCGCTGGCGCAGGATCAAGCCAGGGCCCATCGGTGTGAAACGGCTGGGCCTGATTAGTTTTCGAACGCCGTACGGCGCCATCAGCCCCGCCATTGTCCAGCACATCATACAGCCGGGTGCCTTGCCGGTCTTGCGCCATCAGCGGCGAGATCAAACTGCCAAGCAACCCGGCGAGCAGTCGGTTCTGACTGGCGTCATAGCGTTTTACCGGCAGCCGATCGAGCACCACAAAGCCGCTATTGTCGAACAACTCAATGCGCAGTTCAGCGGCCAGCGCCGCACATGCAGGCATCGCCCTGATGAGCTCGCTGCGTGCGGTGTCGATCCTGATCCCGTTGCCTAGCGCCCGATCCAGCTCGCCAATGCAGTCATCGGGAATCGGCACCGCGTCGCGCCGGCCAAATTCCGTCCCAGCCAGGCGCTCCCAGCTCGTCAGGTGGCGTGCCCAGGGCTGAAATCGTGCGGGATCGGCGACATCTGCAGATTCGGTAACGGATACAGGGGCGGTCAATGTATTCATTATCGTGAAATACCTGGCTAGTGGGATTCCCGCGGTGACTGTATCACGTTGCCAAATCGTTACAATTCAATTCCTAATCTTTACAAAAATCAGCGTTCGGAGACCGGGCATTCGTCTTTTCAGCGTCTAACTGTTGGCATTAGCGACCACTGAATACCTGTTCCAGGCACTGTGTGTCACCCTCCCTTGCCCGGCGCTCCACAGGACAATGGGTTGAAAAGACACACAAAAACTGTCCCGCCGGGCTTGCAAAGCACAAACGAATGAATCAAGCTTTGCGGGTCGATGTGCCGATGTCTGCGAGACGCCCCGGCACAAACACTTTGTGGGAGAGATCAGTCGGGGCGACGCCCCAACGCACTGGCGCCGAAGGAGCAACACCCGGGAAACTCTCAGGCAAAAGAACCACATCGCTGTCGACATCTGGAGAGAGACACGCCATCAGCGCGCGTCCACCGAAGGGGTAGCGCAAGATTTTTTAATCTCTGCCGACACTCTCAGGTTCCAAGACAGATGGGAAAAAGCACGATCGCCACCGCGATCGAAGTTTTCGTTTCCCGATCTTCGGAGCTGAACATGAAAAGTATCGCCGTCATCGGCGCCGGCATCACCGGCGTTACCACCTGCTACGCGCTGCTCAGCCGCGGCTACCACGTCACAGTATTTGATCGCCATCGCTATCCGGCAATGGCAACCTCATTTGCCAATGGTGGCCAGCTCTCGGCCTCGAACGCCGAGGTCTGGACGCAGACATCCACCGTGCTTAAAGGCCTGCGCTGGATGTTGCGAAAGGACGCGCCGCTGCTGGTCAATCCTCGACCCGATTGGCACAAAGTCTCGTGGATGGCCGAGTTCATCGGCAACATTCGCCACTACGAAGACAACACAGTAGAAACCGCCCATCTGGCCATCGCCGCGCGCGAACATCTGCAGTCATGGGCGCGCACAGAACAGATCGATTTCGACTTCGAGTCGCGCGGCATTCTGCACATCTATGACAACCCAAAGGACTATCAGCACGCCGAGCGAGTCAACAAACTGCTGGCGAAAGGCGGACTGAATCGAAAGGCGGTCACAGCAGCCGAGATCGGCGACATCGAACCAACACTTGCGGGTGAACTCTACGGCGGATTCTTCACCCCGGACGATGCCACGGGTGACATCCACAAATATACCCGTGGACTGGCAGATGCCTGCCTGCGGGCCGGCGCCCGGTTTCACTGCGATACTCAGGTCCGCGAACTGATCCACCGCCACAGTGGGGTGCAGGTGAACTCCACGCAACAGGTTCCAGGGCAGCAGGCCATCGAAAACAGCGACGAATTCGACGGTATCGTCATCTGCGCTGGGATCGAAAGCCGCCAGCTCGCCGCACAACTGGGCGACCGGGTAAACATCTACCCCGTCAAGGGATATTCGATCACCGTCAATCTCGACGACCGAGCCAGCCAACAGGCGGCACCCTGGGTCAGCCTGCTCGATGACGCGGCGAAAATTGTCACCAGCAGACTTGGCGTGGATCGTTTCAGAATCGCCGGCACGGCGGAGTTCAACGGCGTCAACTACGACATCCGCAACGACCGCATTCAACCGCTGATCGACTGGTGTCGCACCTACTTTCCCACCATCGACACCGACAAGGTCATTGCCTGGTCGGGGCTGCGACCGATGATGCCGAACATGATGCCGCGAATCAGTAAAGGCCAAAAGCCCGGCATCTTCTACAACACCGGGCACGGGCATCTGGGCTGGACGCTATCAGCCATTACCGCAGAAATGATTGCCGATATCATTAACGACACTATGCCGAGCAGCAGCTCCACACGCGCCGTTGATAAAACCGTGCAGCTGCGTCGCGCCAGCTAGCTAGTCTACCGATCTTATGCCTTGCTGTTTAGCAGGGCGTGATTTGTGCGGATGGCAAGGCGTGTAAGGGCACTGATGAATCTCACCCGGATGGTGTGTCAGCGCGTACAATTATCAGCCTCCCCTACCTCGCGGCAACCCATGATCACCGTACACCATCTCGAAAATTCCCGCTCGCTACGCGTATTGTGGTTACTTGAGGAACTTGGTCTCGACTATCAGGTGAAGTTATACGAGCGCGACAAGAAAACCAGTCTTGCGCCTGCCGAACTGCGCCAGATTCACCCGCTGGGCAAGGCGCCGATTATCACCGACGACGACATCACCGTCGCCGAGACCGGCGCAATCATCGAATACCTTGTCGACGCCCACGGCGATGGCAGATTGAGGCCGTCCGCCGGCACACCCGAATGGCGCCAATATACTTACTGGCTACACTATGCCGAGGGCACGCTGATGCCCTACATGGTGTTCTCGCTCGTCATGCATCGGGTCGAAACCGCTAAGGTACCTTTTTTTGTCAAACCGATTGCAAAAGGCATCGCAGGAAAGATCCGCAGCAATTTTCTGTCGCCCAATATCGATCGCAATCTCGATTTCATCAACACCCACCTGACATCAAATCCGTGGTTTTGTGGTGATACCATGACTGCTGCTGATATTCAGATGAGTTTTACGCTACAGGCAGCACGCAGCCGCACACATCTCGAACAAACCCACCCCGCCATCAATCAGTTTATAGAAACGATAGAAAAACTGCCGGCGTATCTTCGCGCCGTTGAAAAAGGCGGCCCGCTGAATCTGCCTAAAACTAATAGCTGACTCGTGAGGTAGCCGACACACCAGCCATTGCCGGCGGACACGGTCTATCGCGCCACAAAGCCTGTCAACATCGGCGCGCTGCACACCATGCAGCCGCAGCAGGATGCACGGACATCACTCCTGCCAGAACCATTTTGCCGCTTCCTGCTCTGCCGACCATCGCGTGATTCCGACATCGCGCAACAACGCATCGGACAAATTACACAGCGCCTGACGTTGTTTAATCCGTTGCTGCCATAGTCTGACAGTGGCGAGTATAATGCCGATGTAACCTTTGTTTTTCTGACTTGGGTCGCCGCGGCATTGAGAGTCAACGGCACAGAGCGCTTTCCTGTCGAGTGAGACTTCCGGTACTGTGGCCATGGTCATTCCCTGCTGTTCGTGATTCGTGAAAAACTCTGCCGACATCGCTTTTCTGTTGCCGGCAACGTTAATCTAGTCCCATCACCCAGGCGCTACAAACGATCCTTTTTCATGCGACGATCTAGTTTTTCTAATGA
>CAZYDV010000152.1:0-14134 GCA_964646405.1 uncultured Granulosicoccaceae bacterium | reverse complement strand
GCCGAGGATTGGAAATGCAGTCCGGCCGCCGCCGAATGCGATAAATGTGCGATTGCCGCTGTCGCGATTTCACCGCCCCAGGCGTCTTCAATCGTCAGCGCGATGCCAAGCCGGGTGCAGAGATCCCGCGCCTGACGCGCGGGTGTCAAACCACCCAGACGCGAGATCTTCAGGTTGATCACATCCGCCGCCCCGTCGCCGGCAGCGCGAATGATCGCTCGCAGATCATCCATGCACTCATCGAGAATCATCGGCAGGGTGCAGTGGCGGCGAATTGCCAGGCACTCCTCGTAACTCAGGCAGGGTTGTTCCAGATAAATGCCGGTGCCGTTGACGGCATTGGCCACCCGCATGGCTTCATGCTGGCGCCAGCCGGTGTTGGCGTCAGCCGCGATCGCCTCGTGAGCCTGCAGATTACCGGCGACCGCCAGAATGCGGGCAATGTCCAATGTCGGTTCGCCGCCGACCTTCATCTGGTATTGATCGAAGCCAAGATCGCGGTACTCGCGCAGTTTGTCGCTCATCTGCTCGGGCAATGCCTTGCTGATGACTTTGAAGAGCTTGACCTGATCGCGCATGCGACCGCCGAGCAGCGTGTAGCACGGCAGCCCGGCGGCCTTGCCCAGCAGATCCCAACACGCCATGTCGATGGCCGATTTCACGTACGGGTGGCCCTTAAGCAGATGTTCCATGCGCGCGTAGATCGCATCGATATCACGCGGATCGGCGCCGATCAGTCCGGGGGCCAAGGTGCGGATTCCGGTGCGAACCCCTTGTGCGTAGGCGGGCAGGTAGGCCGGCCCCAACGGGCAGACTTCACCGTAGCCGGTGATGCCGGCGTCGGTCTCGATCGCCACTACGGTTGAGTCGAAGGCGGCGAAGGAGTGGCCAGCCCAGCTATAGGCGCCCTCGCGCATTGGCAGATCGATTTGCCAGTAGGAAATTCGATTTATTTTCATGTCAGTGATGTGAGTTGATTGCGTGAGCCGACACGGTTACCGGGTGGCGTGTCCTGAGCGCTGATCGCCGTTGTCTGCGTGCTGACGGACAGGCGCTGCATGTTCAGTTCTGCTATGGTTATCCTGAACAATAAACTGTATCTGAATTGGAACGTCACGTCAGTGCGGTGAGCATCGGTTGCCAATTCCGGCATAGAAAGAGGTCAGACGACCAACGGCATGAATAGAATCCTGTTAATGATTATCCAGCGTCTGGGCCTGGGGCTCATGGTGCTGTTTGTGGTGTCACTGATCATTTTTCTCGGCGTAGAGTTATTGCCCGGCGATCTGGCGCAGGAGATTCTTGGTCAGATGGCAACGCCTGAGAGCGTCGCGGCATTTCGGGCCGAACTGGGGCTGGATCTGCCGCCGCACACGCGCTACATCGAGTGGCTGAAGAACATTCTGCAGGGGGACTTTGGCACCTCGCTGGCCAACGGGCGAGAGATCTCCGAGCTGATCGGCGTGCGCTTCTCCAACACCTTGTTCCTGGCGCTGGTCGCCGCTTTTATCTCTGTGCCGCTGGCGCTGGTCTTTGGCGTTCTGGCGGCACTGTACCGAAACAGCTACTACGATCGCACCGTCAATGTCACCACCCTGACAGCCATCTCGGCGCCGGAGTTTTTCGTCGCCTACATCCTGATTCTTTTCTTTTCTGTCAAACTCGGCTGGTTCCCCAGTTTGTCGAACGTCGATCCGAGTACACCGTTCTTTGAACGTCTGCACCGAGTGGCGCTGCCGGCGATTACGCTAACCGGCGTGGTGCTGGCCTACATGATGCGCATGGTGCGCGCCTCGATCATCAACCTGCTGGCCAGCCCCTACATCGAGATGGCTAACCTCAAGGGCATGCCTCGCTCGCGGGTGATCCTGAAACACGCGCTGCCGAACGCCTGGGCACCGATCGCCAATATCATCGCGATCAGTCTGGCGTATCTGGTCGTCGGTGTGGTGGTCGTTGAGGTGGTGTTTGTCTACCCCGGACTTGGGCAGCTGATGGTGGATTCTGTATCGAAACGAGATATTCCGGTCGTGCAGGCCTGCAGCATGATTTTCGCCGCCACGTACATTCTGCTCAATCTCGCCGCTGACATCATCTCGATTGTCTCAAACCCCCGCCTGTTGCACCCGAAATAGAACGCTATGACAGACGACAACAACATCAGCACGGTTGCCGAGACGGCAGACTCGCGGCCACCACCGCCGCCGAGCCGCAAGATGGCGACGGCCTGGAAGGCGCTTAAAAAGGCGCCGATCTCGGCCAAGTTTGGCCTGATCGTGATATTCGGTTATATCTTTGTGGCCCTTTTTGCGCCGTTCCTGACGCCTTACGGCGAATCGGAAATTGTCGGATCCGAGTTTGAGTTGTGGTCGGAAAAGCATCCGGTCGGCACCGACAACCTCGGTCGCGACATGCTGACGCGCCTGCTGTATGGCGCGCGCAATACCGTGGGCATTGCGTTTGTGACCACTTGCCTGGCTTTTCTGATCGGCGGCACCACAGGCATTCTCGCAGCGATTTTCGGTGGCTGGACCGACCAGATCCTGAGCCGCATCGTCGATGTATTGATGGCGATCCCGCAGTTGATTTTTGCGCTGCTGCTGCTGACGATCTTCGGCACCTCAATCCCGGTTCTGATCGTGATCATCGCAGTGCTCGATTCCACCCGCGTGTTTCGATTGTCGCGGGCGGTCAGTCTGAATGTGGTGGTGCTCGATTTCATCGAGGCGGCCAGGCTGCGTGGCGAGGGCGTGGCGTGGTTGTCACTGCGTGAGATTTTGCCCAACATCACAGCCCCGTTGGTGGCGGAGTTCGGTTTGCGCTTCTGCTTTGTGTTCCTGACGATCGCCGCACTGAGTTTCCTTGGTCTCGGTGTTCAACCGCCGACTGCGGACTGGGGCTCGATGGTTCGAGATAACTCCGAGCTGATCACCTACGGTGACATCACCCCGCTGCTGCCGGCCGCGGCAATTGCGCTATTGACGGTGGCGGTGAATTTTGTCGTCGACTGGTTCCTGCATATTTCCAGCGGATTGAGAGACTGATGAGTGACGCGAATAGCCGTGAGTTGCTGCTGGAGATAAAAGATCTTCACATCGAAGGCGAGAGCGACGACGAGTGGCACGAGATCATCAAGGGGATCGACCTGACGCTGCATCGCGGCGAGGTGCTCGGTCTGATTGGTGAATCCGGTGCCGGTAAATCCACATTAGGTCTCGCGTCGATGGGGTTTGCCCGCGACGGTTGCCGCATCACCGATGGCAGTGTTCGATTTGATAACACCGAACTGACCGAAATCAGCTCCAGCGAGCGGCGTAAGTTGCGTGGTCGCAGGATCGCCTATGTGGCGCAGAGTGCGGCGGCATCATTTAATCCGGCGCATCGCCTGATCGATCAGTTCTCAGAAATTCCGGTGGTGCACGGCGTCAGCTCGCGCAGCGAAGCAGAGGCCGATGCGAAAGAGCTTTTTCGCAAGATCCTGTTGCCCGATCCCGATGGTATCGGCTATCGCTATCCGCACCAGGTATCCGGTGGACAATTGCAGCGCGCCATGACGGCGATGGCGCTGTCGTGTCGCCCCGACCTGATCATCTTCGACGAGCCGACCACAGCGCTCGATGTGACTACACAAATAGAGGTGTTGGCGACGATTCGCGATATCGTTCGAGAATTCAACACTGCAGCGATCTACATCACACACGATCTCGCGGTTGTCGCACAGATGGCCGATCGCATTATGGTGTTGCGTTATGGCGAGCTGGTTGAGGAGGCCGACACCCGCGAAATGCTCTCCAATCCGAAGGAGCAGTACACCAAATCGTTGTGGGCGGTGCGCGCGTTCAAAAAAGAAATAGGTCCACCGGTGACTGAAGAAGTGCCGCTGGTACGCGTGGCCAACGTTACCGCAGGCTATGGCAAGCTCACGGTACTGAAAGACATCTCCTTTGATATTCATCGCGGCCAGACCGTCGCCGTGGTGGGTGAATCCGGCAGTGGCAAGAGCACCGCTGCACGCGTGATCACCGGCCTGTTGCCACCGTGGTCCGGTGAAGTGGTGTTCAATGGCGAGTCGCTGCCGGCAGACTATCGCAGCCGCAATCGCGATCAATTGCGTCACGCGCAAATGATCTATCAGAGCGCAGATACCGCACTGAACCCGCGCCATCGAATTCGCGACATACTGGGGCGACCCTTAAGTTTTTATCTCGATCTCGACGGCCAGGCCAAAGAGGATCGAATTCGCGATTTGCTATCGCTGATCGAACTCGAACCGGATCAGTTCATCGATCGCTACCCGAGTGAATTGTCCGGTGGTCAGAAACAACGCATCAGCATTGCTCGCGCGCTGGCGGCCGAGCCGGAATTTATCATCTGTGATGAAGTCACCTCGGCGCTCGATCAACTGGTGGCAGAGGGTATATTGCGTTTGCTCGACCGCCTGCAGCGCGAATTCAATCTGGCCTATATGTTTATCACCCATGATCTTGCCACCGTGCGAGCGATCGCCGATCACGTGATCGTGATGCTGCAGGGCGAAATCGCCGAGCAGGGGCCAAAGACCGAGATATTCTCGCCCCCGCACCACGAGTACACCGAACTGCTGTTGTCCTCAGTGCCGGAGATGGATCCGGACTGGCTGGATGACCTGCTGCGCGAGCGCGCCGACAAAGGCGTGATGCAGTCTACTTCTACGTCCTGACTCGGCAGTCAGTCAGACGCGCGCCGGAAATGCGGTGATCTAACACCGTCATGCCGGGCTTGTCCGGGAATCCGGCTGTGCCTTCCGGTCAGTGACACCTCTGCTGCGTGAAGTATTGTGGTCACGCCAATTGCCCACAACACAAACCAACTGTCACCAGTCGATTTGCGGCGATCCACATGTTAGGGTTTCGTCCTCGCGGACAGAATGGCAAGTGGCCATGGCAGAGCAAGAACTATCTATATCCCGACTGGGTGATGCACTGGGTGCCGAGATCGGTGGCGTCGATCTAGCCACTGAACTCGATGATGCCACCGTCGCCGGCATTCGCCAGGCACTTCTCGACAACGGGGTGATATTTTTCCGAGACCAGAACCTCGACCCGGCCAGCCTGTTGGCACTCGCGCGACGATTCGGCACGCCTGCACCTTATCCGTTTGTCGCCGGCACGGACTATCCCGAAGTAGTCGAGGTGCGCAAAGAACCACACGAAAAACTGAATTTCGGCGGTCTGTGGCACACCGATACCAGTTACATGGAAAAGCCGCCACTGGGTTCCGTGCTATATGCCGTTGAAGTGCCTCCGCAGGGTGGCGATACCTTGTTCTCGTGTATGTATCGCGCCTACGACGCGCTGCCGGAAGATCTGAAAAAAAAGCTTGAGGGCAAGATCGCCATCAACAGTTCGCGCAAGGCCGCCGCCGCGGTCACCCGCACAGCCCGCATAGACGACAACCCCGGTGAAAAAAAAGACGAGGTTTTTCAATCCCGCCACCCGATCATTCGCACTCACCCCGAGACCGGAAAAAATGCGCTCTATTGCTCCGATGCGCATACGGTTGCGATTGAGGGCCTGGACGATACCGAGAGCACAGAAATCCTCAGTCGCCTCTATGCCGAGCAACAGCGCGAGTCATTCGTCTATCGATTTCAATGGCGACAAGGGTCGGTGGCATTCTGGGACAATCGCTGCACCCAGCACAATGCGATGAATGATTACCACGGTCATCGGCGCGTGATGTTGCGGGTGACGATAGAGGGCGATGTGCCGTGTTGATACGTGCGCTTGCTAGTCAGGCACCTGAGTAAATCTCAAGTAAGGAAAGACCGCGTTGAATGTGCCGAACTTCTTTGTCGCATCGGCATCACTCACCGTGGGTGGGATGATGACGTCCTCGCCCGGTATCCAGTTGGCCGGTGTGGCGATGCCTTTTGACGCCGACAACTGGAGTGCGTCAAGCGCCCGCAGGACCTCGGCGAAGTTTCGGCCAACCGTCATCGGGTAAGTCATGGTCAGCTTAAGTTGTTTATCAGGGCCAATGATAAATACCGATCGTACCGTCGCGCTATCGGCAGGTGTGCGACCGTCGGGCAGGTAGGCCTCAGCCGGCAACATATCAAAAAGCTTTGAAATCTCCAGGCCAACATCTGCAATGATCGGAAACCCTGCTGTGCTGTTGGCGAATGATTCGATATCGCCCTTCCATTTTTTGTGGTCTTCTGCAGAGTCTACTGATACGCCGATTACCCGGGTATTGCGTTTTTCCCACTCGGCGGACAATTTCGAAACGGCACCGAACTCTGTTGTGCACACAGGAGTGAAGTCTTTGGGGTGAGAAAACAATATCGCCCAATGATCGCCAATCCAGTCATGGAATTTGATTGTACCCTGGTCAGTCTCGGCACTGAAGTTTGGCACCGTATCGTTTATTCTGAGGCTCATCGGTTGCTCTTGTGGATGGTGTTCTTGGCTGTGGGAAACGATTCAGACTTCAATTGAATAGCAATAGTTCCCGTGATTGTCATTGCATCAATGGCTTGCTGACTGTCATTGATACGACGCTCATTCCAGTTGCAGTACCAGTGTACCGCTGGCACTACCGATTCCTGGTATCTTCACGTTGAACGTTCCGTTTCTTACTGTCGCTATCACTTCGTCTGTGAGCGCATTTATCGCAGCCTCTGGCTCGTAAGGGAGCGCATCGAGCACGAGTTCCAACTGCTGGTTCTGTGTTGTTTGATTCACGACAATCAGATAGGCGTGATCATTGAGTTCGCGTTTGCCGATCCGCACACGGTCAGTCAGGTTCGACGCAACGGACCAGTCTGTCCAGTGCGGCTGACGGATGATTGGCAGCAACGCATCAATTTCACGACGAAGATTCGGAAAATCCGGCCACCAGGGTTTGGAATCGACAGGGCCTACGTTTGCCATTTGTTTGTCGTTACAGCCGCGATAACAATCTCGCCAGTAGCCCATCGCTCTGGCACCGAGAATAATGGCGTTGTAGAGTCGAAGTCGCATGTCGCCGGCGCCCTCTACACGGTTGAACTGTGCAAATGCTGCTGGTGTGGACTGACCGTGTTGACGATCCAGAATCAGCAGCGCTTCGTGACCTTTGGTGCCAAAGCGCTGCGGTTCATTTGCCGCGCCGCCGAAATAGGTACCGGATACATCAACCAGGTCTCGCGCAGCATGTACCCGGGCCATGTTGTAGGTGCCCTGCAACGCGTAGACGGGTCGTTGGCGTGTGCCGTGCGTCTTTATCTCGTGTGACTTTACTGTATTGATAATCTTAGTGGGCACCGACCACTGGTCGTGGTTGTTTTCATTGTCCCAATAGTAGAGCAACAGATTTTCATTCAGCGCGCGCTCGTCGATTTCACTTAACTGCTGTTGCAGGTGATTGACGTTGTTGTAGAGTCGCCCTGGAAACGTGTATTGGCTGATTTGAAAGCCTGCGAGCATGCCATCCGGATTGAAATCACTGACTGCTGCTTTGGCCTGCTGCACCTGATCCGCGCTGCCGGCCCAGATCACGGTGTTCCAGCCTTGTTGTGAATAGACACTCCAGTCGCGGTAGTTGTCGGAGTAGATGCTCAGCGGAAAGAATGGCTGCCATTGTTCGCCACGCCGGATTTCAAAGTTGCCCAGTGCGTCGACGCGAACCTGTCCGCCTTCGAATGCGCGTTTGGGTGATGGCGCATCGAGCAGGCTGAGTCCTTCGCCAATATAGAAGTCATCCGCCCAGACCATTCCGCCCGGTGAGGTATTGGGGCCCTTGTAAACTTGAGCGCGCACAAAGGCTGCATCCGCTGGCGCGACAAAAGGCAGAGTGAACTCTTCCCACACGCCGTCGCCTGAACTGCCACCCCAGGCTGCGATCAGATTTCGCAGGTAGCGGCGCTTAGCGTCAAACAGCGCGATTTGTCCGCCAACCGCGGTGGGGCCGTCTGTGCCCTTGAAATGGAATCCATAGGTGTATCTCTGATTGGGACGCACCGGAATAAAATCGGACATGGCAAGATGGTGCTTGGGCGGTGGCTTGACCAGTTTGATCGAGCCGGAGTTATCCACGGTGCGCGAAGTTGTTTTGTCGAAGCTGGCGCCGCGCAGCAATGTCCAGTTGTCCGCGTTGTTAACGCCTGCGTCTTCTATTAGATTGGTGGACGTGCGCGGCACTGAAGGTCGGGCTGCGTGGTCGCCCATGATGTTTCCGGTGCTGAGCGTCAGCCCGAGTACAACGACAAACCGCCACGGTGTTGTCGATTGAGGGGGCGACGCTGACGAGGCAGGTTGTACGCGCAGGTTCATAGCGGTGTGCCGATTATGTTGTGGCGTAATGTCTGGGTCACGGATTGGAAATGCCAGTCGCGTGTGTCGGCACGCTAACCTGATTGTGGGGTCAGCCGCAAGCAGGATGTGTGCGTTTGCAGCGACTAACGCAATCGATAAGCCTTTGGCCGAAGCTAAGAACCTATAACTGCAAGCGATAGCAGTTGCAGCATAGCGATCAACCCAATGTTGGAAAAGGTCTTTACACGTCAGTGTCAGTGGGCGGCATGGTGTCTGTGCTTATGTTTGAGTCCACACTTTTGCACCGGGTTGTGTGCAGCGGCGCAAGACTTCAGGCGGGGCTACAGGAGCACAAACCTTGTCAAGACATGCATGCGCCGACTGCGGGCATGGTTTTTCGAGAAGTCGTTCACCCAAAACACGTTGATCTTTCAGCTAATGGCGCCTGTGGCCGTTCAGAAAGTTTAAGCAGGGGAGGGTCTGATTGCGCTGTGCACCAACGAAGTGCAGTCGAGCAATCAGCACATCGAATTAGCGTAGTCTGGAGTGGGATAGTGAGTGGTAATAGTCAAAGCTGGTGCGTGCGGTCTTCCGGGCAGGTAATGGAGGGCTTCGATCAGGCGTCAGTCGTAGGGGCGTTTGCAAGGACTTTCAAGGTCGACGAAATCAAGGCGGCGGCCTACCTCGAGCCCGGAAAGTTGATCAGTGAGGGGCTGGACGAGGCGGATGCCGATCGCTACCGTATAAAACTCGAAGGTTTGGGATTGGCAGTCACGCTGCATGGACCCTCCGGTCAGTTAGTCGATGCGGTAAACGCAATACACTTTGCGCAAACCGGTCATGCAGATGCCACTGCTGATGCACCGGTGGTGGTAAGCCCCACTGCTGCCATCGAGCCAACCCTGTCGTCACAGACCGTCGCGTTCTCGTGTCCGAAATGCCTGCTGGTACAGGAAAAGTCGGAACAGTGCACCGGCTGCGGTATCTTTTTCGAAAAATACGCCAGACGTTCCGAACCCTCGGATGACGCGCCGGCACCTGCCGCCGCCCCCGCTCGATCATGGTCCGTGGGTGACAGCGACATCTCCATAGCTGCGCTTGGTGCCGCCGCTGTGGCCGCACTGTTGTTTGCGTTTATCTGGAAATTTGTGGCGCTGCAGTTTGACAGGGAACTGGGGCTGATCGCCTGGGCCGCGGGTGGCGCTATCGGCGGTGCGGCGGTACTGTTTGGTGCGCGTGGCATGGCGAGCGCGTGTATCTGTGGTGCGCTTGTTGTCGCTTCGATCTTTCTGGGCAAGTACCTGTACGTATCGAGTTATCTGGATGAAAGCCTTGCCTACATGGGGTTGGATGGTGATCAGACCTGGGTCGATGTGTACTATGACGAGATTGCCTCTGAGCGTGAAATCTATGCCAGCGTTCCCAAAGACGATCAGTCCATTAAGCAATTCATGATCGACTACGATTACACAGAAGCAGGCAGCCCGGCATCGGTGTCAGCGGATGATTATGGATACTTCAAAGCCCAGGTCGAACCCTGGCTCGTGATGCCGGCTGACAGCGACCCCGATCGATCCTCAACCGCACCTGAAGCGTTCCAGGCAGCGTTGTCCGATGCGGTATCACCGTGGACACTGGTGAAAGAAACGCTGGGGCCTATCGATCTGCTCTTTCTGCTGTTTGGGGTCAGCACTGCGTTTCGAATGGTGCAGTCGAGTCGCGGCAGAGGTTGGTGAACGTTGGCTTTGCGTTAGCCACTGATTGCTAAATTTACGTCGAGCAGATGCACAGGTGTCGGATGCGCGTGTCCGGTAGTCACACGGTCATATTCCATACCGTGGTGATGCTTTGAAAAATACTTGCGCAAGCACAAGGGAAAGGTGCCCGTAGTGCGTTCATCAGAACTGTCAGTTCGCGACCACTGAACCGGGTGTGAAAAACTCGCGATAGCGTTGATAATATCTCATTCGTGACGATGGTTGAGAGCTGCAATGAGTGTACGCATAGAAAAAGAGGGTCCGGTCTGGACGGTCATCCACTCCCGGCCACAGGCGCGCAATGCGATGGATCCGGACAGCGCGCGAGCGTTATACGATGCGTTTGTCGTGTTCAATACCGATGAAGCAGCTCGCGTTGCCGTGTTTTTTGGCGAAGGCGGTGCCTTTTGTGCCGGATGGGATTTGAAACATGCGGCACAACTGTCGGGGGCTGATGCGCTTGACCCATACGATTTTCCCGATACGGGTGAGCCCCCGATGGCGGCGATGGGCCCCAGTCGGCTCGAGCTGGACAAGCCTGTGATTGCGGCGGTAGCCGGGCCAGCGGTGGCAGGCGGAATGGAGCTTGCCATGTGGGCCGATATCCGGGTGATGGAGCGGTCCGCCTACATGGGGGTCTATTGTCGTCGATGGGGCATTCCGTTGATTGACGGCGGTACCGTGCGCCTGCCTCGCTTGGTGGGAGAGGGGCGTGCACTGGATCTTATTCTGACCGGCAGGCGCGTTGATGCCGAAGAAGCGCTGGCGATTGGTCTTTGCGAGTATGTCGTTGCCGAAGGCGAGGCGCGCGCCCGCGCTGAATCGCTGGCTCATGAGATGGCGCGTTTCCCGCAACGTTGTATGCTGGCTGATCGCCAATCGACTCGGGCGCAGCATGGTCTCGTTGAGCGCGAGGCGTTGCGTCAGGAATGGCACATCAGCAAGGGCACGGTGAGCGAGGGAGTCGAAGGCGCCGCCCGATTTGCCGCGGGCAAGGGCCGCGGTGGAGATTTCAGCGATCTGTGAAGTCGTGGCAGATCAGGTTTTACTGATCTGCATCAGCGCGGGCAACCAGTGGTGTTCAATCAGTGGCCACAGTGAAATCTGGTGGCGAGTGTAGTCGTTGGTCGCAACGATCACGGCGTTGTAACGCGGAATGCAACAGAGCATTTGACCACCGGCTCCTTCCGCGCAGTAGATTTCAATTGTATCGTTGCCACGGATCCACCACTGATAGCCGTAGCGCGCTGTTTGGAAATCGGCTGGTTGACTTTTTGCGTGCTGGCTGTGCGCCTCGACGTGAGGTGACCACATCTGTGTGATCCAGCGCTTCGATACGATCGGCTGGCCCTTGTGCTGACCCTGGTGCAGACACAAGTCACCAATTTTTGCGAGGCTCTGCGGCGCCAGCGACAAGCCCCAGCCGCCCGTGCTGATGCCCTGTCGATCGGTCTCCCACTCGTAGTCCTTTATCTGCAGTGGTTTAAACAAATGTTGTTCTGCAAATGCTGCCGTGCTCTGACCGCATGCCTGTTGAATAATGGCGGACAGTACATGCGACACAGCCGAGTTGTACTGGAACTGGCCGATGTCGCTGGCGATGACCGGCAGCGACAGCGCAAAGGCAATCCAGTCGTCCTCCTGCATCATGCGCCCTGCCAGTGGCTCCATGCCTGCCCGTCCGCCACGCCATTGAATGCCGGTGCTCATCGACAGTAATTGATGTAGCGTCAGTTCAGCAGCCGAAGGATTGGCGGACAAGACATCGGCTTTTGATTCGAGCAACTGCGACAGTGGCTGATCGACGTCGCGGATCAGTTTTTGATCGATCGCGATACCGACCAACAGGGCAATGATGCTCTTGGTGACGGATTTTATCGGCGCGGCGCTTTCGGGGCTGCGGTTGGCCTCGGTTGCAGGTGCGGTGTTATAGCTGCGCGCACACAGCAGGCGATTGTCTTGCACGATAACGAGGTTTCGAAGCCTTCGATAACGACGCGAGATCAGGGGTTCGGTCTCATCGAGCATGCGTACAATCGCGTTGTCGCACGGTTTGACAGTGTCGTCTGTCACGACCGCGAGATCTGAAGGTAGGGGCCAGTCAGCGACTTTTTGGATTGTTGCAGCTTGTCGGGTGAACCTGAGGCGATGACCTTGCCACCGCGATTGCCACCACCCGGGCCAAGTTCCAGCAGCCAGTCACAGCACGACAGAATGGCCGGGTCGTGCTCTACTATGATAACGCTATGGCCAGTCTCAACCAGTTCATTCAGCAGTGCAACCAGCTTGTTTGTATCGTACTGGCTGAGGCCGGTCGTTGGCTCGTCTAGTATATAGAGGCAATGGGTTGGCTTGCGCTGGCGGCCGAGCTCGCGCGCCAGTTTTATTCGTTGCGCTTCACCGCCACTGAGTGTATTCGTCGGCTGACCCAGCGTGATGTAATCCATGCCGGTGCGCGCCATCACGTCGAGCATGCGGCTGATGGGTTTGTCTGTGGCGAAGAGCTTGCATGCCTCGTCGACGGTACTCGCCAGCGCGTCGGTGATCGTCACCCCCTGATAGCGTACGTCGAGAATCTCTTGCTGATAGCGCATTCCGTGGCACTGATCGCACGGGTAGGAGACCAGCGCTCCGCCCAGCCAGAGTTGGTTCAAACCGCCGCCGTTACATTGCGCGCACGCACCCGCGGCATTGAATGAAAAGTGACTGGCGGTGAAACCCGCGCGCTGTGCCTCTGGCGTCTTGGCAAAACAACGCCGAATTCGATCCCAAATGCCAAGATAGGTGACCACCGTTGAGTTGGCACGTCGTCCGATGGGTGCCTGCGACACTTCAATCCATTTATCCAGCTGATATGCACCGATCAGCTGGGTGTAGACTGCGGTTGACTGCGCAAGATTGAGTTCCGTGGCGTCCGCGTTGTTGTCCTCGCCGCTGAAGACTTTGTCATCGTCATCCGATGGTTCGCCGGTCTGCGCGTGTGACAGTGCGGGGACCAGTGTATCGGCAATCAGTGAGCTCTTGCCGCTGCCGGACAGTCCGGCAATGCCCACCATCACACCCAGTGGAATCCTGACGGTAATATTTTTTAGATTGTTGGTGCGAACACCTTCGAGCGTCAATGAGGGCGTGTCGCGACTCACGGCACGAGTGACGGTTTGCATAAGCGGCCGAAGTTTTCCTGCCAGGTGTTGCCCGGTCAGCGATGACCTGCATTTTTTCATCTTGGCGATCCCGCCCTGGCAAACTACTTCACCCCCCTGCCAGCCGGCCAGCGGCCCCATATCGACGATATGATCTGCGCTAGCCAGGGTCTGCGAATCGTGTTCGACGACGATCACAGTATTGCCACTCCGGCTCAGTGACTTTAGGCGATCGATCAGTTGCTGTTTTTCGAGTTCATGTAGACCGGCGGTCGGTTCGTCAAAAATATACAGCAGCGGTGCGATGTCGGCGCGCAGGTGTGACATCAGAAACAGCCGTTGAATCTCACCGCCGCTGAGTGATGGCACCGGTCGGTAGGCGCTAAGGTAGTCGAGTTTAACCGCGATCAATTGTGCAGTGATCGAGCGGGCTTTATCGAGCAATTGTGATGTGGCGACGCTGGAGCTATTGCCACGCGATAGTTTGTCTGCGGTCTTTTTCAGGTGACGGTCAAGCTCTGCGATCGTCATCAGGCCCAGCTGTCCCAGATGCCTGCCGTTGAGCAAAATGCTGCGGGCTTTCTCGCCAATACGATGCCCATCGCACTCGGTGCAGATGCGGGCAACTATAGCCCCGTTAACCGGTCGGCCGTGCGTGTGTTTGTAGCGAAGAAATCCGAACAGTGCCGACAGCTTGATGCCATTGTGCGGCTTGCCGTACAGGACGAGTTGCTGCACGCCCTCGTCGAGGGCGGTGAACGGGGTGGCCGGATCGAGCTGAAGTTTGTTCTGTAATCGCTCGATGCGCTTTGCGAAGGTACTCGCAACCAGCGCGTTTTGATATACCTGCAAAAGCGTTGTCTCAGGCGTTGGCAGCAGCACTGAGAAGTCCAGCTCGAAACGGATGCCGCGCCCCTGACAGGACAGACACATGCCCAGTGGCGAGTTGAACGACAAC
>CAZYDV010000151.1:0-14179 GCA_964646405.1 uncultured Granulosicoccaceae bacterium | reverse complement strand
CCATAGGCGACGGTAGTCTCTTCACCGAGAAACAACGAGCCGTAGCACTGCAGCCGATCGAGCCACCAGTCCAGGTCTTCGGCCTGTACGGTCAGGTGTTCTGGCGCATAGTGATCGGAAGTGGCCGCCATCTCTTCGCGATCCCTGCATAAAATCACTTCTGCATAGTCGCGCCAGGCGGCCTCGGCGTTGACGCGATTGGTCTCTGGCAGATCGGCGATCAGGCCAGGCACTCGTTGCATGACTTTCTCGGCCAGTGTCTCGTCGCTGGTGACCAGCCATACCGGTGAGTTGTAGCCGTGCTCAGCCTGACCCACCAGATCATTGGCAACGATCTCGGCATCGGCACTAGCGTCGGCGAGAATCAGGCTGTCGGTCGGGCCTGCAATCATGTCGATACCCACACGCCCGAACAGGATTCGCTTCGCCTCGGCGACAAACTGATTGCCGGGTCCGACCAGAATATCGGCCTTTGGCAAACCAAAGAGCCCAAACGTCATGGCGGCGATACCCTGCACGCCGCCCATGGCAAGAATTTTATTAGCGCCACAAAGATGGGCGGCGAAGATGATGGCGGGCGCGATGCCCTCGCCGGCACGCGGCGGGGAACAGGCGACGATATGTTCGCAACCGGCAGCTTTTGCCGTGGTGACAGTCATGATGGCGCTGGCGATATGGCTGTAGCGCCCACCCGGAATGTAACAGCCGACCGCGCGGCAGGGAATGGTTTTTTGCCCCAGCGTGAAACCCGGTATGACTTGCATTTCAACATTCTGCATCGTGGTTTTTTGCAGCTCGGCAAAACGACGGACGTTGTCGTGCGCAAAGGCGATATCGTCTTTTAGTTTTTGTGGAACCGCAGCGCTCGCTGCTTCTATCTCTTCTTCAGTCAACAGGATATTGCCCTGATACTGATCGAATTTTTCCGCATAGCGCAACGCCGCCTGATCACCGCCGGCTTCGATTTCGGCCAGAATGCCCTGCACCGTTTCACGGACATCGGTCGCATCGCTGACAGCAGTTTTGGTGGCTTTCTTTAGATATTTCATCGTCATTTCTCGCGGCTTCTAAGGCATGTTGACGTGACTGCCGGCAAGCGTCGCGGCCTGGCCGCCTGTGAGAGCGGCCGGATTCGGCGCCGGTTCGAGCCTGAGTGTAAGCGCTTGCATTTCTTTATGCAAGCGCTTACATCACAACCGTAATCGCTGCCCTTTAATCGGCATCCAACCTATAATGCCCACGAGCGCACGCTTGCAGCCAACGGCCGGAGACACCGCAGGGCAATGAAGAATCCCGGACAACCGACACTTGAAGATGTAGCCCGGGCTGCAAAGGTATCCACCGCGACGATCTCACGTTCAATCAACGAACCCGACAAGGTGGCACAAGCTACCCGCGAGCGTATTCAGGTCACCATTGACGAGCTTGGCTATACGCCAAATGTCGGTGGACGCATACTGGCGTCGCGGCGCAGCAACACGGTCGGCGCGATCATTCCCACCATGGCCAATGCGATGTTCGCCGGTGGACTGCAGGCCTTTCAGCACACGCTGGCCGAGTCGGGCGTGACCATGCTGGTGGCCAGTTCAGGCTATGACGCTGATGAGGAATTGCGACAGATCCGGTCACTGATGACGCATGGCGCAGACGGTCTGCTGCTGATCGGCGCGGTCCGCCCGGACGAGACCACCCATTTTCTGCGTATGCGCAACATTCCCTGCGTACTGGCCTGGAGTTACCTTGCCGATACGGATCGCGTTTTCGCAGGCTTCGACAACATCAAGGCGGCGCGGATGATCACCCGGCAGGTGATCGAACTGGGACATCGGCGCATTGCCATGATTGCTGGCGCCTCCGCCGGCAATGATCGAGCCCGCGACCGCATCGAGGGGGTTAAGCGGGCGATCAAAAATCACCGCAGCACGGCAAAGTTACAGGCGGTTATCGAGGCGCCCTACTCGCTTGAAAACGGCGGCGCGGCGCTGGAAAAGCTGATGTCCGATGCCAATCCGCCAACCGCGGTAATTTGCGGCAACGACGTACTGGCCGCAGGCGCGATACTACGGGCCAGAGAAAAAGGTATCAAAGTTCCCGATGATGTCTCCATTACCGGCTTTGATGACATCAGCCTGGCGTCAGTGGTGACACCGGCACTAACCACGGTACGCGTCCCACAGATCGAAATGGGACAAGCGGCCGCCAAACTGCTACTGCACCAATTGCGCAGCGGTACACAACCGGAGAGCATCGAGTTCGATACCGAGGTTGTGCAACGCGAGTCGCTTGCAGCACCTGATCACCGCGCATAGCGAGGTTGGCGATACCGGCACTGTCAGCAAACACTCAGCGCACTGTCATACCGTGCGGTCATCAGATGTTCGAGTGTTAGATGATCGCATCGAGTGTGTTGGTGTCCCTAGTGTATAGAACATCTGGTGACAGGTATAAGTAAGCCATGACGAGTGAGGGCGGTCAACGGCAGGTTCGACACTACGATCTTACGTGAGCCGCTGCCCACCACAAAAAAGCGCCTCGAAAAGAGGCGCTTTGCCGATCACAACATTGAATTACACAATCAGGGTTGCGGTGTGATGGTGACTCGCAGCACTCGACCATTCAGGCTGACTGACTGACCCCGGCCGGTGAGGCTGCTGACGCGAGTATCGGGATCGACAGGCCCCGTATCCGGCCCCGCCTGACGTTGCACCTGATTGGCACCGGTGCCGGGCTCTTCATCGGCCTCGGTACCGGCGTCCCAAACGGCGATGTCACTCTCCAGCACCTCTCCAGACACCGGCTGCCCACCGACGAACAGATCGAGGCTGTTGTCTTCATCAGTCGGTGTGTAGAACCAGTCATTAGACGGAATAAACATGGTCACAAAGCCGAGCTTGTCGCCATCGATAGCCTGAACCGTAAACTCATAGGCGCCACCGGGGCCAATCGGACCAGGCTCGCTCGCACCGACTGGTGTATTGAAAACGGCAGAACCGGGAACCGCCGCCGCGTAGGGTGCGGTGTTGCCATCCTCTGCAACCGCCTCCAGACCGGCATTTGCCGCGTCTCTGGGCAACAGCAGCGGGCTGTCAGACGCATCGCGATGCACAATGTAGGCACCCGGTGACAAGGGTACTGCCTGAGTGGAACCGTCCGACGCGACATTCAGTGTGCCCTCGTCGGATACATTCTCCAAACGGATGGTGAAACGCGTCGCGTTGCCAGCGTCTATCTGGCCGCGAATTTCACCCGGCGCGTTGGCTGCTGTGTGCACATTGAAGTACAGCTCGCCGCGATTAAAGGCGCCTATTTCGTCAGCCGACAGCGCGCGTGCATCAGCTGGCACGGTCCAGGTGGAGCCGCCGTCATCAGAGCTTAAACCGATCAGCACAGGGCCTGTGGCACCGGCAAAACCACGGTGAATGTGCGCCGCCGTTGCAGCACCGGTAAGATTGCTGACACCCAATGTGGCGCTCACCACACCATTGGCATCTACTGACACTTCAGCGCTGCCACTGGCCGCAGCAGGTACGCCAGTCGGTGCGGGAATTTCCTGCGCGGCATCCAGCGTTACTGACACCGGTTGTCCACCGGTACCCGGATCAACGGCATCGTTATCGCTGTCACTGCCACAGGCGGCCAGTGCCAGCGCTGTGGTAAACGCGAACGCAATTTTCAGCGTTCTGGGTGAATCGAATTTCAATTGCAACATGGATGGTGTCTCCTGATAGATTAGGCAAAAGTTTGCACGGCCAAAACTTGCCACCTGGAGTTCGCACCCATCGTTTAAAGCCGCAGTTCGGATCGTTCGATACCTATCGTGCGGCACCAGGTGCAATGAGTTTGTTGCAACGTGTTCGTGAGCCATGCAACAACCAGACAGTCAAGCTTCTTGCAACAGGAAACACACCGCGATGGGAAAATATTCCGCCACCATCGCACCGTTAGATTTTTGTGAGTTTTTCCCAACCGCCCGCCGCGCAGACATTCACAATAAATGCATAGCGCCCGTCCACAGCAATACAGCGCCGCATACAAAACGAGAAACAGGAGCACAACACACCTTAGGCCAAATGTAATGAACCAAACGTTCCGGGTGGTGTCTGCCATTGCTTGCATCGACTGCATTGCCCTGTAAATACAACCCCCGATGAAGGACGGGCAAACTCAAAAAATGGGAGTAACTATCTCACTGGTACAACACGGTTGTGAAAGCGGAAAACTTGTCGCCAAGGTGATGTTGCATGCTTTTTAATGGCACCAAGTATGGACCCATAGATTAATTGAACAGCGCGAATACGTCTCCAAAGGCAGACGACGTCACGTCGACGCGGGTATGTGCATCAACCGGCAGCGGTGGCCCCCAGGCACTGGTCAACAGCAGATCACCGGCTTTCGCCTGCAATCCCGCTTGCGCCAATGCATCAGTCAACCAGACAACTGCGCCCAGAATATCATTGGGCCAGTTGAGCGTTGGCCACTGATCGACGACTGTGCCATCGAAGATCAGTTTCAGGTCCGTGTTGCGATGGCCTGCAAGTTCATTCACCGCGGCACCTCGCACGACACCACAGTTGATGCAGTTGTTGGCAATCAGTTCGTGACCGTGGGGTTTGTCGCCACGCAGCACCAGATTGTGTAGCTCAAGTGTTGGATAAACGGCAGCGACGGATTGCGCGATAGCATCGATCGGCATGGCGGGATTCAAATCGTTGGCAAGCTCAATTGCAAACTCGGCTTCGATTGCAATATTGGCATACGAACTTTTTTTTAGCTGCATGCCACTGGCGTGTACCTCAGACTCCCACAGCCTGCCCCAAACCGGTTGCTTCAGGCCCATCATCTGTTGATTGCCGGGTGTCACCGCACCGACCTTATAGCCGATCACTTTCTCGCCTCGCGCTTCACGCAAACGCGTAACCGCTGTCTGCACGCGCCAGGCATCAGGTATGTCCAGTCGCAACCTTTCGGCAAACTGTAGCCCCGGTGTGGCAGCGTCATAATCGATCAACAGGCGGGCGGCGATTTTTTCGATCGTGTCGTCATTGAGTGTCATGGGTGTTTTCCTCAAGTGTGCCGGTCTGCCATCAGGATTTCATCGCGATTCGGCCGCATAAAAAAATACCACAACAGGCTTCGGGTTTCGTCGTGTTGAGACTGCAAGCTGTGCTGTCCGGCAGGGATCGTTCAATACCAGGCGTCCGGCAACTCGCGTTTGCGCCGCGCGACATAGTCGTTCAAAGCTTCAAGGGTCGCGGGATCCATCGCCGGTGCCTCGTACTCTGCCAGCATCCGATTCCATTTTTCATACGCCCGGCGACGCATATCCTTGCTACCGCCCTCCTCCCAACTCTCAACGTTGTCACTATCACTGAGTTGGGCATCGTAGAACGCGGTCTGGTAGTGGCGCAGGGTGTGCCCCGAGCCAAGAAAATGCCCACCCGGTTCTACTTCCTGGTAAGCGTCACGGGCGAATTGATCCTCGCTCAAATCCAGCCCGTTGAGCAGTTTTTGGTAGCTGCCAAGTCGATCGGCATCCATGATCAGTTTTTCGTAACCGGTGGCAAGCCCACCCTCCAGCCAACCGGCCGCATGCAGTGTGAAGTGCGAGCCCGCCAGCGCCGTCGAGTGCATCGAGTCTGCACTTTCATAGGCGGACTGCGCGTCTTCAATCTTCGATGCCGTCAGTGAACCACCGCAACGCAGTGGCAGATTCAGGCGTCGCGCCATTTGGCCAATGATGTAGTTTGACAGCACGGGTTCTGGCATGCCGAAGGTAGGCGCACCCGATTTCAGGCTCATCGACGACAGGAAACTCCCCATCACGAACGGCGAGCCGGGACGAACCAGTTGCCCGAACGCAACCGTGATCATGACTTCGGCCATCGCCTGCGCCACGGCGGCGGCGGTCGACACAGGGCCCATTGCGCCGGTAAGAATGAAGGGCGTTATGATCATCCCCTGACCGCGAGACGAATAAACCTGAATCGCCTCTGTCACGACGCGATCGATCAGCAGTGGCGAATTGGTATTCACATTGCCCATGATCACAACGTGGTTGTCCATCGCATCGCGGCCGTGGAGAATCTCGGCCATGTCGACACTATCCTGTGCGCGGCTCTTCTCGGTGATCGCGCCCAGATGGGGTTTGTCGTTTAGTACCATGTGCGCGAGCACCATATCCAGATGCCGTTTGGAGACCGGAATATCGGTCGGCTCCGTTACCACAAAGCCGGTGTGATGCAGGTGGGGATGCAGGTAGGCAAGCTTGACCAGCTTTTCGAAATCATCGAAGGTGCCGTAACGGCGACCACCCTCCAGATCGCGTACAAACGGCGCACCGTAGATGGGTGCGAACACCTGGTTGTTTCCACCGATAACCACCGAGCGCTCCGGATTACGCGCCACTTGAGTGAACTGTGAGGGCGCTTTGGCACATTGGGCACGCACCCACTGAGCATCGGCGAATACCTTGTCTCCATCCATCTTGACGCCGCTCTCGCGCCAGATCCGCAGCGCCTCGGGATCGTCTCGAAACGCGAAGCCGATATTCTCCAGCATCCAGTCGACCTGCTCGTCGATGGCAGCCATCTGTGACTCGTCGAGTGGATCGAAAAACGCCATACGACGCTTGATGTAGGCCGGCGCAACCGTGCTGGCTGCTGCTTTCGTACGGGAACGACGGGCTCGACGGACCATGCGGAATACCTGATTGCGGCAGTCTGCCGATAATAACGACGATCACAGCCCTTGTAACCGTTGTAAAAACTGATCGTTTGCATAGACTGCAGCTATGCGAAACACGCTCAAACTGATCGCATCACCGCGCAATCTGTTCGTCTTCGAGGCCGCCGCACGGCTCGCGTCTTTCACGCTCGCAGCCGATGAACTGGGCATGCGCCAACCCTCTGTCAGCGCGGCGATCAAACAGCTCGAAACCTCCCTTGACGTGAAACTGTTTGAGCGTGGGCACCGTCGCATCACGCTCACCCATGCAGGGCTGCGTTTCTACACAGACGTCTCACAGGCGCTGCAGAGCATCGAGAGCGCGGCCGAGGTGGCGCACAGCATGGGCCGCAGCGACTATGTCACGCTCAATTGCTCGTCAGCGTTTTCGCACTACTGGATGATGCCCAGGCTGTCGCAACTGCGGCTGCAGCATCCGGATGTGGATCTGCGTCTGCAAAGCAGTATTCACGATCCGCAAATCGACGCAGACAACATCAGTATCGCGGTGCGCATTGGCGATGGTAACTGGCCCGATTGTTACACCGCAAAGATCGCCGACGAGGTGATCTTTCCGGTTGCCAGCCCGATCGTGTTGCGCTCGGCGCGCAATCTTCGCACGATCGCCAACCTGCTTCACGAGCGGCTGATCCATCTGGAGGAACCGATAAGGCAGAGACCAACCTGGAGACAATGGTTTGCCCATCACGGAATCGAACGCGCACAGATCCGCGAGGGCATGCGCCTGAACGATTACGCGCTGGTGCTGCAGGCGGCGCAAACCGGCGCGGGTTTCGCCTTTGGCTGGGAGCATATCGTTCGCGAACTGATCGATCAAAAACTACTCGCTGCGCGCGAAGACTGGGCCTGGCACACCGGCCGCGGGATCTATCTGGTCTGGTCACGCGCGCGACCACTGTCGGCAAACGCGCAAAAAGTTCGCGATTGGGTGCTCTCATGCGCTCACCAGCCATCCAGTCCGGCTACACTCTAACGATGAAATTTCTATCACTGTTAGTACTGGCAGCCCTGTTGTCCAGTTGCACGTCGGCGCCGGTCTATCGCGGTCCGAAGAGCGATCATTTCAATGGCAAGGTGTTCGTCAATCGGCTGCCGGCAGACAAGGGCCTGCTGGATATTCTCAAGCTGTCCATCTCTTACGGATTTAAAAAATCAAGCTGGCCCAAATGGGTCGAGCCAGACACGCCGGATACCATCACGCGCTCCAACGCCCAGGGCATCGCCGCCACCATTATCAACCATTCCACCGTATTGATTCAGGCAGACGGCATCAACATTCTGACCGACCCGGTGTTTTCGTACCGCGCCAGTCCCTTCGACCTGCTTGGTCCAAAACGGGTCACACCCCCCGCCATTCGTATGGATTCGCTGCCACCGATCGACGTAATTCTGATCAGCCACAATCACTACGATCATCTGGATATCGAATCGCTGGGCAAACTCTACCGGCGCACCGCCAGCCGGAACCCACCCAGAATACTCGCAGGCCTCGGCAACAGCGGCCTGTTTCGAAAACACAAATTACACAATCACGCCGATCTGGACTGGGGCCAGAGTGAATCGATCGGCGGTGTACATTTTGAGTTCGTCGAATCGCGCCACCGATCCGGCCGCGGCATCACCGATCAAATGAAAACGCTGTGGGGCGGTTTTGTGATCGGCACCAGCGCCGGCAACATCTACTTCGGCGGTGACACGGGCTACGGCCCCCATTTTGCGGATGCACAGCGTAAATTCGGAAATTTCGCGCTGGCGCTGATACCGATTGGCGCCTACGAACCGCGCTGGTTCATGGAACCGGTTCATTTGAATCCGGAACAGGCGGTTATCGCGCATCGCGATCTGGGCAGTCAGCTCAGTATCGCAATTCACCACAGCACGTTTCAGTTGACCTACGAAGGCATTGACACGCCCAAAAGAGAATTGCAGACAGCCCTGCAGAAATACTCGATCACAGCAGAAAATTTCATCGCACCGGCGTTTGGCAAAACCATCCGAACCAACCCTTCTATCGCGATGTAACCCCGGTACTTTGCCGCCAGGCTCACGAGCGTAAAAATCCGCGACCGTCGCCATGCGGGCCATGAATGAACAGCCATCCAATCGTTCACAAAACCATTCGACAAATCAGGCTAACATTGTCCTGTAGATGCAGCTGATTGTGTGGACTGACATGACGAAATACGCCGAGCTGGACGCTCTGGACCTGCCCACCTGGGTTCTCGACGAGGATCGTATCGAGTATGCCAATCGAATCGCCCGATGTGACTTCCCCCTCGTAGAGCAGCTTTGCGCCGCAGATATTCGCCACCTTTGTAGCAATTTGCACGATGCCTGGTCGCAGGCAGACGACTCATTCGTCGCCCTGAATTTCCGCGGCCGGGTGGAGTGCCGCGTGGCGGGCTATGGCCTCAATGGTCAGGCATTGCTGCAGCTTCGCCCCGCAATATCCAACCCCGAACCCCTTGTCCGGTTGCTTGATGCACAGCCCCAGCGAATCGCTGGCCTTGATCAGAACAATCGGTTGTTCTGGGTCAACCAGGCGCTGGCAGAGAAATTCAGGCGCGCTCGTGAAGACCTGATCGGCCTGAGCCTGACCGACTTTCTGCCAGGCGAGGTTGCGCGGGATCTGGAACAATCTATCCAGTACGCCAGAATGACCGGCGGCACATCGCATTACTACCTCGACGAAGCCGGTGCCAGGCACGCCGGTGAAAATGAACTCATCAGCCAGATAAAACCGCTTGGCGATGATCCGAGCGACAGCCTCGCTGTCATCTGCGAAGATGTGTCATTGCAAAAACCCCAACGCAGTCAGGCAACGGCGAAAACCAACATCCTGGAGCGCATCGCTCGAGCAGACCCACTGTCAACGGTGCTGGAAGAGCTGGTTCAGCACGTCAGAATCTACAGCAATGCCACCTGCGCCTCGATCATGCTGGTCAAACCAGATGCCACCGACGTCGACAAGCGCGGGTGCTTTTCGGTGGTGGCCTCCAGTGCGCTGCCAGCCTTCGTGCAGGATGCACTGGAAGGCCAGCCGGTCGCCCTGGAGAGCGGGCCCTGTGGCAGCTCGGCGATTTATGGCCGGCGCGAGCTGGTCGATGACATCCCGTCGATCGATTCGCTGCTACCCATTGCCGACGAACTGCGCGCCGCACACATACAAGCCTGCTGGTCAGAACCTATCCTGTCGCCCAGCGGCAAAGTAGTAGGCTCACTGGTGATCTATTTTGACTCAATGATGGAGGAGGACCCGCACCAGGAACTGATCTCGGGTGCTGCACTGGCCGCAGGCATCGCAATCGAACGCGAACAGGCAGAACGCCGCCTGATCAGTGTGAACGCAGAGCTGGAACAACGCGTGGTCGATCGTACCCACGCATTGACCAACTCGTTGCGCGACGTCGAGCGTGCCCGGGTCGAGGCCGAGCAGGCAGCTCAGGCCAAATCGAGGTTTCTGGCCGCGGCCAGCCACGACTTGCGCCAGCCATTGCAGGCGCTGACGCTCTACCTGTCAGCCTTGCAGAACAACCCGCGTTCAGAACAGCTCGACGAGATAACCGGCAAGATTGGCAATGCCGTCGCCGCGATGAACGACACACTGGCATCACTGCTGGATATCACCAGCATCTCCAGTGGCAAGATCCAGACAAACCTTCAGCCGTTCTGCATCTCGGGTATTCTGGCTCGCCTGAAAGCCGTCCACGAACCCCATGCCGAGGCGGCGGGTCTGGAATTTCTAGTCGAATGCGCCGAATGCGAAATCGTCAGCGACGAAGCGCTGTTCTACCGAATACTCGACAACCTTTTGACCAACGCAATCTCTTACACCGAACAGGGCTCGGTAAAATTGCGCTGCATGTCGGTGCAATCGCACATTCGAGTTGAAATTTCCGATACCGGCGTCGGTATTGAACGCGATCAGCACCAACGCATATTTGAAGAATACGTCCAGCTACGCAATCCCGGGCGTATGCGAAAGAAGGGCATGGGGTTGGGGCTTGCCGTGGTATCACAACTGTGCAAGTTGCTGGGCCACGACGTGCAACTGGCGTCCGAACCCGGCGCCGGATCGACGTTTTCAGTCAGCGCAAGCCTGTCGCCAAACCAGACACCCGCGATTGAACCCCTTGAAACATCAGCCGCTGCCCGGATTGCCGACGACGACCAAACCGCGCCGTGTGTTTTGTTTGTCGATGACGACGAGGACATTATCGATGCAATGTCTATGGTGATGCAGGACCGCCCATTCAAATGGTTAACCTGCAACCAGGCAGATGACGCACTGTCACTTATCGCACGCGGCACAGAGCCCGATCTGTTGATCACCGACTTGCGCCTGCCCGATATGACAGGCTACGACCTGATCCGCCGAGCGCGCCATCTCACCGGCACCGCACTACCTGCCATTCTCATCACAGGCTATGCCGGGTATCTCGAGTCATCCGATCGACCCGAGGACGTTGACCTGTTGAAAAAACCCGTCAGCACCGACGTGCTGCTGGAGTTGGTAGAAAAGAAAATTTATCGCACTACCGTGGCCTGATCAGGCAGACTTACCCGCCACCGTGCAGCAGTACATCAACAGCACAGACCGTGTCGCGATAGACGAACAGTGGATTGATTTCGATCTCTGAAATGGCAGGCACCGCCGTCACCGCAAAATCGACTACTCGGTGTCGCATTTCCTAGCGGGCTAAAACCGAAGCGCAACTCGCACAGATAGAAAAATGGATCTACCGGCCCATCGCGATAGTGCCGTCACTGCAACTACGCAGGATTCTACGGCGCCACAACGCAAACAATCCAACAACATACAGTGAAAACACACCACCACCAGATTCACTGCTGACTGCATCTGTGGTTGACCCATCGCCAGATGAATCGTCGGCACCACCCGACCCGCTCACATCGACGCCCAGTGGCACGCAGCGATCGTCAATATCAGCCTGGCAACCCTGAAACGCTGTGCTTCTGGATGTGCCGGCACCGGTTGGAAAGCGTGCAATGAAGTTGCCGTTCGAATCAAACTTCAACACTTCATTCAAAAAAGAGACTACATAAAAATCACCGTTCCCGTCGAAGGCAATTCCCTGCGGTACAATGCTACGGCCATCATCAATATCGGCGGGCAACAGCGTACTGAGCAAATTGCCGTCGAGATCAAATTCGTAGATGCCAGTTGCACCTGAACCAGAGGTCACCCACAGGGTATCGTCCTCGTTCATTCCGGCAATATTAGGATCACGCGCACCCGCCATCTGGCTTGAGATACCAGGCGCTGTGAAATCAAATAGAAAGTTCTCCTCGCCATCGAATTTGCTCGTTGATCCAATGGCACCATCAGAACCGCCCAGCCTGTTGGCGACCATTAGACTTCCATCGGGAAAGAAAGCCGTGCAGTTCGGATCAGCGAAATCAGGTGCGCTAAAGCGGCGCTGAAGCGCCCCGGACTGATCAAAAACCATGATCTCGTTGCCATTGGAGTTACTGATATACACCAATGCATCGGCAGGGTCTGCATCGACTGTTCTGAACGTCACACCTACCGGTTCATTGAAATCGTCGTGTTCAATGGTCCTGATGAACTGATGCTCATGATCGAAAATATAGATTGCATTGCTGTTCTCGCCAGCCACCCATATTTCACCGTTGGCAGAATTGAAAGCGATGCCACGCGGGCCATCAAGACCATTGGCAGTAAACCTTTCTACCGGAGTCCCATCAGGAGTGAAGACAGCGATGTCGTCTGCCGTCCACATCGAAACGTACAGGTTACCGGTCTTCTCAAACGGTAACAGTGCAAATGCATTGCCAGACACCGCCAACAGACCAGTCACCAGTAATACACGGTAACAATAGACACAGGTGCGTACAGTCATTTACATTTTCCGATACAGGCTGTTCAGCCCGGTGCAACCCCACTCGCAGCTGAGCACTACTGCAAACAGGACGCAAGACATCAGGATACCGCTACTCGACCGCGACAGCAGGTGACATTATCACCAACAATTCACGGTCAACCCGATTCAACACGTCAATAACCACGCCTGGGAGTCTGCGCGGCAGAACCTCCACTACTGCGAGCGCGTCAGATTGCACCTGAAAACGTCTTTATTTTCGTCGCGTAGGAACAACACTGCTTCTCAAATAAATCCTTTTTCAGTCACGACTGGGCACACTCTCGCTACGCGGACTTATACCGCACAGACTCCTACGCATACACAGTCGCTTATCAATGACCAACTGCACAGGCGTTGCGGCTACCAAAAAAGAGCGAGTCAGGCGTTATTCAGCACGGCAGCGCGTCGCGCAATACTGGCGGCCGGCCATGTAGTATCACGATCATAAAATTGCTCAACCGCTGGCACAGCGTCGCCCAGCTTAACCCAGGGTTGCTTGCTTTGAGTGAAGATATGGATATCGGGAGGGCATTGATCCGGATCATCAAGGGTCCCGACCCGCACATACAAAAACTTCGGGCCGTTACCGGGATAGGTACTCCAAACCGCCACCTGGCAATTCGGGCACCGGCTAATCACTTGCCCCTGTGGTTTTTCGCTTGGCATCTCGGTTACCTCAAGAGTACCGGATAAATGCTTTACCTGATCGGCTTCAATCAGTGCATTCAACGCAAACGCAGTACCAGTGGCGCGCTGGCACATTCGGCAGTGACAACAATGCGTGAACATCGGTTTGTCAGTGAGTTCGAAAGTCACCTCGCCACAACTACATGTACCCTTCATATTCCCCCCGATATTCCAACTTTGGCTGATCCAATAGAAAACCCTGCGCCCTCACTTACTTCGATGGGTCAAGTTTATTTTCAAATCCGCCTGGCTTCACTATTTCTAATATTTTAGGAGATTGTACCGGAATCATGGACTCCTGTTTTACTACTCTGACGCCGCAAGCACAATGGTCGAGCCCAGTGAAGCCGCCCGAGGGGCGCTTAGCAATAAGTGTACCTGAACGGAGGCCCCATCTGTATTCCGAGGCCGATGCGTCTGCGTGTATTTTGGTTGCTACCTGTTGGCATCTATGGCGACTTAGGCGTTTAGCGGAACGTCTACGAAGACTCTCACCGGGTTGCTCTATCATCGCCAAAATATTGAGCCAGCTATTTTCTCGTGGCGCAATCTAACTACAAAGCAACATATAAACTCCAAGAGGCAAACTCCAAGAGGGACATCCATTTTTTCAGTCACCACGATTCTCAATAAGCCCCACTGATTTCCCTCCAGAAATTCAACACCTCACACACCGAATAGCCTTCGGAAACTCCAAGAGGGACATCCATTTTTTTAAGTCACAACGATTCTCAATAAGCCCCACTGAATTCTCTCCAGAAACACAACACCTCACACACCGAGCAGTTTTCGACACATTGCCAGACTGTGGCTCTTCTTCCAACCTAGTACTCGACACGCCG
>CAZYDV010000150.1:0-14229 GCA_964646405.1 uncultured Granulosicoccaceae bacterium | reverse complement strand
ATCGACGCCTCGGCCGTGGCCTGACTGAGTGACTCGCCATCGGTGTAATCAAGATCAAGTTCCAGCCGCAACAGATTGCTCAATACCTGACTGAAATCCGCACGCAATAGCCCCAGAGTGTCATCGACTTCGGCCGCGCCGCTGAATTCGGTGCGCTGGTGTGCCGCACCCGCCTCGACCGAGATGAACTGGTTTTTTAAAGGACGCCACTGATAACCGACGCCGGCAACAAATTGCCGCTGCCGGTCGATAGACAATGGATCGTCGACCCGGACCGAGGCCTCGCCAAAGGAATAGAAGTTGTTATCAAACCAGTAACGCGGGAGATAACCCGCCTCGTAGCTATTGCCCCCGCCACCACCCCGAATCCAGTCCACATACAAATATTGACTCCACGGCCGCACCGGATTTTGCAGTTTTAACCGCAGGCGCGTGGCATTGCCGTTGTCGCGAAACACAGTGCCGCCTTCAAGCCCACCGGACCAGGCAGCGTAAGCTCCAGGGGCGCTCGCCAAAGTGACCAGGGCCGCAGCCACGGTCAGCGTGCGCGAGACAATCGAAATTTTCTTCATCCCGCCAGTTTAATGTAATGCCGCCGCGCAATCGTAGTAGATTGTTGCAGCTTAAAAAGGTGACAAGACAATCGCTGGCAGCATTCGCTGGCGAGGCTTTGCAGTACAGGTTTGGTAGTATGATCAACCGCTGCCAACCCGGAGCTGTCGATGCGCAACATGCCTGCCAGGCACTACACCGGTTCAGATGTATTTACACAGGAACAACAGGGATTATTTCCGCACCACTGGCAGTTGCTATGTCACAGTAGTCAACTGCAACAGGCCGGCGACTACGTCAGCAGCGATATCGCAGGCCTTGCCGTTTTTGCGATCGTCGGCGAGGATAGCGAGCAACGCGCCTTTCTGAATGTGTGCCGCCATCGCGGCGCGCAACTGCTCGCCGCGGGCACCGGAAACTGCGACACGCTGCGTTGCCCATACCACAACTGGCTGTATCGCACGAATGGCGAACTCAAGCATGTACCGTGGTTTGGCACCGACGAATCCTTTAACACCGCCGACTGGCCGCTGGAGTCGATCTCGATACAAACCTGGCGCAACCTGGTGTTTGTCGCGATTAATCCGTCACAAACATTGCAGAGACAACTGGGTGATTGCGAAGCTGAATTAGCGGACGTTCCGATCGAGCAATATCAGTTGGTTGCCACCCGCGAACTCGAATTCGACGCCAACTGGAAGATCTACACCGACAACTTCGTCGAGGGTTATCACATCCCCGGTATTCACCCGGAGTTTTTCCGCGCGATCGATTTCAACCATTTCAGCACCGTCGCCCTGGATAGCATGGTCAGGATGACGGCACCACCGCGCGGCGATCTTTTCTATCAGGGCAAGTGGCTGTGGATGTGGCCCAACTGGACGCTGTCGCTGTTTGATGGTGGGATGAATACCTCGAGGATCAATCCACTATCAGCCAACCGCACTCGGCTAATCTACCGTTTCTACTTTGCCGACACGGCCGATGACCGCGCCGCCGAACGGCAGGCCACCATCGATGCCAATATCGCAGTGATTGAAGAGGACTTCAGCATCTGCCTGGCAACACACGCCAACTACGAGGCTGCACTGTATACGCCCGGGCCACTGTCACCCCGTCACGAACAGGGGGTGGCGTATTTTCAGCAACGCTACCTCGACGACCTGACTGGCGATAGTTAAACAGAACAAAAAACGTACCTGGCAACCTTGCCAACCCTGGCCATGCCGAGCACACCGATCCAGTTATCTGATGTTGCGCTACAGCTCTGCAATCGAATCGATCTCTCTGTGATCCGGGTCCATGCCGACATCGTGAAACTCGATGCGCACTACCATACTACTGCGGCAAATTACGTGATGCCATCAAGCGCTGTTGATAGACGGCGAGCGACAGCACCACCACCAGCACAATACCCTCCAGTGCATCCTTAGTATTGAAGTTCAACCCCATTAAATTCAAACCATTGGCAGTCATGCCGAGAAACAGCACGCCAATGAGCGTGCCGGTGACGCTGGGTCGACCAAAGCGATTGAGCGACGCACCAATGAACACCGCGGCTATGGCATCGAGCAGATACGAATAACCGGCCAGCGGACTGAACATTCTAAGGTTAGCCGAACCAATTACACCGCCGATGGCACAGGTCCCGCCCGCTACTACAAAGCCAAGAAAAAGATACCGACGGACATTGATACCGGCGACCCTGGCGGCATCGCGCTGCATACCGATAGCGTGAATACGCTTGCCATAGATCGAACACTCAAGGAACACGAAGTAACAAACTAACACCACCGCTGCAATCACGATCTCGGAGGGTATGCCAGCGATTTTGCCGACCGCAAGATCGCGATACTCCTGTGGTACTCGACGGTGTGAGATCGGGCCACCACCATTGGTGAAAATTCGTTGCACGCTGCTGCCAATAAAAAAAGTGCCCAGTGTCGCCATGAACGGACTGACCGACAGTTTCACCACCAGAAAAGCATTTAACAATCCGACCAGCAAACCACCCGCAACACCGGCCAATACCGCCAGGTACCAGACTACGTCGTAGTGTTTCAGCGCGACGATGGCAAAAGCTGCACCAAAATCAAACGCAATACCGACAGACAGATCAATGCCTCCGAGGGCGACAATATAGGTCATGCCAAGCGCCAGAATCAGCAAGATGGATGACCCTTCGATAATATTGAGCAGGTTTGATCCGCTGAGAAAGTTGGTGGCAAACAGCGAGAAAAAAGCAAACACTGCGGCGATGATGACGACAAATCCGAATTGCCGCAGAAACTGTCCGAGTGTGAACGTCAATCCCGTCGCGCCACCCGATGCGTGATAGTCGCTGGAGGACATTATCTTTTACCCGTAGCGATGGCGGCGCTGGCGACCACCAACAGAATCAGCGCCCCCTTGATACAGCCAGTCCAGAATACATTGACGCCCATTGATTTGAAGCCGATCGACAAGGCGGTGACCAGCACAGCGCCGAGGACTGCTCCCCACAGAGTGACGACCCGGCGCGGTGAAAACGCCGCCCCCAGAAAGGTGGCGAGAATCATCTCCAGCAGCAAATTCTCTTCGCTGCCGGGGGATGAACCGGAACCGCGCGCCAGCACAAAGACCGATGCAAATCCGGCGGCCACCGCAGCCAGCACAAACGATTGCGCGAGAATTTTTTTCACTGCGATGCCCGACACGTCGGCTGCATCCCGATTGCCGCCCACCGCCTGCAGATTCATGCCCCAGCGCGTGCGATGCACGGCGACGAAGAACACCAGAACCAGCAAGCCAGCCATCACCACACCGACAGACACGCCGGCGATTTCACCATCACGCAGGTAGACGATCGCCGGATGGTTCACGTTAATCCGGCGACTGGCGGTGACCACTTTGGCGATACCTACTGTCGCGACGCTAGTCGCCAGTGTCGCGAGCAGAGGCGTCATCCCGATGTGCACCACGAGAAACGCATTGACCAGACCAACGAGTAGTGCCGCCATCATCGCCAGTGGAAAAGCGATGGCAATTGAAGTGCCGTGATTGGTGACCTGGTCTGCAATGATCGCGGCGGCGAGAATTGCCGCCGCGGGAATCGACAGGTCTATACCCCCGGAGACGACATCATCACCACCTGCCATCACAACGACGGCAAGCCCGAGGCAGACGACAACCGTTGGCACCGACTGACGCAGGATCAGATCGATCGATTGTGCGCTGAGCAGGTTCGGCACTGAGAATGCAATGTAACCCAGCATCAGCACAAACACGACAAACGGCAGATTACCACTCATTGAACGCCAGTCTGTCGAGTACCGTTGCAGTGCGGTGCGCTCAATCATTAACGCCGCCAGCGGCAATTGCCTGTCTGTCAATTGCGCTGCCTCCTGTCGTCAGCGCAAGCAGTGAATCAAGCGTTAACTGCGATACTGGCTTATCCGCCACCACACTACCCCGGAACAACACCAGAATACGATCACACACACCCAGCAATTCAGCCGGATCAGATGAGGACACTACCACGCCCGCTGACTGTGACTGTCCATCGGGTGTGTTGTCCGCCGCCAGATCAGCGATTCGCTGATAGATCTCTACTTTGGCCCCTATATCGACACCGATCGTCGGCTCATCCATGATAAACAATCGTGAACCAGTGGCGAGCCAGCGAGCCAACACCACTTTCTGCTGATTGCCGCCACTGAGAAACCGCACGACCGCCTGCGCATTCGCAGGCCTGATATCGAGTTTTTCGATCAGTTTTGCCGCTCTCCCCGTCGCGCGTGCGTGGCGGGTCACCTTCAAGGTCGAGACCTCTTCAAGCGAGGCGAGATTGATATTGTCCGCCACTGTCATATCCAGGACGAGACCGGTGTTGCGTCGATCCCGTGGAATCAACACCACGCCGTGCTCGACCGCGGTGTGGGGATCTGTGTTAACGATTGATTCGCCGTCGAGTTCGATCGAACCCGCCTGCAGTCTTCGCAGGCCATAGAGTGCATCGACCAATTCTTCCCGACCCGATCCGACCAGCCCGGCAATGCCGACAATCTCACCCCGATGGACGCGCAGATCAATCGATGAGAAAAAAGGTCTGCATTGCAAACCGCGCGCGTCGAAGATTGGATGTTTGCCGGGAGGACTGCGCTGTGGATAGAGGCTTCCAATGTCGCGCCCGACCATATGCTGAATGATGGCCTGACTGTCGTTTGCAGCGTCGTCATCGAGCACCGCGACATCGGTACCATTTCTGAAAACTGTCACCCGATCGCACAGATCGGTGATCTCGCCGAGGTAATGGGAAACATAGATTATCGCAATGCCTCGCGCACGTAGTGATTCGATCGCTTTGAACAGTTGCACAACCTCGCCACTCGCCAATGGCCCGGTAGGTTCATCGAATACCACGACTCGGGCTTTGTTATCGATCAGCGCCCGCGCGATTTGCACCAGTTTGCGCTCCGCAACGCCCAGATCCCTGATCAACCGATTGCCAGGCAGTGCATGGTTTAACGAATCGCGCAGAAATTCCTCTGCCAATCGTTTCATGTGGCGTTTCCTCACGCCAAGAACGCCGGTGATCTCCTGCCCCATGAATACTGTCTCTGCCACCGTAAAATGCGGTACGAGATTCAGTTCCTGGTGAATAAACCTGACACCGGCGCGATGAATGGCCCCGGGATCGGCCACCGGCAATGTTTCGCCGTCAAGTGAGACCGTGCCAGAGTCCGGCGCATAGACGCCGGCCAGCACCTTGATAATGGTAGATTTGCCGGCACCGTTTTCACCGACCAGGCCGTGAATCTCTCCGGCCTCAACGTCCAGCGAGGCACGATCCAGCGCCTGCACACCGGGAAACGCCTTGGAGATATCCGCCATCTGCAGAAACGGGTTGTCTGACACTGGGATGTCCGGATCGGAAGGTTGTTTATAGTCGGTTTCTGCTGCGACCGAAAAACCAGCCGGTCAGCCGCAGCGGAGTCTGCGACGGCAGACTCCGCTCACGCACAACTAACTCTAGAGCTTGCCGTAGCCAAGTTGCTCGTATACTGCCCTTGCCTCATCTGGCCCGTTGACCGGCATGACATCGACATAGGTTTGCGGCAGCAGTTTATCGCCATGAAAGTGACGCGCGACATTCATGGCCGCCGTCGTACCAATCTTGTTTGGCTGCTGTGCGACGTTGGCGACAAACGGGCTGTTCTCTTCGGCCATGATTTCCAGCGTCTCAGGCCCGCCATCGAGTGCGGTCACGACAATCTCGGTGCGCCCGGCCTCCTCAAGCGCCTGCACGATGCCAATCGCCGGCTGATCCCAGCAGCCGACGTGAATCGCGTCGACGGTGCCTTTGGGATTTTGATTTAGAAAATCCAGCGTCTTCTTGCGCGCATCTTCCGGCGCATTGGCAAATGCCTCGGCAAGCTCCGGTTGAATGATCTCGATTTCAGGGTAATCCTGCATCACGTACTTCCACAGGCCAGCGCGGATGCCACAAATTCTCAACGCGCCTTCAAACGCGTTAAAGATCGCGACGCGCCCGGTGCCACCGATTGCATCCGCCATATAGCGTCCGATCGTGGTGCCCATATAGTAGTTGTCGGAGGTGGTGTTGTTGATCGCGTGTGGCGATGAGTGATCAACCGTAAACACCGGAATGCCGGCATTCTTCAGCGCTTCGAATTTCGGCTCCACCGCCCCGTCACCGAGAATCGATATGACCGCATCGACTTTGTTGGTCAGCAGAATATCGTGGTTGTCGGCGTGCACCTGATTGTCGCGACCGCCATCCACAGGCACCACTTCACCACCGAGTTTCTCGACCGTGCTCACCGCGCCGTTGAATGCCTCGCGGTCCCAGAAGTGTTGCGTTCCGACCACCGCGACACCGATTTTCTTGCCCTCGAGAGACAGATGCCCGTCTGCCTGCGCAGCGACCGATAACAGGCCACAGCCAGCAGTCAGTATCCCAGCGGCCAACGTCTTTACAAATCTGTTCATTTGGAATCCCCCAGCGTGATTGTGAAGGGTGAGCAAAACTTCGGTTTCCGATTGCGTCCTCCCACCCGCGACGACTAATTTATCTTATGTCGATTTAATTGTCACATGTTAAATGGCATTTCATTTGTCAGCAGACAGCAGGGTGCGATCGCGATCGGACGGGGCCTGCAGCCCGTAGCCTTTGAACTTGTCCAGCACCGTGTCGATCTCGGCGTCCGACAGCACGACCATGTCACCCAGCATGCGGGCGTGATAGTACTGACACGCCAATGCCTCGAGTTCGACCGCCGCCCACATTGCCTTGTCCAGACTGGCACCCGCCACGACCATTCCGTGATTGGCCATAAGACAGGCCGAGCGCTGTTGCATGGCGGCGATGATGTTATCGGACAACTCTGTGGTACCAAAGGTGGCATAGTCAGCACAGCGCACGGTGTTGCCGCCAAACGCCGCGATCATGTAGTGACAGGCCGGAATCTCCGAGCGCGAGACCGACAGCGTCGTGGCGTACATAGAATGCGTGTGAACAACTGCACCGAAGTCGGGATTAGCGCGCAGGATCGCCCGGTGAAAGTGCCATTCCGACGACGGCTTACACGGTCCGTCCCAGGCGTCGGAGTCGGTATCGAGCGGCATCTTTGCGATCTGATCCGGCACCATCGTCTCGTAGGGAATGCCACTGGGTGTAATCAGCATTTGTCCGTCGTGCACGGCGCTGATATTGCCGGAGGTGCCCTGATTCAGACCGGTGGCATTCATCTGCAGGCACAGCTCGATTATTCTTTTTCTGATCCGGTCTTCGTCCAATTTATCGTTCCATAGTCATTGCGATCGGGTTGTTACAGTCGCTCGGCCAGCGAGTCATCGACCACCAGATGCGTGGCATATTGTCCGGTAAGCGTCGCTTTTACCGCCTCGAGTTTGTCGGTTCCACCCACGACCAGCATTCGCATCGGCGTATTGCGCAGCTGCCGCGGATGAATGCCAACCAGGCGCTCACTGAATTCACCGTCCAGCGCATTGCCTTCGGCGTCGAGGAAATGCCCGCACAGCACCGCTGCCGCACCGCGTTTTCGGAAGGCTTTCCAGTCTTCGACGGAGGCGATGCCGCAGGCCACCACCATGGTGTCGTTGCGCGTATTGCCAACGGAAAAAAACACCTTGGTCAGGTCGTCGAATCGGGCAAGCTGTTTTTTCACGATTGGCTCATCGCGCAATTGCCGCGCGAGTTCGACGGATGACAGAATCGCCGGGGAATGGAGCGTGCTGCAGTGCGCGCCGGTGCGACTGGCAATTCGAATTGAGCTCGCCTCCGGCGCCTGAAAGATCTCGGAATACATCGATCCGATCAGTTGACACACGCTCAGCCGGTCAACCCGCCGGTAGGGCATCTCATCGGCAGCGTAGTGGATCGTCTCGCCCCAGGACACCCCCAGCACATCGCCGCTGACCAGTTGATCCGACAGCGCCATCGCGCCGAGTCTGGCGGCGATCTGCATGGCGGTTCGCGCACCCTGGGAGGCGGCTGAGCGACCGCTGCTGCGGGCGATGTAGACATCGTCGAGCGAGTATTTGTCGCACAACTCCCGCGACAGAGATGACCCCGTATAGGCCGAGCCACTGATACGGATATCGACAATCCCGAGCTCGCGCGCCTGCCTGACGTAGTTGACCACTGTCGGTCGCGACACTCCGATGCGCGCTGCGATTTGGTTTTGCGTCAGTCCATCCTTGTAATAGAGCTCGGCGACTTCGGCCAACATTCCGGTATTGTCCGGTTTGAAAACTGTGTTTTGCATAAACTCGTGTCGGGTTGCGACGAAGTCAGCGATCCGACTTGTCACCTAAAATTCTAACATATGACATTAAATTCAACATTTGTTATATTTCCAAGACGACTACCATCGGGCCGGCGCCAACGGCCATTCGTCAGAGGGCGATCCACTTGAGCCACCCCATTTTCATTGGCATCGATGCCGGCACGTCCAAGATCAAGTGCGTAGCCTTCGGCCTCGACGGCAGCCTGATCGGCAGCCGCGAATGCGACAATGACTATCAGCTCCTCGACGATGGTGGCGCCGAACAAGATCCACTGGATACGCGGCAAAAAGTAATCGCCACACTGACCGATCTGGTGACGACACTCGGCACCGATGCGGCCAGCGTGTGCGCCATCGCCATCACCGCACAGGGCGACGGTTTGTTGCTGACCGACACACAAGGCGAAGCGCTGCACAACGGCTGGTTGTGGCTCGATTCTCGCGCCGCATCTATCGCCAGTGAAATCGAGCGCGCGCCCGGCTACGACACCCTTTTTAAGCAAACCGGCACCGCCATCAACGCGGCCCAAATGCGCACCCAGATGCGTTGGCTTGATCGCCACCAGCCCGAGCTGCTCGACAGGGCGCACAGCGCACTGCACTGGAAAGATTATCTCTATCAAAGCCTGACCGGTGTGCGCGCTACCGACCCGAGCGAGGCGCTGTTCACGTTTGGTGACATGGCGAGCGGCGGCTACTCCACTGACGTACTGAACGCGCTCGAACTCACCCACCGCAGCGCCTTGCTGCCACCGATAGTCGACGGCCTGCAACACAGCGACGCACTGCTTGAGTCAATCGCCACGCAGATCGGTCTACCGGGCGACACGCCTGTTGTACTCGGCTTTGTCGATGTTATTTGTTCGGCGCTGGGCGGCGGTTTGTACAATCGCGGCCAGCCATCGGCAATGAGCATTCTCGGCACCACCGGAATCCATATGCGCTACGCTGGCGGCGTAGACAAGCTGGAATTGCCCCGTGATAAAACCGGCTATACCATCGCGTTTCCCGGTGGTGGTTTTGTGCAACTGCAGACTAACATGGCGGCAACGCTCAACCTCGACTGGCTGCTCAGTCTGGGCTGTGAGGCAACGCAATCGCTGGGTCACAGCGCGAGCCTCGACCACTTTTACGCCGTGCTCGACAAAAACTTGGGCGATACCACTACTGTCTCCGCTTTGTATCACCCGTACATTGCCAGTGCCGGCGAGCGTGGCCCCTTTTTTAACACTGATGCCCGGGCAAGCTTCATCGGACTGGACCAGCAAAGCGGGTTCTACTCTCTGGCGCGCAGCGTGATTGAGGGCCTTGCGTTCGCGGCGCGCGATTGCTTTGAAGCATTGGGTGAATTGCCAGAAGAAATACGACTGACCGGCGGCGCTGCCAAGTCTGTAGCGATTCGGCAGATTTTCGCCTCAGTGATGAATCGCCCAGTGCGCGAAGTCGAGCAAGACGAATCTGCCGCCGCCGGCGCCGCGATGATGGCCGCCGTCAACCGCGGCTGCTTTCCGTCGATAGACGCCTGTGTGGAACAATGGCTCGGCGACGCGCTGGGCGCCACAACCTCGCCCGATCAGACAACGATTGCCCACTACCGAATGAAGTATCAAATCTACCTCGACTACCGCAAACGACAACCATCGACATGGTCGGCACTCAGTGCGCTGCGCGACAACAGCAGGACATCCAACTGATGGCGCTGGACATTGCGATTATCGGCGATCACTTCATGCAGGCAGCAGTCTTTCAAGCAGCGCTGATGAAGGTAGTCGATGCCGACACCCGGTTTCGGTGTCTGGATCTGCCGTTTCCGGACGAACCGGTGATTCAACGCAGTCCGGACCCTTCCCTGCAGCGCATTCAGGAATTTCAGGGCACACCGGCTCAAACCATAGCCACGGCACACAATGCCGCCATTCTGGTCACCCATCTGGCACCGGTTACCGCCAATGTACTCGCCAAGTTACCGAAATTGCAAATGCTTGCCGTGTCTCGCGGGGGTCCGGTCAACATCGATCGCGAAGCCGCCCGCGACCGCGCACTAAAAATAGTCAACACACCGGGGCGTAACGCCAGCGCCGTGGCAGAATTTACCATCGGCGCATTAATCGCTGAGACGCGCAACATCAGCCGCGGCCACGCCTGCCTGAAACAGGGCATATGGCGAGGTGACTTTTACCGCGCCGATGCACAGCGCGACGAGTTATCTGCCATGACCATCGGCATCATCGGCTATGCAGAGATAGGTGTCAGAGTGGCGCAACTGTTGAAAGCCTTCGGCAGCCGAATACTCGTTGCCGATCCCTACATCAAACTGAGCTCGCGCGATATCGACGACGGCGTTGAGCACGTCCACCTGCGACAGTTGCTCGAACAATCCGATGCGGTCACCCTGCACGCACGCGTGACTGACAGTACCCGTGGCATGATCGACGCCAGCGCCCTGGCGTCGATGAAGCCTGGCGCAGTGCTGATCAATACCGCCCGCGGTTCACTGCTCGACTACGACGCGCTCTACGATGCGCTGGTGTCGAATCATTTATCCGGCGCCGTGCTGGAGACTTTCGATATCGAACCGCCGCCGGCCAACTCGAAATTGCTCGCGCTGCCCAATGTCACACTCACACCGCACATCGCCGGCGCGTCAAAAACAACGGTTGCCAAAGCGGCGAACATGGTGGCTGAAGAAGTCCGACGTCACCTCGCCGGCGAGCCACCGAAACATCCCTGCAACTAACCCCGAGGACCACCTCAATGGCAACATTCGATGCATCGTTCGCAGGGCTTACGATCCTGGACATCGCCGGACGCCCGGTCGAGAGCATCCCTGAAGGCGGTGGCGTTGCTTTTATCGATGAAATCAGGATGAACCCTGCCGGCACCGCCTCGGGTGCGCTGATCAACGCGGCAAAGCTTGGGCTGTCGTGCACTACATCTGCCTGTGTTGGCGACGATGAAAAGGGACAATTCATCGTCGAGAGTTACAAACGGCTGAACATCGATTGCTCGCTGATGCAAACCACAAATGCCGTGACGACATCCGCGACTATTCTACCCATTCGACCCAACGGAGAACGCCCGGCATTGCATTGTCGCTGCGCGTCAGATCATTGGTATCTGGAAGAATCCCAATTCGACGCCGTGTGTGACGCGCGTTACCTGCATCACGGCGGCACCGGCTTGCTAGACGCAATGGATAGGGGCCAAAGCGCCAGGTTACTAAAACACGCGAAATCACGACAACTCACCACCACATTCGACCTGATTGCGCCGAATGAAAACACCGTGAGCCTGCTGGTAGACATCCTGCCGCACGTGGATTTTTTCATGCCCTCACTGGAGGAGGCACAGTTTCTATCCGGCGAGAGCGAGGCCAGTCGTATTGCAAAATTTTTCCAGGCAATGGGCGCGATCCACTGCATCTTCAAGTGTGGCGCCGATGGCTCCTACATCAGCACACCCGATCGCGATTTCACCCTACCCGCCCACGTGATCGACGTATCCGATACAACTGGTTGCGGCGACAGCTACTGCGGCGGATTCATTGCAGGCCTGGCTATGGGGCACAGCCTGGAAGACGCCTGCCGCCTGGGTACTGCCACATCGGCACTGGTGGCAACCGGCCTGGGTTCCGACGCCGGTGTGATCGATTTGCCGCACACGATGCACTTCATGAACTCAACGCCACGGCGTACCTAACAGGGTAATTGACCCTGTCGCTGGTCAAGCTTCTGTACGATCGGCTCATCGTGTCGGGCAACTGCGTCATCGTCGGGCGCTCCATACCGACTGACCTGTCGGCTGCCGTCATCATCGGGTTGCGGACTGAATTCCGCGTGCCGCCAGCCAAAGGTACTGTGTCGCATTGGCCGGGGGTAGCATCGACAGGCTGTCAGTGCCGTCATCGGCACCGGCCGACTTCAAAAAATGCGCTGATCATACAGCCGTGCCGCTGAAGATTTCGGGATACAAATCTGTCCCTGGCCTGTCACCAGATTTCAGGCCGTTGGCTTTCATCATATCGCTGTGATCCGGGTCCATACCCACATCGCGAAATTTGATGCGCACATCGTCGCCCAGCCACTTGCTGGTGAATACGCGCAAATCGCGATCATCGGCAAGCTTGCCGGAGCCGCCATGCATGATGCGGCTATTGAAGACCACACAATCACCGGGCTGCATATCCCAACTGACTACCCCGTACTTTTCAGGGCTGGCAGCGATATCGGGGAAGTCGCGCTCCGACAACGGTGAGAAATCGACCTGATCGACATTGTGCTTGCCATCGGGATTCAGCTCACCAAAGTTGTATTGCCTGTAGACTGAATCTGCTCTGTGTGAGCCCGGTACAAACGCCAGTGCGTTTTCACTGTTCACCGGCACCAATGGCATCCATATCGTACAGGTATCAAAACCCTCAACCGACCAATAGGGTTCATCCTGATGCCACGGGGTCTGAAACTGGCTGCCGGCAGATCGCACAAACACGGCATCGAAGAAAAAATGGATCTTTGTCGAGCCCATCAGTGCGGCGGCAATTCGCGCCGCTGGCGACTGGAATACGAAATGTCGATACTGATCGATAGACTGCCACGCCTGGCTGTCCCAAAACATGGTTCGGCCCGCGCTGTCGCGATCCCATACACGGGCGCGATCCGTCGGTTGTGCGCAATTCTCATCAAGCCCCTCGCGCAGCAGATTGATCCATCGCGCATCGAACATTTGTGGCAACAGCACCACGCCGTCACGCTGGTAGCTTTGAACCTGTTCATCAGTCACAAACAGATCGTTTTCGTCGTTCAAAATGAAGCTTCCGTCGTTGACAACCATGATGATAAGTCGCAGGCGACACAGTGTCCCACGCGAGGTCCTGCGGTGATAACGCGCCTAATGGCGCTGGATTTTAACCCATTCGGATCATGGCACAGTACTCTCGGCGGCACTAGCATAGACCAGTCGGTCGCGGTGCCATATTGATGATTCGGCATTCGCAGTGAATCGCGATCGATTGCCCGGACACCGTTCAATCGACAAACCCAGGGATTAATCACAAGGAGACATCAATGCGTACGTTAACGAAACCCTTTTTTATCGCTACAGCAACCATGTTCACCGCGCTCGTGCAGGCACAGCCGCAACTGCCACTGACAGGTGACTATGCCTGCCAGATGGATTTTATGCACATGATGAACACTCAGGCTGGTCTCGCGATGATCAGCGCTGCGAATTGCACCCTCGAAGGCGACGATAAAAACACCGTGACGTTTACCAACAACGTGCTGTTCGATGAAAACGGCAAGGGAAAACTGATCAATAGCAACGGACTGACCTCACTGGGTGGCGAGCCGATCACAGCCTTCGTCGGCATCGAGTCTACGTGGGTGCTGGATATGAAAGACGGGCAGATGGTCGGCTACAGCGCCGATGGCAGCAACAACATCGTCGCTGGCGAAAACGAAGGCAAAAAGATTGTCTGGAACGCCACACCAACCGGACCGGACACCGTGAAAATCTCGTACAAGATTAAGGACTGAGGTTTTGTTGGGACCGGATGGCACAAAGCTGCACTGATCGGGTCGCTGGTGGGAGTCTGCCTCCCACCAGCCGCAGCACACGCTTCAACAATTTATCTACCGCCCCGTGGGACCAGATCTCCGATCGGGGTACAGGCTATGCGAGACTGCGTTTCATAGGCCTCCGAACACCAACCCCGCTATGGCTTGTTCGCTGGACGGAGTCCGACCAGCTTCGGCAGCATCTCCAATTCCCCGTGGGACCTGATCTCCGATCGAGGAACAGGCTGGACGAGACTGCGTTCCATTAGCCTCCGAACACCAACCCCGCTATGGCTTGTTCGCTGGACGGA
>CAZYDV010000149.1:0-14249 GCA_964646405.1 uncultured Granulosicoccaceae bacterium | reverse complement strand
ATGTAGTCGGAAGAGCTGCCGCCATAACCCATGGCCACATCCTGCAGTTCGCATTCACCACCCTGATCGCAGATTGGACAATCCAGCGGGTGATTGATCAGCAGAAACTCCATCGTGCTCTGCTGCGCGCCGGTGGCGAGCTCCGATCGGGTGTGCACAACCATATCCGGCGCCACCGGTGTGGCACAGGCTGGCATCGGCTTTGGTGCCTTTTCTATTTCGATCAGGCACATGCGGCAGTTGGCCGCTACGCTGAGTTTCTTGTGATAGCAAAAACGCGGGATCTCGATACCCGCGGCGTCGGTGACTTCGATCAGCATCTGGCCCTTGCGCGCCTGTAGCTGCCGACCATCTACCGTGATGTTGATGAGTTCGTCAGTCATGAGATTTTTACGCTGCCGTGCCCAGTTTTTCCTGCACTATGCTTCGCTTGTGTTCCACGTAGTACTCGAATTCATGGCGAAAGTGACGCAACATGCCCTGCACCGGCCAGGCCGCAGCCTCACCCAGTGCACAGATGGTTCGACCGGCAATCTTGGCCGCCACATCGTCGAGCTTGGCGATGTCTTCCGGCCGGCCTTTGCCGTCTAAAATTCGCACCAGCATTCGGTACAACCAGCCCGTGCCTTCACGGCAAGGCGTACACTGGCCGCAGGATTCTGAGTAGTAAAAACGCGAAATCCGACATAGCGCCACGACCATGTCGGTCGTCTCGTCCATCGAGATCACAGCACCCGAACCGAGCATCGAGCCCGACTTGGCGATGGCGTCATAATCCATATTGGTGTTCAACATGATATCGCCCGGTAACACGGGCATCGATGACCCACCTGGAATCACGGCTTTGAGCTTACGCCCGCCGCGAACTCCACCGGCAAGCTCCAGTAATTCACTGTACGGTGTGCCGAGCGCGATTTCGAAATTACCCGGATTGTTGACGTGGCCGGACATCGAAAAACACTTCTGGCCACCAGAATTTTCAACGCCCAGGTCCATAAACCATTGTGCACCGTTACGAATAATCACTGGCACTGAGGCCACCGACTCGGTGTTGTTAATGGTGGTGGGCTTGCCGTACAGACCATAGTTGGCGGGAAACGGCGGCTTAAACCGTGGCTGTCCTTTCTTGCCTTCCAGAGATTCAAGCAATGCAGTCTCTTCACCGCAAATGTAGGCGCCGGCGCCAAGCGTGCCGATCACATCGATATGGTTGCCACTACCCTTAATATTGTCACCGGCCCAGCCATGCTCATAGCACTCTTCCAGCGCCGCCATAAACCGCTTGTAGGGTTCATCCATGAACTCACCGCGCATATAGTTGTAGCCGACTGTGGCCCCAATCGCATAGCAGCCGATCAGCATGCCCTCGATCAGGGAGTGCGGATTGAAGCGATGGATGTCGCGGTCTTTGCAGGTGCCCGGTTCTGATTCATCGCTGTTGACAACGAGATAGTTCTGCCCGCCGTTTGGCTTGGGCATAAAACTCCATTTCAGGCCGGTTGGAAAGCCAGCGCCGCCACGACCGCGAAGACCAGACGCCTTCACTTCGGCGACGACATCTTCCGGCGACATTTTCTCGGACAGGATTTTGTCCCAGGCCTCGTAGCCACCAATCTTGCGATAGTTCTCGTAAGTCCAGGGCTCGTCAAAACGAAGCGTGGTGTAACAGACCTGATTGGGTTCGTTCTTCAACAGTTGCTACTCCAGCGCATCGAGTATTTGGTCAACTTTTTCCGGCGTCAGTTTCATGTGATAGACATGATCGACCTGCATCATCGGCCCCCCATCACAACCCGCCAGGCACTCCTCTTCAACCTTCAGGTAGATCTTCCCGTCCGCTGTGCTTTCACCCAACTTAATGCCGTATTTTTTCTCCACGTGATCGACGATTGTGTCGCTACCCATCAGCATGCAGCTAATGTTGGTGCATATCGCCACACAATGCCGGCCCACCGGTTTGGTTTCATACATGGAATAGAACGAGGCGACCTCGTAGACTGCGATCTTCGACATTTCGAGGCGATCGGCCACCGCATCCATCAGTTCAACGGTCAGATAACCATCATTCTGGTGCTGCGCGACACGAAGCGCTGCCAGCACGGCCGATTGTTTCTGATCCGGCGGATAGCGCTTGAGCCATTCGTCGATTTCTTCGAGTGAGTGTGCATTCAGCACCGATTCGGTGTTACTCATCGGTCAATCTCGCCAAACACGATATCCTGCGTGCCAATGATGGTAACGACATCAGACAGCATGTGGCCGGATACCATTTCGTTGAGCGCCGCCAGATGATAGAAACCGGGCGCTCTAATTTTTAGTCGGTAAGGCTTGTTGGCGCCATCAGAAATCAGGTAGGCACCAAATTCACCTTTGGGGTGTTCAATCGCTGCATAGGCTTCACCTTCCGGCAGACAAAACCCTTCGGTAAATAACTTGAAGTGATGGATCAAAGATTCCATATCGCCCTTCATGTCGGCGCGGCGTGGCGGTGCGATTTTATGATCTTCGGTGAGCACAGGACCTTTGTTTGCGCGCAACCAGGCGATACACTGGCGAATGATCTCGTTCGACTGGCGCATTTCCTCAACCCGCACCAGATAGCGATCGTAACAATCGCCGTTAGTGCCAACCGGAATATCGAATTTCATTCGATCATAGACCTCGTAGGGTTGCTTCTTGCGAAGATCCCACTCGATACCCGACCCACGCAGCATGGCCCCGGTAAAACCCAATTGTTTGGCGCGCTCAGGGGATACCACACCGATGCCGACCAGACGCTGCTTCCAGATTCGATTGTCAGTCAGCAGGGTTTCGTACTCGTCTACGCAAGCCGGAAATCGATTGGTAAAGTCTTCCAGAAAATCCAGCATTGAACCAGAACGCGCCTCGTTCTGTTTCTTTGCCTGTGCCTTGCTTGTCCAGCGCGACTCTTCATATTGAGGCATGCTGTCGGGCAAATCGCGTGCGACACCACCGGGGCGGTAATAGGTCGCGTGGAGCCGCGCACCGGAGACGGCCTCGTAACAATCCATCAGGTCTTCGCGCTCGCGAAACGCGTAGAGAAACATCGACATGGCCCCTACGTCGAGACCATGTGCGCCAATCCACATCAGGTGATTGAGCAGCCGGGTGATTTCATCAAACATCACTCGAATGTATTGCGCCCGCTCCGGCACCTCGACACCCAGCAATTTTTCAATCGCCAACACATAACCGTGCTCGTTGCACATCATCGAGACATAGTCGAGTCGGTCCATGTAACCGATGCTCTGGTTATAGGGCTTGCTCTCAGCCAGTTTTTCAGTACCGCGGTGCAGCAGTCCAACGTGCGGGTCGGCGCGGTCGATGACTTCGCCGTCCATTTCCAGCACGAGCCGCAGTACGCCGTGCGCGGCCGGATGCTGGGGACCGAAGTTCAGTGTGTAATTGCGAATCTCAGGCATCGGTCTCTCCATCGCCGTCGATGGCTGCGGCATCGTGCGAGACGTAGCGGTTATCTTGTCTGATCACTCTGGGGACGAGCACTCTGGGCTCGATTGTCACCGGCTCGTAGATGACGCGCTTTTTCAGCGGGTCATAACGCATTTCGACGTTGCCAACCAGCGGGAAATCCTTGCGAAAGGGATGGCCGACAAAACCGTAGTCCGTCAGCAGACGCCGCAGATCGGGATGACCCTCAAAGTGAATGCCCAACAGGTCGAAGGCCTCACGCTCGGGCCAGTCCGCGCAGGACCACACTGACGTCACCGACGGCACAACTGGAAATTCGTTGTCTGGTGCGAAAACTTTCAGCGTCAATCGCAGGTTGTGTTGCAACGACAACAACTGGTAGACCACAGCGAATCGAGCGCCCTGTTCGATATCGCTGGATACTTCATCGCCAAAACTTAAGCGACCGATGGATTGTCCATCGACGCCGCGACTGAAACCCGCCGACGCGGTACTGTCAGTCGCCCACTCGTCCTTACCGTATTGAAGGTAGTCGACCCCACAGACGTCGATTAGCTGATCGAAGAGGGTGTCGCCACCGTCGCGCAACGCAGTGGCGACTTCCAACAGGTGGTTCGCATCGACGGTCAGCGTGACGTGGTCGAGTGCCGTTCCGATTTCATTGACACCTTCTAGTGCCAGCGCATGGATACTCGCGCCAAGTTGCTCTGATCTGGATTCACTCATAGAACTTAGCTGCGCGTGATCACATTGGGTTGGCGGATTTTTTTCTGCAACTGCACGATCCCGTACAACAAGGCCTCGGCAGTCGGCGGACAACCCGGAACATAGACGTCCACGGGCACGATCCGATCACAACCACGCACCACGGCATAGCTGTAGTGGTAGTACCCGCCTCCGTTCGCGCACGAGCCCATCGAGATAACCCATTTCGGATCGGCCATCTGGTCGTAGACCTTGCGCAAAGCCGGTGCCATTTTGTTGACCAGTGTACCGGCGACGATCATGACGTCCGACTGGCGAGGGCTGGGCCGAAAAATAACGCCAAAGCGGTCGAGATCGTAACGCGCGGCACCCGCGTGCATCATTTCAACCGCACAACAAGCAAGACCAAAGGTCATTGGCCACATTGAGCCGGTGCGAGCCCAGTTGACCAGCTTGTCGGTGGACGTGGTGATAAAGCCCTTGTCGAGAACCGCTTCTATTCCCATTCCAGTGCTCCTTTTTTCCACTCGTAAATAAAGCCGATCACGAGAATACCGAGGAACACACCCATGGCTGCAAAGGCCTCGACGCCGATCTCGTCCAGCACCACCGCCCACGGAAACAGGAAGGCGATTTCCAGATCGAAGATAATGAACAGAATCGCCACCAGGTAGTAGCGAACGTCGAATTTCATGCGGCTGTCTTCGAACGCTTCAAAACCACATTCGTATGGAGAGTTTTTTTCGGTGTTGGGCGCGGTTGGCCCAATCAGATTACCTAGTGTCAACAACACCACACCGAATACCAGTGCAATGACAATGAACACCAAAACTGGAAAATAGTTTGCGAGCATGTGTGATCCCGAAGCCCGGAAGAATTGAATTGGCCCGTTAGCGACTGCTGACGATGATCCGTTAGGGTGTGAAAACCCGAACAGGTTCCATGCTATGCCGCACGCCGGCAAAGCGCGCGATGCAGGTTCTCGAGTCAGAGTTGGAACTTGCCATTAGAATCTGATGGTGCCGACGCCCGGACTCGAACCGGGACGACTTTCGCCACTACCCCCTCAAGATAGCGTGTCTACCAATTCCACCACGTCGGCGTTGTATCACTTGGCAATATATTCTAAACCACACGTGGTTTTATTGCCCAAAAAATTAACTCAATAACCAATCGTAATTCGAGGGATTGTTGCCTAAGCACCTACCGGTTACTGGTTGTCCACCTTAGGCAAATCCGATTCATTCTCACCGCCCGACGCAGGCGTCGGCGGCAAATCGGACTCGCTGGCAGGCAATTCGCCGGCGGGTTCACTGTTGTCAATTGCCGGCAGGTTGAGATTGTCAGTCACACTGCCGATGGTGCTGGTCCGTTGAGATGCGAGAAAGAACAGCGTCATGCTGGTGACGAAAAACAACAGCGCGAAAGCGGTCGTCATGCGAGTGAGAAAAGACCCACTGCCGCGCGACCCGAATACCGATGTCGACGCGCCCGCGCCACTGCCAAACGCAGCGCCGGCGTCAGCACCTTTACCATGCTGGATCAACACGAGGCCGATGACCCCGATAGCCAGGAACACATGAATAACGAGAACAATCGTTTGCATCTGGAGAGCGTATCCTATTTTTCTGCGGCGGCGCGGCAGATCGCGAGAAAGTCGTCTGCTTTCAGCGCGGCGCCACCAATCAGGCCACCGTCAATGTCGGGCTGGGCAAACAGTTCAGCCGCGTTATCCGGCTTGACCGAGCCTCCGTAGAGTATTCGCGCCGCGGCTGCAGCCGCGGTATCGTGTTCGGCGACGTATTGCCGGATCGCGGCGTGCACCTCTTGCGCCTGCTGCGGCGAGGCCGTTTTACCTGTGCCGATCGCCCAGACCGGTTCGTAGGCAATCACGCATTGACCCAACGCACCCGCACCAGCCGCGGCCACTAGTGCGTCGAGCTGACGACGCAACACCTTGAGCGTGTCATCAGACTCTCGCTGTTCAAGTGTTTCGCCGACACAAAAAAGCGGAGTCAGACCGGCATTGATCACAGCCTCGCAGCGCTCGGCGCAGTCGTCGTCGGATTCACCAAACAGACTGCGGCGCTCCGAGTGACCGATGATCACATATTTACAACCGAACTCCGCCAGCATGGTGGACGACACTTCCGCCGTGTAGGCGCCACTTTCGTGCTGACTGGCGTTCTGCGCGCCCAGCGCCACCACCGAGCCGTCCAGCGAAGCACCAACATCAGCCAAATGTACGCTGACCGGGCAGATGATGACCTCTACGCCGGACGCAGGTGCGCCCGATGCGACGCCCGCGGCGAGATCGCGAGCGCTCTGTCTGGAGCCGTTGAGTTTCCAGTTGCCTGCAACGATTGGAGTTCGCATGAATCGGGATAAATCGTGGTGTTTCAAAAGGGAAGCGAGCGCCGCCCGAATGCAGGCGACTTAACTCGACAAGCGTACCGCGGCAGGCGCTGGATTGCAATCAGTGCCCCGCCGAAAATCAGCCATCAGATCAGCCGATAATACGACTGACCGAATCGGCAAGACGATGACAGATACTTTCGACATCATTCGCCACCTTGCCCTCGACCATCACTCGCACCACCGGCTCTGTGCCGGATGGGCGCAGCAACACGCGACCGCTGTCGCCGAGTTCGCGTTCGGCATTCTGCACAACTTCCTGCACCTGCTCGCTCTCGTTAAGATCCTGCCGCACTTTCATCGGCACGTTGACCAGCACTTGCGGATACTGCGTCATGCCACTGCGCAACTGCGCCAGCGTTTCGCCGCTTTGCTTGAGCTGCGCCAGAATTTGTAATGCGGCGACCAGGCCATCGCCGGTCGTTGTTCGATCAAGGCAGATTATATGCCCGGAAGATTCACCACCGATTTTCCAGTTGCGTTCGCGCAGCATCTCCAGCACATAGCGATCGCCGACATTGGCCCGCGCGAATTCTATGCCCAGATCCCGCAAACCATGCTCCAGCCCGAGGTTACTCATCAGCGTGCCGGCAACACCGCCGGTCATGTCGTTGGCGTCGATGCGAGATTTCACCAGAACATAGAGCAGTTCATCGCCGTTGACGACAGCGCCCTTGTCATCAATCATGATCAATCGATCCGCATCGCCGTCGAGCGCCACACCGACGTCCGCCTTCTCAAGCAGTACGTGGGCGCGCAAATGGTCAGGCGAGGTAGCACCGCAATCGCGATTGATATTGAGACCGTCTGGCTCGGCGCCGACCGACACCACCGCGGCGCCCAACTCTTCAAACACCCCACGGGCGATGTGATAGGCCGCACCGTGCGCAGAATCGACGACAATTTTCAGCCCGTCGAGCCGCAGGCCGCTGGGGAATGTGCTTTTGCAGAATTCGATGTAGCGACCCGCGGCATCATCGATACGATGTGCGCGTCCCAGCTCTGCAGAATCGACAGTGGTGATCTCCTCATCCATCGCCGCCTCGATTTCCATTTCGACGCTATCGGGCAGTTTGGTACCCTCGGCGGAGAAAAACTTTACCCCGTTGTCGTAGAACGGATTGTGTGACGCGCTGATAACGATACCGGCTGCAGCGCGAAAAGTTCGCGTCAGATAGGCGACCGCTGGCGTGGGCATCGGGCCGAGCAGCTTGATGTTGATACCCGCCGAGGATAGCCCGGCCTCCAGCGCCGATTCAAACAGATAGCCCGATACCCGAGTATCCTTGCCGATCAATACCTCGCGATTACCCTGCGACGCCAGGACTTTGCCAGCCGCCCAGCCAAGCTTCATCACAGTGGCCGCGGTCATCGGCTCAACGCCAACTCGTCCCCGCATACCGTCGGTACCGAAGTATTTTCTCGCCATGGCTATCGCTATCCAGCAAAAAGGTTATGGTTCAGAGGCTATGCAAGAACCAGCTGCACAGGTTTCTCGCAAAGACTACAACTACACAAATATAGGATAAAAAAAAGGCGACATAGTGATGTCGCCTTTTTTTGTGATGCCCTTAGGACGCTGGATCTGGATCCGGCACCGGCGGTTCGTCTGCAGCATCGTCATCCTGCTGCAGCGATTCTGGCTCCGATGGTCCGGAGGGTTCTGGACTGCCCCCGCCACCATCACTCCAACCAGACGGTGGATCGGGCTCCCGACCTTCCATAATCGCATCGATCTGGCTGGCATCAATGGTCTCGTACTTCATTAACGCGTCGGCCATCATGTGCAACTTATCCAGGTGCTCGCGCAGTATGTCTTCCGCGCGGCTGTAGTTGCGATCGATAATTGCCCGGATTTCACTGTCGATCGATTGTTTAGTCAAGCCCGAAATGTGTTTGGGCTGCGTGGTGCTGCGGCCGAGGAAGACCTCACCCTCTTCCTCGCTGTACGCCAGCGGGCCGAGTTTATCCGATAGACCCCACTTGGTAACCATGTTGCGGGCGAGTTCAGTTGCACGCTCGATGTCATTGGAGGCCCCGGTAGTGACCTTGTCTGCACCGAAAATCAGCTCCTCGGCAATTCGCCCGCCGTAGAGTGACGAGACCATACTTTCAAGCCCCTGCTTGCTATGGCTGTAGCGATCCTCTTCGGGCAAATACATGGTCACACCCAGTGCACGTCCGCGCGGGATGATCGTCACCTTGTAGACCGGATCGTGGTTAGGTACCACGCGCCCGACGATCGCGTGCCCGGCCTCGTGATAGGCCGTGAGCTTTTTCTCGTCCTCGTTCATGACCATGGACTTGCGCTCGGCGCCCATCATGATTTTGTCTTTGGCGTGCTCGAACTCTTCCATTTCGACGAGCTTCTTGTCAGAGCGCGCGGCAAACAACGCCGCCTCATTGACCAGATTGGCGAGATCAGCACCGGAGAATCCGGGGGTGCCGCGGGCGATGAGATCCGGACGCACATCGTTTGCGACCGGCACCTTGCTCATGTGGACGCGCAGGATCTGCTCGCGGCCTCGAACATCGGGCAACGGCACCACGACCTGCCGATCAAATCGACCGGGGCGCAACAGCGCCGGATCGAGTACATCGGGACGGTTGGTCGCCGCGATGACAATGATGCCTTCGTTGCCCTCAAAACCATCCATCTCGACCAGCAACTGGTTGAGGGTTTGTTCGCGCTCGTCGTGACCGCCACCCAGACCGGCGCCTCGATGACGGCCGACAGCGTCGATTTCATCGATAAAGATGATGCACGGCGCGTGCTTTTTGGCTTGATCGAACATGTCTCGCACGCGTGATGCACCCACGCCAACGAACATTTCGACAAAATCCGAGCCGGAGATAGTGAAGAACGGGACTTTGGCTTCACCGGCGATGGCTTTGGCGAGCAGCGTTTTACCGGTGCCCGGAGACCCAACCAGCAGAACACCGCGCGGAATCTTACCGCCCAGTTTCTGGAACTTGCCGGGATCACGCAGAAATTCAACAAGCTCAGCCACTTCTTCTTTGGCCTCTTCAACACCTGCGACGTCAGAGAAGGTGACCTTCACCTGGTCTTCGCCCATCAGACGGGCCTTGCTCTTGCCGAAGGACATGGCTCCGCGCCCTGCGCCGCCGCCCTGCATCTGGCGCATGAAGAACACCCAAATGCCAATCAGCAGCAGGAAGGGGAACCAACTGATGAACAATTGCATCAACAGTCCGGTTTTTTCCGGCTTTTCAGCGCGAATTTCAACGCCGGCATCCAGCATATCGCCGATCAGTGAGCGGTTGTCAGTTTCCGGGCTGTAAGTGTTGAACACGCGACCAGAGGACAATTGCCCCTGAATCTCACGGCCATCGAGGGTTGCGGTGGAGACCTGTCCAGACTTCACGCTGTTGATGAAATCGGAGTAGCTTATCGACTGCCCATACTGACGCTGACCACCCAGGTTGTTGAAAACAGCCATTAAAATGACGGCTATCACCACCCAAAGCAGCACGTTTTTGACAAGATCGTTCAAATTGAGACCACCCCTTTAAAATGGCTTTGCGCTCGCTAAATCCAATTTTTGGCGCACATCACAGTATATCCGATTAACGCATGGCCAGTATGTAGACTTCGCGGCTGCGAGCTCTCGAGGCCGAGGGCTTGCGTGTTTTGACACTGCCGAATGATGCCCGTATCTGAGCCAGCAGCGCCTCGAACCCGGCTCCCTGGAAAGTCTTGACCAACAGGGTGCCGGAATCACTCAACACCTCGTCACACATTTCCAGTGCCAGTTCAGCCAGATAAACCGATCGCGGCTGATCGACAGCGTTTTGTCCAGTGAAATTGGGGGCCATGTCAGACAATACAAGATCCACTGAACGACCACCCAGCGTAGACCTGATCTGCTCGAGTACCGCCAATTCAGTAAAATCACCCTGCAAGATCGTTGCCCCCTCTACCGGTTCCATCGGCAGAATGTCGACTGCCAGCAAAAACCCTTCGCGCCCCAGTCGGGCGGCCACGTACTGTGTCCAGCCGCCGGGGGCAGCGCCGAGCTCAATGACACACGAGCCCGGCTTGAACAGCCGATCGCGCTCATCGATCTCCTCAAGCTTGTATACTGCTCGCGAGCGCCACGCCTGGGCTTTTGACCTTTTGACATAATCGTCTGCGTGGTGCTCCTGCAACCAGCGCTGACTGCTCTTGCTACGCGCCATTTACACCCCCGAATCGCCTTGTTTCTCTCACAGGATCTGCCTCGGCAAGCAATGACTCCCGACAAAAAACAACTCAAACATCTCAAATCGCTGTGTCATGCCCTGCAACCTGTTGTCAGGGTTGGCCAGAAAGGCGTGACCGAGGCCGTGCAAACCGAACTGGACATCGCACTCGGGCACCATGAACTGGTCAAGATTAAAGTGGCGATAGGCGATCGAGAGGCACGCGAATCCGCCACGACGGCGCTCGCCAGCCACTGCGGTGCGACAGTCGTGCAACGCATCGGTCAGACCGCAGCACTCTACCGTCAGAACCGCAAGGAACCGGTCATTCAGTTCCCGAAATAGGCGCCAGGAGCCTCTTTCTCGGGGACAGGCTCCTACACGTAGCGCACGGCCTCGATTTCATACTCGCGCAATCCGCCAGGAGACTGGAATTCGACGTCATCTCCCTCCGCTTTGCCGATGATCGCTCTGGCCAGCGGTGAACTGAAGCTGATCAACCCCTGTTTGATATCGGCTTCGTCGTCGCCGACAATACGATAGGTGACCGATTCGTCGGTCTCCAGATCCAGCAAATCGACGGTCGCACCGAAAATCACCTTGCCGTTGGCGTTCATTTGAGTCACGTCGATAATCTGGGCATGCGACAGCTTGCCCTCGATTTCTTTTATTCGCCCCTCAATAAAGCTCTGTTGCTCACGCGCCGCGTGATACTCGGCGTTTTCCTTGAGATCGCCATGCTCGCGCGCTTCTGCGATCGCCTGAATCACTTGCGGTCGCTGCACTGACTTCAGATCAGTCAGCTCAGCCCTCAGCATGTCGGCGCCCTTCGCTGTTAGCGGAACCTTGCTCATGTTAATTCCCGATGTAGGGTCTGCAGACAGTAGACGTTTGAACTGGCGTTGATTCCGAGCGCCCGGCAAATCGCAGAGCCCGCCGCCACCGTGGTGGCATACGCAATTTTCTGATTCAACGCCTCGCGGCGAATCAGAAATGAATCTGCAATCGCCTGACGTCCGCCTGTCGTGTTGATGATAAGCGATAACTCGCCATTCTTTATCTTATCAACAACGTGCGGCCTGCCTTGTTTCACTTTGTTTACGATATAGCATTGCAACCCCGCGCCACGGATCACCGCCCCTGTGCCGTCCGTCGCCCACAGGGTAAAGCCGGCGTCGGCCAGCGATCGCGCAATCGACACGATCTGGGGCTTATCGCTGTCACGCACGCTGATCAGGGCCGCACCACCGGTTGGCAGCGCCATACCAGCCGCCAGCGATCCCTTGCAAAACGCTTCGGCAAACGAGCGGCCCGTGCCCATCACTTCACCGGTCGATTTCATCTCCGGGCCGAGCAATGGATCGACATCCGGAAACTTGTTAAAAGGGAACACCGATTCTTTGACGCTGTAATAGTTCGGCACCACCGGTTGCAAGACTCCCTGGTCGGCCAGCGACTGTCCAGCCATCACGCGGGCGGCAATTGTCGCCAGCGGCATCCCGGTCGCCTTGGAAACAAAGGGTACGGTTCGGGAGGCGCGCGGATTGACCTCGATAATGTAGATCTCATCGCCGCGCACAGCGAACTGCGCATTCACCAGGCCCACTACATTAAGCGCCAGCGCGAGTTGAGTCATCTGCTCGCCCAGACGCTCCTGAACGCTGGCCGACAAGCTATAAGGCGGCAGTGAACAGCCTGAATCCCCGGAGTGAATGCCGGCCTGTTCAATATGCTCCATGATGCCGCCGATCAATACCGAATCGCCATCGCAGACAGCGTCAACATCGACCTCTACCGCATCCTCTAGAAAGCGATCCAGCAGCACCGGCGCACTGTTTGACACCTCCACCGCACCCGCCATGTAGCGACGCAACTGATCGTCATCGTAGACCACTTCCATGCCTCGGCCGCCCAGAACATACGATGGCCGCACCACCAGTGGATAGCCGATCTCGTCTGCCACAAGCACCGCCTCGTCGACGCTGACAGCGGTCCGGTTCTCAGGTTGCAGCAACTGCAGGTCGGCAACCAGATCGCGAAAGCGATCGCGGTCTTCCGCCAGGTCGATGGCGTCCGGCGAGGTGCCGATGATCGGCGCCCCCATCTGTTTCAGACTCGCTGCCAGTTCAAGCGGCGTCTGGCCACCGTACTGCACGATCACGCCACTCGGCTGTTCCAGATGCAGTATCTCACCGACATCTTCAAGCGTCAGCGGCTCGAAATAGAGCCGATCGGAGGTGTCAAAATCCGTGGATACCGTCTCCGGGTTACAGTTGATCATGATCGACTCAAATCCCGCATTGTGCAGCGCATAGGCCGCGTGCACACAGCAGTAGTCAAACTCGATACCCTGCCCGATCCGATTCGGTCCGCCTCCCAGCACAACGACTTTTTTCTCGGCGGTGGGCGCCGCCTCGCATTCGTCGTCATAGCTGGAATACAGATAGGCCGTTTCGGTCGCAAACTCGGCGGCACAGGTGTCGACACGCTTGTAGATCGGGCGCAGCCCCCGGCTGTGCCGATGACGGGTGACATCCTGTTCGTCGACGTCGAGCAGTTGCGCGATGCGTGCATCGGAAAACCCTTTGCGCTTCAAACCCCGCAACGCCGCCAGATCGATCTGATCAAGCGTAGATGCCGCGAGCGTTTGCTCATCGGCAATGATGTCTTCGATCTGGCTGAGAAACCAGGGATCGATACCGGTGGTTTGATGCAATGTTTCAAGCGACATGCCGGCTCTAAAGCCCTCGCCCACGTACCACAGCCGCCGGTCTGCCGGCTGCCCCAGTTGCATACCCAGCTCATCGGCCGAAATGTCGCTGCTGGCACCATGCTGCAAGTCGAAGCCGGCGCTGCCAATCTCAAGGCTGCGCATCGCCTTTTGCAGTGATTCCTGAAAGTTGCGACCGATTGCCATCGCCTCGCCAACCGACTTCATCTGTGTCGTCAAACGCGCATCGGCGGCCGGAAACTTTTCAAACGTAAAACGCGGAATCTTGGTAACCACATAGTCGATCGCCGGCTCGAAAGAGGCCGGCGTAGCGCCACCTGTGATTTCGTTACGCAACTCGTCGAGCAGATAACCGACCGCAAGCTTTGCCGCGACGCGCGCTATCGGGAAGCCCGTTGCCTTGGACGCCAGCGCCGATGAGCGCGAGACGCGCGGATTCATTTCTATTACGATCAACCGCCCGTCTGCCGGATTCACAGCAAACTGGACGTTGGATCCGCCGGTCTCCACGCCGATCCGTCGCAGCACCGCAATCGAGGCGTTGCGCATGATCTGGTATTCCTTGTCGGTCAGCGTTTGCGCCGGCGCGATGGTGATGGAATCTCCCGTGTGAACCCCCATCGGATCGAGATTTTCGATCGAGCAGATGATGATGCAATTGTCAGCCGAATCGCGTACCACCTCCATCTCGTACTCCTTCCAGCCGAGCACCGACTCCTCGAGCAGGATCTCGGTAGTGGGCGAC
>CAZYDV010000148.1:0-14274 GCA_964646405.1 uncultured Granulosicoccaceae bacterium | reverse complement strand
GCCGCGTTTCATCGCCGCCAAAATGCGATCCGAACCACTCTGCACCGGCAGGTGCAAAAACCCCGCAAGCTCCGGCACGCTGGCATAGGCCTCGACCAGACGATCGCCAAACTCGATCGGGTGCGAGGTGGTAAACCGAATCCGGTCGATCCCGTCAATCGCGGCGATTACATCAATCAACAGCGCCAGATCGGCGATCTCGCCATCGTGCATCAGGCCGCGATATCCGTTGACATTCTGACCCAGCAAATTGACCTCTCGCACGCCCTGCTCGGCAAGCCCGGCCACTTCGGCCAGCACATCGTCGAACGGACGGCTGATTTCTTCGCCACGGGTATAGGGCACCACGCAAAAGCTACAGTACTTGCTGCAGCCCTCCATGATAGAGACGAACGCCGTGGGTCCGGAAACGGAAGGCTCCGGCAGGCGATCAAATTTCTCGATTTCGGGGAAGCTCACATCGACCAGCGGGCGACGTTCGAGGCGGCTCTGCTCGATCATGTCGGGCAGGCGGTGGATGGTTTGTGGGCCAATCACCAGATCGACATAGGGCGCGCGTTGCTGCAGGGCATCGCCCTCCTGGCTGGCGACGCATCCGGCTACCGCGATGATCACGTCGTCGCGCTTTTCCTTGAACGGACGCCAGCGACCGAGCTGGGAGAAGACTTTCTCCTGTGCCTTTTCGCGAATCGAGCAGGTGTTGACCAGCAGAATGTCCGCCTCGGCAGGATCATCTGTCACATCGGCGCCGAATCTCTCGTCCAGTACGTCGACCATACGGGCCGAGTCGTACTCATTCATCTGACAACCGTGTGTTTTTATGAAAACCTTTTGACGCATCAATCCATTCTTTACCAAAGCGCGCTGAGCATAGCAAGGATTCAGACGATATTCCAAACTGCTCAATCAGTTACCGGCTGTGTGTCGTCCCGGCCCAAAAGAAAAAGGACATGCAGAGCATGTCCTTTTCGTGCACAACATTCGCAGACAGATCAGTAGCGATAGTGATCCGGCTTGTAGGGCCCGTTCTCCGGCAACCCGAGGTAGCTTGCCTGCTTTTCGGTCATCGGTGTCAGCTTGGCACCGATTTTACCCAGGTGCAATCGCGCCACTTTCTCATCGAGCTGCTTGGGCAACACATGGACGCCGATGTCGTACTGATCGGCGCGCTCCCACAGTTCGATCTGCGCCAGTACCTGATTGGCGAATGACGCCGACATCACGAAACTCGGGTGACCGGTCGCGCAGCCCAGATTCACCAGCCGTCCCTCAGCCAGCAGAGTGATCTGCTTGCCATCCGGGAATTTGATGTGATCGACCTGGGGTTTGATGTTATCCCACTCATATTGGCGCAGGCTGGCGACGTCGATCTCACTGTCGAAGTGCCCGATATTGCACACAATTGATTCGTTCTTCATAGCCTTCATGTGATCGTGAGTGATCACATCGACGTTGCCGGTGGTGGTGACAAAGATATCGCCCTGGTCGGCGATGTCATCCATGGTCACCACGCGGTAGCCTTCCATCGCTGCCTGCAGCGCACAGATCGGATCGATCTCGGTGACCCAAACCGTAGCCCCCATGCCGCGAAATGCCTGTGCGCAGCCTTTGCCGACATCGCCATAACCCAACACCACGCAAATCTTGCCGGCAATCATTACATCGGTGGCGCGCTTGATGCCATCGAGCAGCGATTCGCGGCAACCATAGAGGTTGTCGAATTTTGACTTGGTGACCGAGTCATTGACGTTGATCGCCGGCACCTTCAACGTGCCTTCGCGCGCCATTTCGTAGAGGCGGTGAACACCGGTGGTGGTCTCTTCGGAAAGCCCTTTGATGTCGTTGAGCATCTCCGGGTATTTCTCGTGCAGCAATTGCGTGACGTCACCGCCGTCGTCGAGGATCAGATTCGGCGTCCAGCCATCCGGCCCGCGCACAGTCTGCTCAATGCACCACCAGAACTCCTCTTCGGTTTCACCCTTCCACGCAAACACCGGAATGTCCTGATCGGCAATCGCGGCAGCGGCGTGATCCTGCGTCGAGAAGATATTGCAGGATGACCAGCGTACCGTAGCACCCAGATCGATCAGTGTCTCGATCAGCACGGCGGTCTGAATCGTCATGTGCAGGCATCCGACGATACGCGCGCCGGCCAGTGGTTTCTTGCCGGCGTACTCTTCGCGAATGGCCATCAGACCGGGCATTTCGGTTTCGGCTATGCGAATTTCCTTGTGCCCCCATCCGGCCTGGGAGATATCGGCCACTTTGTAATCGGGCGACGACTTTGCAGCAGCGTCTGCGTTCATTAATTGATTCCTGTCTTTAAAATTTTGCGGGGCTGTGTGTCGGCTCAAATGCCGGCAGCGTCCCGAAGCTCATCGGCCTTGTCACAGACTTCCCACGTAAAACCTTCGTTTTCGCGGCCAAAATGTCCGTAGCAGGCGGTTTTTCTGTACTTGATTTTCTCTGCATTCAGCAGATCCAGCATGGTCAGGATGCCGTAGGGACGCAGGTCAAAGTGCTCGCGTACCAGGGCGGTGATGCGATCGTCGTCGATCTTGCCGGTACCAAACGTCTCGACCATGATTGACGTAGGCTCGGCCACGCCAATCGCGTAGGACACCTGAATCTCACACTGATCGGCCAGACCTGCGGCAACAATGTTTTTCGCCACATAGCGACCAGCATAGGCGGCAGAGCGATCGACCTTGGATGGGTCCTTGCCAGAGAATGCGCCACCACCATGGCGCGCGGCACCGCCATAGGTATCGACGATGATCTTTCGGCCGGTCAAACCAGCGTCGCCCATCGGGCCACCGACGACAAACGCGCCAGTCGGGTTGATGTGATACTTAGTGCCGGCATGCAGCCAGCCAGTGGGCTCAAGCACAGGCTTGATGACCTCTTCCATGATCGCTTCCTGAAGGTCGGTCAGTTTCACGTCGTCAGCGTGCTGAGTGGATACCACCACCGCATCGATACCGCTGACCTTGCCGTCTTTGTAGTGAAAACTGACCTGGCTTTTGGCGTCCGGACGCAACCAGGGCATTTTCGCACGGCGAACTTCTGCCTGCTGTTCGACCAGCCGATGGGCATAGGTAATGGCAGCCGGCATCAGCACGTCGGTCTCGTTGGTGGCATAGCCAAACATCAAACCCTGGTCACCTGCTCCCTGATCTTCAGGACGTGCACGGTCCACGCCCTGATTAATATCGGGAGACTGCACGCCAATTGCCGTCATCACCGCACAGGTGTTGCAGTCGAAACCCATGGCAGAATCGGTATAACCGATCTCACGGATCGTGTTGCGGATGACCGCCTCGTAGTCGGGCTTGGCGGTGGTAGTGATCTCGCCGGCGATCATGGCCAGACCGGTCTTGAATACGGTCTCGCAGGCGACCCGTGCGTGCTTGTCCTCAGCCAGGATTGCGTCCAGCACTGCATCGGACACCTGATCGCTCATCTTGTCGGGATGCCCCTCGGCAACTGACTCTGATGTGAAGATATATTCCTTACTCATTTGCGTTTGTCTCGACGTGTTTCTGATTCAGTGTGGGCGATCGATGCGCGAGCACATCCAGCCGGAGTCTGACAGGGCCCGGACGGCCGCGGGACCGGCCCGTGCCCAGGTTTCTCGAGCAACCGTTGACTCAACGGTGAGGCCGGCATTCTGCATCTTAAGATGCATCAGAACTACCGTGATCAAGAACCCGCGAAGTATAGCTACTGACAACAAATAAAGATATCTTTATATCGTTATATTCTTTCCCAGACGCGCGCTAAGACACAAAAACCAGACCACATGCCACGCACTACGAAGACGCCCGATTCTTATAACTTCGAGCGATACTGAAGACAGGAAAGCGTATTTGAAACAACTAAACGGTCACGACCGTCGATCAGAGCCGCCAACCGGCGGGTGGCGGCTCGTCATTGCAATAGCACCCTGGCAGCGGGGCCAGGGGCCAGGGGCCAAAACCCCGTAGCGGAGGCTTGTCAGAACGGGATATCGTCGTCGAAATTGATCTCGGGGCCGGATGACGCTGCCACTGCCGGGCGCTGGGCCGGTGGCGCTGGCGCAGCAGAACTGTCCATCGGCGCAGTGTTCTGATACTGCCCTTGTGACGCCTGATCACCGCCACCTCTGCCACCGAGCATGTGCATCTCATTGGCGACGATCTCCGTGGTGTAGCGATCCTGGCCGTTTTGGTCCTGCCACTTGCGCGTTTGCAGCCGACCCTCGATATAGACCTGCGACCCCTTGCTCAGATACTGCTCGACAATCTCAGCCAATCGACCGAAAAAGATGACGCGATGCCACTCGGTGCGTTCCTGGCGCTGGCCAGTGTTCTTGTCCATCCAGGATTCTGCTGTCGCCACCCGAATATTGGCCACCCGGCTGCCCGACGTCGTTGCCCGAACTTCAGGATCAGCGCCCAGATTTCCGATCAGCGTTACCTTGTTTACTCCTCGAGCCATTGTGAGGTTCCCATGCGTTTGAGTGCGGCACCCGCCAGTGCGGGCCGATAGCCGCCTATGATGGAGCCTTCAATTCTAAAGTTCCAGTAAGACCCTGCAAATTGATGATTTTCACGGTCAACGGTGCGCCGACTCATTGCCAGCAACCCGAAGTGGGCGACTGATTTCACGAAAATTAAAGTTGGATGGCATTGCCAAGCCCCACTGTGCGTAATATTGCGTACGGAAACTCAGTACGCGACAGATTTTTCCGTAACACTATGTTCCTTTTTAGTTACACAAAGCATTGAGAATCACTTATGCGGTCTGTTCTTGAAGGCAATTTCCAGCCATCCCGCCATTCGGATGAGACACCGGCACCGGTCGCAGATTCGGACACCAGTCCGACACTCGACCACGACGCCGCCAACCAGGTAAGGCTAGTACCTTCCGATCCGGTTCACGAGGCACCGACCGAAGCCGTCGTGTTCGATGTGGTCGAGCTCGAATCCCAGCTCGAGCGCGCACTGCCTGAGAAATTCGCCCCGGACGACTACACCGAGCACGATGGCGTGGATCGAATTATCATCGGCTACAAAGATGGCGAGCCGATCTACAAGGCAGAACCTAAACCCAAACCTGAACCGGCAGCACGTCCGCCACGCCGCGAGACTGTCCGGCGGCCATCAGCCACTGCGAACCGGCGACCGGCGGACAGACCCAAACGTCGCGTGCACAGCGATAACACCGACCCCAGACGGGAATACAGAAGTACGCACCAGCTCTACCAGGCGCGACACGAGCAGAATCCCAAAGAAGAGCTCGGTGAATTTGAGCAAATCGATACATTTACCTACTTGAACAAGTGGGTCAGCAAGGCAACACACATCGCGGCGATCACCACCGCTTTGCTACTGATCCTCCATTACTTTCCGCTGCCTTCAGGCTAAGGTCAAACACCCTTGCCCACGCCGCGGCGCGGGCAAGCTGAGTACAATCGACATTTTCTTTCAGTTTACGCCAACCTCCTTTACAGCCAGTAGAGTGCGCGTTAGTCTGCAACGGTAACATTTGTTGCCCGTAGGCAACCGATCGACCACCCCGGTCAATCGGTCGGCTAACCCCACGGTGCGAAGGTCTATCGCCACACAGAATCCGTGCGCGATCACAACCAACTTCCCCGGATGCTAATCACTTTGACTCCATCGGGATCCGCACCAGCACCTGACACTCTGTCCGCTTCGGAGGATACTTGATGACACTAAGAAAGTACCTGATCAGCGCCGCAGTCGCGGCTGGTTTCACCCTCGCGACCACAGGATCGGCTTTAGCCGCTTGCGCCACTGATGACCTGCCCGCCGAGATGGCTGGCCCAGACGGCTTCCCGGCACGCGCGTTGACCATGATCGTTCCTTACGGCCCTGCCGGTGGCTCTGGCCAGGTGGCACAGGCGATGGCACAGGCAGTCTCAGACCTGACTGGCGTGTCAATCAATCGCGATCACAAGCCTGGTGGCTCTGGCACCGTCGGCATGACGGCCTACATGGCTACCCCGGCAGACGGCTACACGGTACTTGAACACATTGACGACGCCTCCAGCGCGCACGCTCTGGATTCCGCCCGCCCCAATCCGGCCGCAGACCTCATTCCGCTGGTGACCTCACAGATCACCTTTTCCCAAATTTATATCCGCACTGACGAAGATCGTTACACCGACTGGGCTTCGTTTGTCGATTGGGTCAAGGCTCAGGACGGCAAGGCGACCATCGCCAACGTCTCCAAAGAGGGATCAATGGAGCGTGTCACGATGAAATTCATCACCGACGCAACCGGCATGAAGATCCAGCAGATCTCCTTCGATAAGGGCGCACCTCGCTATGGCGCACTGGCTGGTGGCCAGGTCGATGCGCTGTTCGAGCAACCCGGTGACGTTCGCAAGTTTCTCGACGCCGGCAAGTTCAAGCCGATCCTGACCATCCTCAAAGAGGCGCCAGACGCATTCGCCGACGTCCCGAGCCTGACTGATGCCGGACTGGATTTCGAGCCGCTGCTTCGCTTCCGCGGATTCTACGTAAAAGCAGATGCACCGGAAGACCGCGTCAAGTGGCTGCAATGGGCTTTCCAGAAGGCCTACTGCCAACCCAGCTACCAGAAGTACAACGAAAGCAAGTTCATGACACTGATCGAGAGCTATCGTGACACCGACGGATCAAAAGAGTTAATCACGTCGACCATCGCGCAGTACCGAGACGTCTACAAAGAGATGGGCCTGGAAGTACGCTAGCCCACATGCTTTGATCGGAAACGGCTCCACTTGCGGAGCCGTTTTTGTTTTCAGTACCAAAGAACCAACTCGTGACGCCAGCGTCATACCCAGGCAGTGCCAAATCACTACACAGGCGCCATCAACGCCGGTCACGCCCGAGCGCTGACAGTAATAACCGGAAAACACATCGATGGGACGATTTAGAACAGGTAACCTGGTCGAGGCCGGCCTCTGGCTCGCGCTGGTGATTTTCCTCTACGCTTACTCGTTCGAGTTTGATCGCGACATCGAAATCTACCGATACGGCGCAACAGCCTGGCCAAGGACGATTTTATTGCTGATCGCTATCGCGGCGATTGGCCAGTTGCTAAGCCAGGCGCGACGCGACGACGAAACACCCAGTGGCATGTTTGCCGCCGCTGCTGACGACGCGGCTGATATCACCGAACACAACAGTTTCGGCTGGTATCTGTGCACTTTCATTCTGCTGGCCATTCCGTTTGTCTACATGAATCTGCCAGAATGGATTATTGCGAAAAACAATATTCCAAAAGACGGTGTGGCGCGAATCAAGATTGTCACCGCAGCGGTGTTGTTTGTTATCTATCTCGTCTTCACCTGGCGCAACCACGTCGGCGGCATCCTCGCCCTGCCCGTGTTTTTCGCGGCACTGCTGGAGGACATGGGATTCTACGCGCTGGCACCAGTATTTATCATTGGCGTTATGATCCTGATGGGTGAACGACGCATCAGTCGAATGGCGATGATCATGCCGTTGATCTACGGCCTGCTGTTGTCGTGCTTTGTCAAACTTCTCTATGTCGGCTTGCCCACCGGGTACGTTCGACCGTTCTACGATTTCGGCAACTGGGTTGTCGCACTGCTGCAATAGGCTGATTAGTAATAATGGATACCTTTGCCAATTTTCTCACTGGCACCGCCACGCTGTTCGGCGATCCGGTAGGCGTACTGATCTTTTTCGGTGGCGTCATTGGCGGCATGCTGTTTGGCGCCATCCCCGGCGTCAGTATGCTCACACTGGCGGCGATACTGCTTCCGTTCACCGCCCACCTGAAACCCGAACACGGCATCATGTTGTTTTCGGTTATTTATTGCACGGGTGTTTATGGCGGTGCCATCACGGCGATTCTATTCAATATCCCCGGGGCGCCGGAAAACGCACCCACCGCGTTCGACGGCTACCCAATGACCCAAAAGGGCAAAGCTGGCAAAGCGGTGGGCGCCGCTGTCACCTGCTCGGCGCTCGGCGGCACCATCTCCTGCATCATCATGATGGCGGCCACCGCACCGATCGCCGACTGGGCGATATCCGCATTCGGGCCACCTGAGATTTTCGCACTGGTGTTTTTTGGTCTCGCGGTAGCGGCTTCGGTCGGAGCCAAGACATTCTGGAAAGGCTGGCTGTCAATCATGGCCGGACTGATGATCGCGGTGGTCGGACTGGATCCCGTCGGCGGTCTGGAACGCTACGATTTCAACATGCCCTATCTGTTGGCGGGCATCCACTTTATCCCGACCATTCTCGGCTTCTTCGCGGTATCGGAAATTTTTGTTCAGGCTGAAAAGAAGGCCATCGGATCTTACAAGGCACCAAAGATCAGCGTCGACTTTCCCTCGATTGGCGAACTCTGGTCACATAAAATCGCCGTCGTGCGTTCGATCGTCATCGGCTTTTTTTGCGGCATTCTGCCCGGCATCGGCGCGACCCTCGCAGCCTTTATGGGTTACAACGAAGCGGTGCGCTGGTCGAAAGACAAAGAAGGGTTCGGCAAGGGCAAGATGGAAGGGGTGATCTCATCAGAGACCGCCAACAACGCGGCCACCGGTGCAGCTATGATCCCGCTACTGGCACTCGGCTTGCCCGGTGGCGCATTGACCGCGATGATGGTCGGCGTCTTTCAGATGCACGACATGGAGCCTGGTCCACTGGTCTTTCTGAATAGCCCTGAGCTCGTCTGGGTCGTGTTTTCCGCAATGTTCTTTGCCAACGTATCAATTTTATTTGTCGGCTTTTTAGAAACCAAAACCATCGTCAACCTGTTACGCATACCTTTTCAGTTTCTGGCGCCGATGATTCTGTTGCTGGCGACCGTTGGTGCCTATGCAGTGCGTGGGCTTGTAATTGACGTGGTCGTGATGTTCGTCGCCGGCGTTGTCGGATTCTTTCTTCGACGATCCGGTTACTCGGTGGCCGGTATCGTACTGGGGCTGATTCTTGGCAAAATCGGCGAGCAAACCTTTGCCCAGGCTATGCAGATGCTGCACTTTGAATTCAGCGGATTCATCGACCGACCCATCGCACTGGGTCTGCTCATCGCGGGCTTTTTAACGATTGCCGGCAGTATCTATAGCGCTTTTTTTCGCAAGGGGCCAAAACCCGCGAGCATGGGCTAGTGTGCTGACAACGCCGGTGTCGCGCTAACGCGACACCCATTTGGCCCATTGGCCTGACAACCGGAGGAAACGATAGTGGAAACCATCAACATCCAGTTCACACTGTTCTCTGCATTTTACTCCCCGCTGATCGCGACCATGTCTGGCGGGTTTCTGCGCGACGAAGGTCTTTCGCCAGAGTGGTCCGTAGCACCAGTGGGTAAATCCGCAATCACCGCGCTTGAGGATGGCAGTGCCCACGTGGTGCAGTCAGCGCTTAGCCAGGGATTTACCCCGCTGAACAAGGGCCAGCAGCCAGGCGTTGTGCACTTCGCCCAGGTGAATGAAATGGACGGCTTTTTCCTCACCGGCCGTGAACCACAGGCAGATTTCAAATGGCAGGATCTCGAAGGTGCCGAGGTGGTACTTTTTGGCGGTGGGCAACCGCTGGACATGTTCCGCTATGCGTGCCATAAAGCCGGTATAAATTTCGACCGAATCAAACCCATCAATGTCGGCGGTGCCGCCGATATGGACAAGGCTTTTCGCGCAGGACAGGGGCAGTACATTCAGCAGCAAGGGCCCTTTCCGCAGCAACTCGAAGCCGATGGCGTCGGTCACATCGTCGCACAGGTGGGTCTGCCGATTGGCCCTTGCGGCTTCTCCAGTCTCGCCACGACACGGCAATGGCTTGAAACAGATATGGCCAAAGCCTTTACCCGCGCCTACATCAAAACCCGCCGTTATATGAACGAAGCACCGGCAAGCGAAATCGCCGCCGCTCAAAGCCAGTATTTTCCGAATACCGATCCCAGGGTCTTGCTCGACTGCATCGCCAGTTACCAAAAACTGGGTTGCTGGACACCACACATCGAAATCACCGACGAGGCCTACAACGCCACACTCGATATCTACGAGTACAACGGTCTGATCAACCGTCGCTACGACTACGAACAGGTTTGCGCCAGACCACCGGTGGTCAGCTAGGCACGCTGCCCGCATGAAGCCGACAATTCTCTCCTGCGCGGTAACCGGCAGTCACACCACACGCGAGCACAACCCCACCCTGCCCGTCACACCGCAGGAAATAGCCGACGATTGCATTGCCGCTGCCCGAATCGGCGCGGCAATCTGCCATATTCACGTGCGCGATCCCGACTCGGGGAAACCCTCGATGAAGTTCGAGTACTACGAGGAAGTGGTCGAACGTATTCGTGAAAGCGACACCGACCTGATCATCAATCTGACGACCGGACCGGGTGGCCGATTCGTACCATCTACCGATGATCCAGCTATCGCCGCGCCTGAGAGTCTGGTCAGGACCCCCGAACAAAGAACCGAGCACGTCGTCCGACTGAAGCCGGAAATCTGCACCCTCGATCTAAATACCATGTGGTTTGGTGGCGGTGCGGTCATCAACAGCCCTCACAACATCAGGATCATGGCCGAGAGAATTTATTCGGCAGGTGTTAAACCCGAACTGGAGGTGTTCGACAGCGGCGATATTCAACTCGCGCAAGCGCTAATCGAGGACGGCACGATTCGTCAGCCAGCTCTGTTTCAGATAGTCACCGGCGTACAGTATGGTTTTGCACCCGGTAGCGAAACCATGCTCTATGCCAAATCGCTATTGCCTGCCAATACCCAATGGGCCGCCTTTGGCGCGAGCCGTCATGCGTTTTCGATGCTTGCACAAGCTTTTCTACTCGGCGGTCACTGCCGTATCGGTATGGAGGATGCGGTTTATCTCGAGCGCGGTGTCAAATGCCAAGGCAACAGCGATCTTGTGCAAAAGGCCGTCGATATCATCACCCTGCTCGGCGGGCGGATTGCCACTCCCGAGCAGGCGCGCGAGATTCTGGATTTGCCCTCAAGATAACGATCATCAGCGGCGCATATCGCAACTGAGATAACCGTCGTTTTCCTGAACGATATCTCGCGCCTTAAGATCATCGAGTACTACATCGAGCAAGTGACTGGCTGAGTATCGAGATTTCGTACTCGCCGAGTCATTGATGACATCACAGTAGTAGCCTATCCAGCTATCGTCTTGCACCTGTTTTGTATATTCGATTGCAGCAATCGGCTGGTAGCGCAGTACCCCGTAGACAGTAAAACGTCTTATCGTGTGCCAGGCGAGCTTTGCGGGATCACGGCGAAACGATTCCAGCCGCCGCAGTGCGCGCTCGGCGCTGTCAGCCACGTTGCTGATCAAGCCGCCATGACCCGGAATTGCCACAGTAATATCCAGCGCCTGCAAACGCTGCAATGCCAGTTCGGCATCCGCAATGACATCCCATCCGTGTACCTGGGGATGCAACATACCGGTGTCGTTTAGCCACAGCGCATCGGCACAAATCATGACGCGGGTATCGGGCTGAAAGTATCCGATACCATCAGGCGCATGTCCTGGCAGGGCAATCACCTCGAACGGCATACCACCGAGCACCACTTGATCACCGGCGTGATAAATCTCATTGGCCGGCACCACATCCACTTCCTGACTGAGCTGGTTGAACCAGGTCAGGTGACGCTCGTTACGGGCAAACCAGTCGGCCGTCTTTGCCCCCATCGCAATCGGCGCACCGCTGATTGTCTGCAATCTCCGATTCCCACCGTGATGGTCGCTGTGAGAATGGGTTATTACAATCTGGCCAATCCTTGCGGGTTCAATCCCTGCAGCGCGTATCAGTGAAACGGTTTCATCGACACACGCGAGATGACCCGTATCGACAATTGCCGGGGCACCGCTGGCGTGTATCAGCACATTGTTGGCATTCAGCCAGCCGCGCTCAATAAAACTGATTTCAGCCGGCAGCTTAGCGTTCAATCTTGTTACCGGCACACTGCCAACACGCCTGGTTGCACAGCTGGATTAATAAAACGACGGGCGTCATGTACCGCTTTGCGCCGCTATCGCCGCGTCTAGATCAAACCAGTCCGTTGCACTGAGAATTTTGTTCTCCATGCTCTGCAGTAACGGCATGGCATCAGCGAGAAAATCCAGCCACGCCTGTTCTTTCATCAGATTGGCGCGACGCTCGGCCCGATCGTTCAGATCACTGTAGGCCCACAAGTGCACCACTTGATTAAGCGCACCAATATCCATGCTGACATACCACCCTACGCACTTACCCAAATGCTTGAGCTGCAACGGCAAGCCGCGCGTTTTATAGAGTTCAAGATATTGGGGCATATTGCCGGGTGCAATGGTATAGGTACGATGATCAACGATCATGCGAGGTCTCCACAGTTGGATTGCAAGGCTCGCCAGAGCCAATTTCAAGTTTGCTGCTCAGGGGCAAAGCGAGACTTTTTTGCGTTCTCGGGCTCGGTCGACGGTTTGCCGAGATTCTTCAACGCCACATAGTAGGTTTGCGCCAGCAGGTGCGGCACACCATCTTCCTTGCACATCTTGCGAAAAAACTTGTCAGCGCGATCCTTGTTGGATTTGACACCCAGCTTTCGCAATCGCATCAACTGATAGAGCGCATCGTGTACCAGTGATGCGCGCAGATTCTTGCTGGTGTCGATTACCGGGCCGGATACACCATCCCACGCATAACCCTTCTTAACCCGCAGTAACCCTCCGGTACTCAGCGCAATGTAGTCGGTGTCGACCTCGGATCGCGGCCTGACCGGCGTCTGTATTTCGTAGTCGGCTACCAGTTGATACTTGTAACCGTCGCGATACTCAATGGGAATTGCCATACTGTTCTCGGTTCAGTTCACACCCAACGCCACGCCATCGTGCCCCGGGTCTGCACCACCTGTCAGCCTGCCTTCGTCAATGCGGATACCATGGACTGCCGCAATGCCGAACGTCAGTGCCGAGCGCACCACGTCATAACCCTGTTCACGCAACGGCGCGACCGTGTAGCCGGGAATTCGGTTCATGATATCGATGACATCGCTGGTGGCAGAAAAACGCGGTGCACTTACCGCATCACTCATCGACATGTCAAAATCCATGACGTTGAGCAAAGCCTGAAGTACGCCCATGGCAATCTGTGTTCCACCGGGCGCACCCAGTACGATCCGCGGCTGACCATCGCGAAACGCGATAGTCGGACACACCGAACTAAAACGGCTCTTTCCGGGTGCAATGGATCCGGCCCGCCCCGGACGCGGATCAAATACCCCCATACAACCGTTGTACATGAATCCCAGACCATCGGTGATCACACCGGATGGCATACCGAGTGAGTGCGTCATGGTCACACAGTTGCCCTCGCCATCCACCACCGCAACGTGCGTGGTGTCTGCGGGTTCTGGCTGACCCAGGCGGGCGACCTTGAGTTTCTCTCCGCGCTCGATTCGGTCCGCCACTTCCGATGCATAAGTCTTGTCAGTCAGCCAGTCCATTGGCACGTCGATAAATTCAGGATCACCGACGTAGTTGTCTTTGTCGGTGGTGGCTGCCTTCATGGCCTCGCTGACGATGCGAATATACTCGGTGCTGTTGTGCCCGATCGCAGCGAGATCGAATTGCTCCAGTATGTTCAGCATCTGCACCAGCATGATGCCCCCACCGGGCGGATGATTGGTCGACAGCGTGTAGTCTCGATAACTGCCCTGTAGCGGATCACAACGATGGGTTTTGTAGGATCGCAAATCTTCGCGCGACAACAAACCACCGTGCGCACGCATGTCCATATCGATCTGTTCGGCGATCTCGCCGCTATAGAAAATCTCGGCGCCATGTTGCGCCACGCGTGACAGCGTGGTTGCAAGATCCGGATTGACTACTCTGTCACCTATTTTCTTGAGACTGCCATCCGGGTGAAAGTAGATCTGCCTGCCAGTGGTTGAAAATCCGATTCGATCGGTGATCTGCACACGACCAAAATCGGCCCCGTGCGTCCACCAGAAATAGACGTGTGGCCGAACCGCAAATCCCGCGTTGGCCTGCTCGATCGCGGGCTTGCAGATATCTGCCCAGTCCCAGCTGCCGTACTCGGCTACCGCTTGTGAGTAGGCGAGCAGACTGCCCGGCGTCGTCACCGACTGATACCCCAGATCGTTGACGTTATCCCGCAACACGAAACCAAAACCGTCGCGCGTCTCTCCTTCCAGCCGATCGAGCCACATATCCGGCGTGGCCGCGCGCGGCGTCTTGCCATGAAAATCAATACAGGTATGCACACCGCGACCAG
>CAZYDV010000147.1:0-14274 GCA_964646405.1 uncultured Granulosicoccaceae bacterium | reverse complement strand
AATCAACTTCGGGCTGATCTATGGAATGTCGGCGTTCGGGCTGGCCCGCAATCTCGACATTCCGCGGCGCGACGCGGCAGAGTACATTGATTTGTATTTTGCCCGCTACCCCGGGGTCAAACGCTACATGGATACGACACGTGTCAATGCCAAACACCAGGGTTATGTCGAGACCGTCTCTGGTCGACGACTCTACCTGCCGGACATCAATTCAAGTCGTCAACAGATGCGCCAGTATGCAGAGCGTATCGCGATCAATGCGCCTATGCAGGGCACGGCGGCCGATATCATCAAGCGAGCAATGATTGACGTTGACACCTGGCTGCAGGATGAAAAAATCGACGCCCGGGTGATTATGCAGGTGCACGATGAACTGGTGCTTGAAGTCGCAGACGATGCCATCGATACCGTGTCCGGGCGTTTGAGTGAAATGATGTGTCAGGCGGCGAAATTGTCGGTGCCGCTGGAAGTCGAAATTGGTACCGGAGCCAATTGGCAGGAGGCGCATTGATGAGTGAGTGGCGCGATGAAGAACCGTCAGTCGAGACCGTCGCTGCCAAGGCGGGGCATTATCTGAATGTGCATTCGGGCGCTATCACACCGCCGATCGATCTGTCCACGACTTTCGCGCGTGATGATCGCTACAACCCGATCAATGCGGCCAATCTCTACAGTCGCGATGACAGCCCTACCTTCATATATGCCGAACGGACGATTGCCGAGCTGGAAGGTGGCGAGGAATGTCTATTGTTTGGCTCGGGTATGGCGGCGATTGCGGCAATTTTTTATACCCTGAAACCGGGCAGTCACGTGGTGCTGCCGTCGTCGATGTACTGGGGGGCTTTCAGTTGGATCAGTCTGCATTGTGAGCGCGCAGATATTGTGACCAGCTACTATGACCCGGCCGATGCGGCGACGATTGAATCGGCAGTGAAAAGCCAGGTGCGTACCGATATCGTCTGGGTCGAGACGCCTAGTAATCCGATGATGCAGGTGACTGATATCGCGCTGGCGGCAGATATAGCGCACACTGCCGATGCCATGCTGTGTGTCGACAGTACAACCGCCACGCCGGTGTTTACCCGGCCGCTCGATCACGGCGCTGATCTCGTCGTACATTCGGCCACAAAATACCTCAATGGCCATAGCGATGTACTGGCTGGTGCGTTGGTCACCCGTGAGCGGCACGAGTTGTGGGAGCAGGTGGCGCGCGAACGCCATCTTGGGGGTGCTGTGCCGGGCAACCTCGAGGCCTGGCTGCTGCTTCGCGGTATCAGAACGCTATTTGTTCGCGTGCAGCGCGCGGCAGAGAGTGCCGCGCGCATCGCCGACGTGTTGCAGTCTCATCCGGCTATCGACAAGGTGCTGTACCCGGGACTGATCGATCACCCTGGCCACGAGATCGCCAAGCGGCAGATGACAAATGGTTTTGGTGCTTTGTTGTCTTTTCAGGTCAAAGGCGATGCTGCGGCTGCCAAAAAGGTGGCAGGGCAACTTCAGACCATCATCAGTGCGACGTCGCTGGGTGGTGTGGAGACGCTGATCGAACACCGTTTCAGTGTTGAACCCCCCGAGACCGGCGTGCCGGAAAATCTGTTGCGATTGTCGGTTGGTATCGAACACTGCGATGACCTGATTGATGATCTTCAACAGGCCCTGGCGCAGATTTGATTGGTAGAAATCGCAGGTCTCGCTGCGGTATATACTTAATGCAGTACGACGAGTCAGCCCGCGGCTGCGGCCCTTTTTTCGCTCGCAGCCTCAGCCTGATCGCGGCAGACGCCCATTTTTCTTTCTATCGATTCGATCATCATGCTGGCGACATCCTTACCGGTCGCCGCTTCAATACCTTCCAGGCCCGGTGAGGAATTAACCTCGAGCAACAGCGGGCCGCGTTCACTTCGAATGATATCGACGCCCGCGACGTTCAGGTCGAGTGTGCGCACCGCCTTGATGGCCAGTTGGCGTTCTTCCTGAGTAATTTTGGTCAATTCAGCCCGACCACCCTGATGCAGGTTAGCTCTGAATTCTCCATCGGCGGCCTCGCGCTGGATGGCTGCCGCTACCTTGCCTTCTATCATGAAGCAGCGCAGGTCTTTACCTTCCGCCTCTTTTATATACTCCTGCACCAGCAGGTTCGCGTGCAGTGACTTCATCGCGTTGATGACACTCTCTGCGGCTTTGGTGGTTTCGGCGAGTACGACGCCGCGACCCTGGGTGCCCTCAAGCAGTTTTACGATAAGCGGCGCACCGCCGACCATGTCGATCAGATTCTCGGTGTCGGACGGGGAATTGGCGTAGCCGGTAATCGGAATGTCCAGTCCGCGCTTTTGCAATAGTTGCAGAGAATATAGCTTGTCGCGCGAACGGGTTATCGCATCGGCGCTGTTGCAGGTGAAGGTACCCAGGCTTTCGAAGTGGCGTGTGATCGCACAGCCGTAGAAAGTCATGCTGGGGCGTATTCTCGGGATGATCGCGTCGAGGTCGTTGAGAATTCTGCCGTCGCGGTAATGCACTTCCGGGCAATCCGCATCGAGCTTCATGTAGCAGTGGCGAATATTGAAGAACTGCATGTCATGACCGCGCTTTTCACCCGCCTCCATCAAGCGGCGATTGCTGTAGAGCTTGGGGTCGCTGGCAAGGATGCCGATTTTCAGCCCATCGGATCGGTTGTTGGCAATGTTGCCATAGAGAAGTTCTATCTCCTCGTCTGACACGCTGCCTAAGGTGAAGTTTTCGGCGCTGTCGACCAGCATTCTGCCGCTCATGGCCTCGCGACCGAGCAGCATTCTGAATCCCATGGTGTCACGATTGGCAAGCGATAGCTCGATGTCCCAGGTCTGACCATTGAGGGTCAGGGCGGTGGTGATGACAAAACGCTTTTCGCTGCTGCCGTTCGAGCTTTTAATGATGCGTCGATCGGTAACCGGTGCTTCACAGCGAACGGTTGCTCGGCGGCTCTTTTGCAGCGGATGAATATCGAAACGTACCCACAGCGTGGAATTGCGAGTGAAAGGGTGGATATTGAATGCGTGTATGGCTGAAGTGCGCGCACCGGAATCGATCCTGGCTTTTAAAACCGGAACGTCCAGTTGTGGCAGGGCACACCACTCTTGAGCACCCACGATAAACTTTTCGTTTTGTTCTGACATCAATCACCTCATTGCCGGGGCATTTGTGCGCTACTTCGCAATGGTTGCGTAAGCCATGCCAATCACGAGCGATTGGTGGGCCCCAGCTTCGTCAGTAGGTTATAGATGGTTTTTTCAGAATGACAAATAGGCGTTAGTTCAAGACTGACGCGTCAATCGAATGACAGGGAGGGCGTGTTGCAACGCGGTGCAAGTGAAAGCCACAGCCTTGAGTGTATGCACTGGAACAAGATGCTTCCCAAGCGGCAAACTGTGCAGAAAGGTTTAGTCGCATATCTGAAAAACGGATAGCGCTTTTGTTACATAGAAGTTGACTCGGCATGGCCTGAGTCACATTTCAGGGAAGGTTTCTCCAGCCTGCAAAAAAGCTTGCGTCAGGTCCAGTTTACGACGTTTTTTTAAGGTTAACCTTCGCTGCGTGAATGAGGTGGCTGTAGGCCTCTTCCGAGACATCAAACCAAAAGAGGTTCGGCGCCACCGAATCGGCGTACGAATTCCAATCTGCGGAACATTAATGACTAACAAGATCAGAGTTGGCGGCGACTCGGGGTCCTCCAGGAAAGATCTGACTGGCGGCGCACTGCTGGAACGGATCGGCAATTTCCTGGGGTTCAAGTGCAAAACCGTTCGTGAACTCAACGACGCTGAATTCCTTTCGCTGTTTGATATTCCCGAAGTACAACGCTCGCTCGGTCGTGGTTACAACATCAAGTCGATGACTGCGCTTGTCGATCATTACCGCCAGCGCGTCGGCGACAACTGGTTGCAGCCGCCGTCTGTACTCGCAGATCTGGGTATCAACACGGACACCGCCACCGATGAAGAAGTGATTGCGCGTGCCGATCAGGTGCTCGACTGCGACGTCGAGCAGATCGGGTTGCTGCCGGCGCTGACACAAAGCGGTGACATCGACTGGAGCGGTAGTCTGTTGCAGAGCACCGAGAGCGTGCTTCGAATCAATCGTCACACCTGGTGGCCATTGCTGGGGCATGCGTACCTGTGCACCGGCGACGAGAAATACGCTCGGGCTTTTGCGCGCCAGATGTCCAGCTGGATCGATCTCAACTTTCCGATGGACGAGCAGGATAGCGACAACCCGATCTGGTCCAACCAGCAGATTGCCTATCGACTCAGAGTGAGCTGGATCCCGGCATTCGGCATGTTCTACGAATCACCGTATTTCAATAGTCGGCGCAAGATGGATATGCTGCGCTGCATTTTCGATCAGGCGCGGGTACTCAAACAAGCGCGCGCCAAACACAATCTATTGATGGATGGTGGGCTGGTGAGTGCCGGTATCAGCTTTCACGAACTCGGCGAAGCACGCAACTGGCGTCAGGCCGCAGTCACTCGATTCAGAGATGGTGTGAGTGGGATCGAATCCGAAACCAGCGATAACTTCTGGTCGTGGAATGTACTTAACAGTAGTGACCGGGCATTGGCCGAGTCACATTAGCTCGATTGCCGGCTTCATTGCACGTCGAGCCCGCTGCATGGATCTCGCGATTGCGGCAGAGTCCGCAATCCCGCGCTGGCTAAAACGTCCCTGGTGGTAAAGCGCCAGTAGTTTGTGTAACTGCGCTTTGCCGTCGGGCCAGGCGGTTGCAATTCGAGTGGTGTATGCCGTGGCTGATTCCCCGGTCTGACGCCTCAGTCCCTGGCGCTCCATTTTTTGACAAAACAATTGCCACTGTCTGTCGACCGGCGTTTGCCGTGCACGGGCGCGGAACCGATCCAGCCAGTACAGCAATCCCAAAGGCAGCAATAACAGTCCCAATACCGTCGCGACAATCATCCAGCCGCGCACTTGCTCTATGCCCAGCCACTTCCAGAGCACGGCCTGACTGCTGCGATCGAAGTCGATGACCAGTCGCTGCCAGGCGTAGTTGAGTTCATCCCACTTCAGTGAGACCGATTTGGGCAAGAATTGCGTCAGCAATCCTGAGGTGACATCGGCTACGGAATCGATGCCCTGATTGACGCGTTCCGGAGCAACCGCGGCAGTCGGGTCGAATCTCACCCATTCGCCATTGAGGTAGGCTTCGGCCCAGGCGTGCGCATCGGATTGGCGCACGATCATGTAATCTCCGTTCTGTTCGCCACCCAGGTAGCCAGTCACGACACGCGCCGGAATGCCCGCCGCGCGCAGGATAAAAACAAAACTGCTGGCGAAGTGCTCGCAAAATCCCTCTCGAGTGGCAAACATGAAGTCGTCGATCGCGTTGTCTGATTCGACTGCGCGGGGAGATAGGGTGTAGTGGTAGGCCTGCTGGTTGTACCACGTCATCAATTGCTCGATGAATTCTGCATCGCCGACAGTTTGTGCGCGCAGTTGTGCAGCGAACGCTCGGGTATTGGGGTTGCTGGCGGTGGTGATCAGATACTCGGGGCCTGGTGGTCGGGCTGGCCTGAAGCGATCAGACAAGGTGGACTGTGCAGTGTATTGCACGTTTCGCGTGAGTCGGCGCGGCGCATCGGCAACCCGTTCCCGGTTAACGGCAACCGGCGTTGTCGATGGGCTGCCGACAAGCGCAGGGGCGCTGATCGGAGTATCCAGCACCGGCAGCCATCGCTGGTACGAGGGCGATATCGTCACCTTGTAGTTGGTGGCGGGTTTGTCCGGCGCTTTCCCGGTGACTTCGCTGTCCGATCGGTTGCGGGTATAGGAGGCTGGCAGCGCAAACCAGTTGCTGCCATCGAATCCACTGAGCACCGGGCCGCGCCAGTAGCGCTGCCAGGGCAGCGGGGCCGTGCCTTCGAACTCGACACGCATGGCTACCTCGGGCGATTTCACCACCTCCGAAACTGAGCCGATGGACATTTTATCCGACAGACCCGTGGTGGCGGTGGAGGCGGCGCCCCAACCTGCCGGATTGAGCCTGGGCACCGCGAGAAACAGCAGCAACGCGACTGGCAAACCCTGCAGGAACAGTTTAGCGGTGATATTGATTGCCGCTGTTTGGTCCCAGTCCATCGGGTGACGCTGTAACTGAAACAGGCACAGACCGATCAGCACAATGCCTGGTAGCGTGAGTATTGCTGCGACGATGCTCTGCCAGTAGAAAAACTGCGTCAGCAGCAAGAGTGCGCAAAGGATCACCAGCAATGTGGCATCGTTGCGATAGCGCGTCTCGGCCAGCTTGAAGCCAGTCAGCATGAATAGAAAGGCGATGCACGGGTCGCGTTGCAATACGTGCCCGTAGGAGATAAAAATTGCAATGGCACCCGCCAGCGTCAGTGAGCCTGTCACAACCGGATTGCTGATCAGCGAACTGTCGATCCGAATGATCCGGCAGAGCACGATGAGCATGCTGGGCACACTGAGCCAGATCGGCACGTGAAACATCATCGGCAGCTGCGCCAGCAAAACCATGCAGGCCAGAAGTCGGATCAGTTGCGACCCGAGATTATCGGTTGGCGACGGTCGCTCGCTCATGTCGATAGGTCGGCTGCAGTGTCCATGGTGGCGAGATGACGCAACAGTGGTGTCGCCTGACCCCGCTGTACCAGCGTGGCGCCGATGCCCGGTGCGATCACCCGACAGGTTCTCGATTGTGCCTGGGCCTCGACCACCCAGGCGCACAGCCGCGACAGCCGCTGTTCGATCGGCAGGGCCGTGGGCAGGTCGTCCCATTGCAGCAGCAGATTGTCGTCGGCGGAGGATGAGGTGAAATCCTTGCTGTACCAGCCGTTGCCGCGGGCGACCGCCTTCCAGGCGACACTCGCAGGCGAGTCGGTGCGCTGCCAGTTTCGAAGCGAATCGTACTCGCCGCTTTGGGCGGTGCGCGCCTGGTTGTTGTCGTTTGCCTGAGCCTGCTCTCCAGTTGGATCTGCCGCTAGCGGAAAGGCGGGTGTCGGCTGTTCTGGCGCCGGATAGACGTAGCCGCTGACCGGAGCGTGCACATAAGCCCAGCCGCGCCAAAGCCCAAGCGGAAAAGAACTGGAGATGGTCAGTCGGCCGAGTTGATGCCGCCCCCGCGAGGTATCGCCCGATTCGAGCGTAGCGCGGCCGATCGCGTTGGGCTCAATGTCGCATACGTCTCTGTCGACGCTGCCCGCGACCTCGATCGAATAGCGCCTGCGGCTGTCGCGGCTGTCGAACTCTATTGCGAATTTCAGTGGGCCGGGTGCAAAGCAATCGTTAGCGGCGATGTTGCGGACCACGACCCCGTTCAGGTTGCGGTAGGTGTGCAGCAGGCAGGAGGCAAACAGTCCGGTCAGGATAAAGCTCAGCGCATAGCCCAGGCTCAGTCGATAGTTGATCGAGGCCACCAGCATCAACAGAACGACAGCGCCCATCGCCATTCCCAGGCGCGTTGGCAGAATGTAGATTCTTTGGTGGCGCAGGGTGATCGGCAGGCTATCGCTGGCGCTGGTTCGAAACAGGCGTTGGCGATAGGCCACGGCGTGGCTGGCGGTCATGGTCTATTCGACGTCAACGCTATTGAGGATCTGCGTTGCGATCGGCAGTCCCGATTTCAATGATCCGGTCAGTCGATGGCTTGCGACGTGGGGAAATACCGTCTGCACGTCCTCTGGCAGTACCATGTCGCGACCATCGATCATTGCCCAGGCCTTACTCACCGCCAATAGATTCAGGCCAGCGCGAGGGCTTAAGCCCGCAATACCCGCGCCGCCTTCAGCTTGTCTTCGACTGTGGGCGAGCAGGCGTTGGACGTAGTCGACCAATGGCTCGGCAGTGTGGATCTGTGCGGCGCGCGCCTGCCAGAAGAGCACGCGTTCCGGGCTCGATACTGGTGTGATCTGATCGAGCAGCTCGCGTCCGCTGTCGCCGTGCAGCAGCGCACGTTCGGTTTGTGCATCCGGATAACCCAGCTCGATGGTGGCGAGAAATCGATCCAGTTGCGACTCCGGCAACGGGTAGACACCCAACTGCTCGCCAGGATTCTGAGTTGCTACCACGAACATCGGCCGTTCCAGTGTGTGGGTATGGCCGTCGACGGTGACCTGACCCTCCTCCATCGCCTCCAGTAGCGCACTCTGAGTTTTGGGTGGCGCACGATTAATCTCATCAGCCAGCAATAGCTGGGTGAAAATCGGACCCGGGTGAAAGCCAAAGCGTTGCTCGGCGGGATCAAAGATCGATAGACCGGTGATATCGGCCGGCAACAGGTCGCTGGTGAACTGAATGCGCCCGGTGGCGAAACCCAGTGTGCTGGCGAGCGCACGCGCCATGGTCGTCTTGCCGACCCCCGGCAGATCCTCAATCAACAGGTGCCCGCGCGCCAGCAGGCACGCTATCGCGAGTCGAGTTTCTCTCGATTTACCGATGATGACTTCATCGATGGTCTCCAGCACCGCGCGCAGTTCGTCGCGGGGTTCAGTTGAGGCTGACGAGTTGTGGATCATGGCATCACTTTATTATTGTATTTGTGCGTGCGCTGTCAGTGCAGATGGGTGCTGCAACTGTCGAGTCGTAACGGCCCAGGATGTTGAATCTTGAAAAATCAGTCTCGCAGCTACAGTAACTGCGGTCGGGGTCGCTTATTCTAGGCCAGCGGCATCGGATCATCACTCGGCACATGCCGGGTGTGGCGCACAGTTGCGCACCAATAGATGCCAGGCACCGGAACGGAGCAATACATGTTTGGATTTTCCAGCAGGGGAAATACCGTTTTCACCCTGGAAGTACCAGGTAAGGCCGGCTTGCTGGGGATGTCGGCGTGTCCGGGTGTCAGGCTGGAGACGGCGCGCAGGGGCAATCCGGTGCGCAACCTCAAGAAGGACATAGCTGCTTATCAGGAGTGGGGTGCTACCGGGGTCGTGTCACTGATCGAGGAACACGAATTGAAGGACTGGGGCGTGGCACACCTGGGAGAGGCCTTAGAAGAGGCCGGTATTTGGTGGAAACAGCTGCCAATCGTTGATATGGATGTGCCGACACCTGAGTTCGAACGCGCGTGGGCGGTAGAGAGTCCGCAGTTGAAGGCATCACTCGAGATGGGCGAACGGATTGTATTTCACTGTCTCGCGGGCCTGGGGCGGACCGGAATGATGCTGGGGCGATTGCTGGTTGAGCACGGGCTCACCCCACCCGAAGCGATTGTCCATGTGCGGCGGGTGCGCCCGCGCGCAATTCAGACTCAGGCACAGGAAGACTATGTGCGCGCTTGCGGCACACCCAGCAGCAAGGAAAACCGCTGGGCGCGGCTGCATCGAGCGACCGGCAACCGGGATGAAGCCGAAGGCGCTGCGTAATCGTTGGTCTGGCGCATCGTCATGCAAAAAGCATATTCAGCCCAGGTCCGGTTCGGGCGCGGTATAGTGACAATAGTGCAAACTGTACGGAGAATGGAATGCGCGCGCTAAGCACGACTTTATTCATCACAGGGCTTGTGTGCCTGTTTGCAGTGACTACCACATTCCTGGCGCAAACCGCGCATGCCGGATGTTCATCGCGTGCTCTGGCTGGCGTTGACTGGTCCAAGTGTCGCAAGACTCGAAAGATGCTTGATGGCAAGGATCTGTCTGGATCTACGTTTGTGCAAACAGATTTTGGATCGACCGACCTGTCTGAAACTCAGTTGGCCGAGGTCGACATGACCCGCGCGGATCTCACTCGTGCCAATCTGAGTGGATCTGACATGCGCGCGGCTGTGCTCGTCAAGGCGGTCGGATTTCGGGCAGACTTTACGGGTGCCGAGCTCACGGGCGCCGATCTGACCAAAGCGGAGATCTCGCGCGCGCGGATGGCAGGTGCCAATCTGACCGATGCTCGATTCGACAAGGCCGAGAGTGGTCGCGTGGATTTCACCGGCGCGCTGCTGAAGAACACCTCGTTCGTCTATACCAATCTTGCACGGGCCGTGTTCACGGAGGCGCAGATCCAGGGCGTCGACCTCACCGGCGCCTATTTCTATCTTACGCAAATTGCCGGCGTTGATCTGTCATTGACCACCGGTCTGACGCAGCTTCAGGTGGATATCGCTTGCGGCGATGATCAGACGATTCTGCCGGACGGCTTGAGTGCGCCCGAGACCTGGCGTTGCGACTGATTACAGTGGCAGACAAAAAAATACTGCATTGATTTTTGACTGGGCAGTCAATCTGTTATTTAATCTCTCGGGGCGCCGCACGGCGCAGAGATTAACGTAACTACAGAACACGCTCGCGTGGAGGATGACCCTAGTGCAAAAATCACTACACATTGACCCCGGTAAGTGCACCGGATGTTTGCAGTGTGAAATGGCTTGTTCGCTTGAAAATGAAGGCGTATTCAACCCTTCAAAGTCGCGAATCAAAGTCTTCAGCTTCCACGAAGAGGGACGTTTTGTACCCTACACCTGCACCCAGTGCGATGAAGCCTGGTGCATGCATGCCTGCCCGGTAGATGCGATTGTCATCAATGCCGTCACCGGATCTAAGGATGTCAAAGCCGATCTCTGTGTTGGCTGTAAGGTTTGCACGATCGCCTGTCCCTTTGGCACGGTCAACTACAACGCCGATTCCGGCAAAGTGGTTAAGTGTGACCTGTGCGGTGGCGATCCCAAATGCGCCTCATCCTGCCCGACCGATGCAATCACCTATGTCGACGCCAATGCCACTGGTCTCGACAAGATGCGCGCATGGGCGGCGAAAACTGATAACAGCGTAAACGCTGACACCTAGGGGAGCACAGCAATGGCCTGGACAAGACAACTTCTGCGTGTCAACCTCACCGATGGCACTTGTATCGCCGAGCCGGTGAACATGGAGTGGGCGCGCCAATATCTCGGGCAACGTGGCCTGGCGACGCGTTACATCGTTGACGAAGTCGACCCCAAGTGTGATGCCCTGGGGCCCGACAACAAAATGATCATGGCAACCGGCCCTTTGACCGGCACCATGGCATCCACCGGTGGTCGCTATTCGGTCATCACCAAAAGCCCGCTCACCGGTGCAATTGCCTGCTCCAATTCGGGTGGTTTTTTCGGCGCGGAAATGAAAAGCGCCGGGTGGGACATGATCATCTTTGAAGGTAAAGCGGCGTCGCCTGTCTATCTCTCGATCGAGAACGAAAAAGCCGAGCTGCGGCCGGCTGACGATCTTTGGGGCAAGTCGTGCTGGGAGACCGATGAGATCCTGCACAACAAACACCAGGATCCGCAACTGCGCGTCGCGGTAGTCGGTCGCTCTGCTGAAGCGGGTTGCCTGTACTCCGCTGTCATCAACGATCTGCATCGCGCGGCGGGCCGATCCGGTGTCGGCACCGTGATGGCGTCCAAGAATCTGAAGGCAGTGGCGGTCCGTGGTACGCGCGGTGTCGGCAATATCGAAGATCCTGCCCGGTTTATGGAGACCGTGAACGCTGGCAAGAAAGTACTGGCCGAAAACGCCGTTACCGGCGAGGGCCTGCCAGCGCTTGGTACGCAAGTGTTGATGAACGTGATCAACGAGGTCGGTGCGATGCCGACTCGCAACATGCGCGAATCGCAATTCGAAGGCGCCCACAAAATCTCTGGTGAGGCGATGCTAGAGCCGCGCAAGAGCGACGGCAAACCCAATCTGACGCGCAACGGCGGGTGCTTTGCCTGCACGATTGCCTGCGGTCGTATCTCCACCATCGACAGAGAGCACTTCTCGGTCAAGGAAAAGCCACAATACTGGGGCAACTCCGGTGGTCTGGAGTATGAAGCTGCCTGGGCACTGGGCTCGGATACCGGGGTCGACGATCTCGACGCGCTGACCTACGTCAACTTCATCTGTAACGAAGACGGCATGGACCCGATCTCTTTCGGCGCCACTGTCGCTGCGGCGATGGAGCTGTTTGAGGAGGGTGTGATCAACACCAGTCACACCGACGGTGTCGAGCTCAAGTTCGGCAATGCGCAGGCACTGTGCTGGGCGGTAGAGCAGTCTGCACTGGGTACCGGGTTCGGCGCAGATTTGAATCTCGGCTCACGTAAGCTGTGCCAGAAGTACGGCCGCCCCGAGCTGTCAATGACAGTCAAGGGTCAGGAATTTCCCGCCTACGACCCACGCGGTATTCAGGGCATGGGATTGACGTACGCCACCTCAAACCGCGGTGCGTGCCATCTGCGCAGCTACACCGTATCGTCGGAAATTCTCGGCGTGCCTGAAAAGACCGACCCGTTGGCCACTGAGGGCAAGGCGGAGCTGGTTAAGGCATTCCAGGATGCGACTGCGGCGGTCGACTCGGCCGGCCTTTGCGTATTCACTACGTTTGCCTGGACACTCGACGACATTGCTCCGCAAATCGACGCTGCCTGTGAGGGTGACTGGTCGCCTGAGCGGCTGGTAGAAGTGGGCGAGCGCATTTGGCAACTTGAGCGCGACTTCAACAACAAAGCAGGTATTTCAGGCGCAGACGACACGCTGCCTGATCGATTGCTGAAGGATGCGGCGAAGTCCGGGCCGGCCAAAGGCATGGTTGCCGGTCTCGACAAGATGCTGCCAGAGTACTATCAGCTGCGAGGCTGGACTACCGATGGCCAGCTCACCGCCGAGACGCGCAGCAAGTTCGGTCTACCGGGCTGATTTGATCAGCCGCAACTGGATGCGGCTGCAGTTGCTCGCTTGATCAACAGGGTGGCCTTTGCCACCCTGTTTGCGCTAAGCCTCAACAGAATCTGAAAAATCCAATGCAAACCGGGAAAAATCAATGCTTTACGTCATAGTAGGAGCAGGACCTGCCGGGGTAGTCGCGGCCGAGACATTGCGTAAGCTCGATCCGCTGGCCAATGTCACCTTGATTGGCGATGAGCCTGAAGCGCCTTATTCACGTATGGCGATTCCGTACTACCTGACGGACAGGATCGAAGAGCAGGGCACTCACCTTCGCAAGCAATCCCGTCACTACGACACCCATTCGATCGACGTGATGCAGGATCGGGTGGTATCGATCGATACGTCGATCAATGAGGTTCACCTGGCCAGTGGTGAAAAACGTCGCTACGACAAGCTGCTGTTAGCCACTGGCTCGAGCCCGGCGGTACCGCCGATTCCGGGGATCGATCTCGACGGTGTGCACAACTGCTGGACACTTGAAGATGCGCGCGCGATTGTCAAACTCGCCAAGCCGGGTGCCAGTGTGGTGCTGATGGGGGCCGGGTTTATCGGTTGCATCGTGCTCGAAGCGCTGGCGCTTCGCAACGTAAAGCTCACGGTCGTTGAAATGGAAAACCGCATGGTGCCGCGAATGATGAACGAAACATCCGGCAACATGATCAAGCGCTGGTGTGAAAACAAAGGTGTGGCGGTGCATACCTCCACCCGGGCAGAGTCGATTGAGAAGTCCGGTGGCGGGTTGACGGTAAAGCTGAGCAACGGTGAAAGCGTTGCCGCAGACCTGGTGATCAGTGCTACCGGTGTCAAGCCGAACATGCAGTTCGCCTCGGACAGTGGCATCGAAACCGACCAGGGGATTCTGGTCAATCACTATCTGCAGACCAACGATGAAGACATCTACGCTGCTGGCGATGTCTGTCAGGGCAAAGATTTTTCCACTGGTGAGTACACCGTTCAGGCGATTCAACCCACTGCTGTTGAACATGCCAGAGTGGCGGCGAGCAACATGGCGCGCGGGCATCACTCAGAGCACGTTGGCAACGTCAACATGAACGTACTCGATACCATCGGTCTGGTGTCGGCCTCGTTCGGCTCGTGGATGGGCGTTGAAGGTGGCGATTCGGTTGAACTAGTCAATGACGAGGCTTTCAAATACCTGAATCTGCAGTTCGACGACGATGTGCTGGTGGGTGCCAGCAGTCTCGGTCTGACGCAGCACGTGGGTGTACTGCGCGGTCTGATTCAATCACGCACTCGATTGGGCGAGTGGAAGGAAAAGCTTCGCGAAGATCCCCTGAGGATCATGGAGGCCTACCTTGCCAGTGCGCAGGGCCAGTCGACTGCAATGACTTGAGCCTCACGTAGCATCGTCAATCGAGTGTCTGATCCCCCTGTGGCCCGCCGCGACTTTTTCGCGGCGGGGGCTTGATTGGCCAACAAACCGACCAACAATGGGCAGAATCGATACTTCGTCGATTCCTCGACGACGCCTTTCGCCGACCCGTCAGCGACGCCGAAGCCGCCCCCTACCTCGCGCTTTTCGAGCAGCAGTTGAGCGAGCACAACTTTAGCGTAGCGATTCAGCTCGCCATGC
>CAZYDV010000146.1:0-14315 GCA_964646405.1 uncultured Granulosicoccaceae bacterium | reverse complement strand
TGTCGGCGGTGTCTGCCAGAACCAGGGGCTTTCCGTCGGGCTCGGCGTTGGCGACTTTATCCAGCGCCTGTTCCAGGCCAATAAAAGGTGCGACCAGATCATCCCTATTTTTCCAGATCCAGTCGCCGAGTTCGGCTGCGGTGTTGTCGGCCAGGGTTTGATTGTCATTGCTGACCACCAGCGCGCGCATGCCGATCTCCGGTGTGTTGCTCCACGGAAACCCGTGTACCAGTGAGACGGACAGAATGTCAGGCTGCTGTTCCAGCGTCTTCATTCTGGACACAAAACTCTGCAAGGGTTCGCGGGTGGTCGGGAAGATGCCCAACATGCGACAGTCGTGCATCGCCATGCACGGTTTGAGTTTGCCCTCGAGCATGCCCTGTGCGATGTCGAACAGTTCGTGGGCGCGTTCGACGGCATCGACATGCGGGTATTCCTTGTAGTAGATCAAGGCGTCACTGGCGTCGAGTTTGGCACGGGTCATGTGCCCGTGCAGGTCGAGTTCGGCTAATAACGGTGTGTCCGGGCCGATTCGTTCGCGTACCCGGGTGAGCAGATCGCCCTCGGCATCCGGGTAGCCGTCAGCCACCATGGCACCGTGCAGGTTCAGCATGACGGCGTCGACCGGCATAGCGGCATCCAGTTCGGCCAGAATCTCGTCACGCAAGGCCTCGTACGCTGCTTTGGTGGTGTCGCCCGCCGGGGTGGCAAAGGCCGCCAGGCCCTCGGCGACGCTCCATCCCAGGGCATGCGCGCGCTCGCGCCAGGTGACCAGGGGCAGCCCGAACAAAAAAACGCGCTCACCAAAATCGCCATTTCGCACCAGCATGGTCCGCTCGAATAGATCGAGGCCGGTGGGGATCGGCGAGAATGAGTTGGTTTCAGTGCCCAGGCAGGCGGTGAAGATTTTGTGGCTCATAGCCGCTCGACGGGTGGACTGGACACACAGTGTAAACGCTGCCGCGGCGATCTGGCTATCAGGTGTTGTCAGTGCCACCCGGCTATTGTGGCCGCAGCATTGCTGTGCGCGAGTGTCTCCAAGCGTGTGCTTGCCCGCCGGGCGCGGCGTTACTGGCCCCTGACTTTCAGCGACAATACTATTCCGAGTGGGCACGGCCGAGGTTGTCCGCGGAACCGACAAGTGCCGGCAAGGGGCGCTGACTGCTGGCGGCAGTAACCTCTTGCGGTTATCGCCAGTAATCTACTGAGAGTACCGGTACCAGGCCAGGTTGACGCGCAGAAGAGCGTGCACGTACAGTCGGGTTGTCCTGACAACATTAGTCGTGTTTTAAAAGGGAGCCTGCGGTATGGCGCGTTCAGATAGACGACAAACGACTGGGCTCTTATTGTGCCTTGCCCTGATGTTTTTTTCGTCGGGTCTTTGGGCGATCGGCAGCGCAAAAACTCTCAAAAACAACCAATGGCAGTTAATCAGTTTTCCGGTGGGTGCTACCACGCTTACGTTTGGTGCGCTTTTGGGTGAAGCCCTGCCGGTAGAAACGTACGGTTCCAATTGGGTGTTGTATGCGTTTGGCCAGGGCAAGTACGACAGAGTTTTGCTGTCCCAAATGCCTAAGCCGGGTAGCGGCTACTGGATAATCCAGTCAAGTGGTTCTGATGTACAGGTTGAAGTCGATACACAAACTGCCATCAGTGCGCTGACAGTGACCAGCGAACCTTGCCAGTCACCTCAGGGCTGCATCGAAATCAACCCGCCTGTCGATCCAACGAAAAGGGCCTGGTCAATGCTCGGTACGTCGTTACCGGGGGTATCATGGACTAAAGACTTTCGCATCGTCGCGGATGTGGCGGGTAATACGTGTCAGTTCGGGTGTGACCTGGAAGAATCTGTCGCAGCAGGTGTAACGTCGGGACGGCTCTACGTGTTTGACAGTATGCTGCAGCAGTATCGTTCGCTCGACAAATCCGACTATGTCACTGGCTGGCAGGGCTTCTGGATCTTGACCCACGCCAGCCCCACGACGCCGCGCATCTACCTGTCCCACACCCCGGCGACCGACAGTTGTGGGTCGACCATGCAGGCGAATTCTGAGGCATCGCTCAATTCTGCTATTCAGTGTTATAACGCGTCGGACTTCGATGTAGAGGTTTTACTGACCAGTGATTTCTCTAACGTCGTGCCGTTTGAATCGATCGAACCTCAATACGAGACTCGGCTTACTATCGTCGGTAACGGATTTGGCATTGCGTCAGGCAGTGCCGCAGCCTTTAACTACGTCATAAATTCAGGTCGTGTTCTGTTCGACAATCTGGTGCTGTCGGGTACATTGCCGGCAGCCGTTTCATTGGTTAGAAATAAAGCCACTGCCGAGTTCATGCTAACTGAATTCAGGGATGCGATGCTGGCATTGTCCAATGAAGGCGCTGGCGCTCAAAGTACGCTGGAACGCTCACTACTCGTGGGCAATGAAACGGGGCTGGCGTTACACAGCGGGCGTCTCGTGCTCCGTGATTCCACGGTTCGCGACAGCGGTGCAGCAGGTGTCGTGGCAAACGCTGGGGTATTGTCAGTGGTCAACAGTACCATTTCCGATAGCTATTTAAGTGGTGTTCACGTGGGTGGTGGTACGGTTAGCATACAATCATCCACCATTGCAGATAACCGGGCTGCTGCGATTGAGTCCAGCGGTGGCAGTACACTGATTCAAAATTCCACCTTAAGCGGTAACAGAAACGCCATTTCCGGCAGTGGTGGCAGCTTGTCGGTAGGCAACTCATCACTGGTGTACAACGATGCTGACGGTATGCGGTTAAGGGGTGCCAGCGTCACCCTCTTTTCGTCATTGGTTGCCAACAATGGCCAAAGTGGACCCTATGGAAACTGTATTCAGTTTTCCGGTTCGATCAGATTTGTTGGTTCGCGAAACAGCAGCTACACCAGTGACAGAACCTGCAGACAGTTCTCGGTGAATTCGGCGTTGTCTGGCACGTTGTTGCCAGCGAACTATGATCCTCCGCTGGATGTTGGCGAGCTGCGTGAAAACGGCTGCAGTACCGCCAGCAGAACCTTAACGGGCATGGGGTGTGTTCAGACTCACGCGCTGCGTCTGTCTTCCAGTGCAAACGACTCAGGTGTTTGTCACGGGCATGGCAGCATCGTTCCGCCAATCCCGAAGACCACAGAAGATCAACGTGGTTTGGCAAGAGACAGTCGCTGTGATACTGGCGCTTACGAGAATAATGACGCTCAGGATGCCGAGTGATTCGACTTTGCTGGTCGATCAAACGAGTGCCTGTCTGCGAACTGAGGTAGTCACCCGCGCCTGATTCGATCGCGTCTCAGGGTGTAGATGCCCGCTGCTACGATAATGATAGTACCGAGCCAGGTCCACTGGTCTGGCATTTGGCCGAACACCAGGTAGCCGTAGGCGGTGCCCCACAGGATCAGGCTATAGTGCATCGGCGCGACGACCGCAGCCTCTGCCACCTCCAGTGCTTTGATCACCAACACCTCGCCCACACCTGCCAGCAGCGCCATGGCCAGCAACGTCCACCATTGAAAGCTCGTCGACGGTGTTTCCCAGACGAAAGGCAGCGGTATACTGATGATAAAGCTTGCCGTCAGCGCGGTGAAGGCGACGGTTGTGACGGTTCTGTCGGTGGCGGCCAGTAATCTTCCAATGACCTGGCGGCTGGCGTAGCAGGCCGCCGCGGCGACCACCAGCATCACCGCCGGGTGGATGGCGCCCATGCCCGGACGAATGATGATCAGCGCGCCGATAAAACCCACGACCACCGCTGACCAGCGACGGATGCCAACCTGTTCGCCCAGTACCACGGCGCCCAGAATGGTTAGAAAAAATGGCGCGACGAACGTGGCGGCAACGGCGTCTGCCAGCGGCACGTATTTCACCGCTGTGACAAACAATATGCCGGAACAGACCGCCAGTACACCGCGGGTGATCTGCAGGCCGGGGCGGCCGGATTTCAGCACGGAGGTGCCGACGCGTGACAACAAAAACAACACCCCGATCAGCAGTGCCAGTTGTCTGAACCAGATGATCTGCACCGGATGAAACGCATCGGTCAGCAACTTTGCCATCATGTCGGCGGCTGAAAACAGTACCATCGCCGTGAGCATCAGGATGATGCCGAGGCGACTGTTGCTGCGCCGCTGATTGGTCGCGGAGTTGACGGGCGCTGCTGGCGGGATTGAGATGGGAAATACTCCAGGCGGTAGACAGGCAAAGCGAGGGTGTCGGACGCACTAGAGATCCAATGCGTAGATTCTGCTCGCGTTACCGGCGAACAGGGCGTGGCGATCGGCTGGCGAAAAGTCTTCAGTGGCGTCTGAATAACCGCGATAGATGGTATCGAACGAACCGCACAGGCCATCGACCGGAAAGTTTGACGCGAACAGACAGCGTTCGACGCCAAAGAGGTCAATGGTGCGCCGCACTATGTCCCGATTGTCGGCGATTGTCCATGCTCGATCCGCAAGACCCAGGCCGGAAATCTTCACGCTGACTTGCTCCACCGCGGCCAGTGCACGCATGGCGCTTTGCCACTGCGCGATGCCGTCGTGGCTTCGATCCGAAGGCAGGCCGGTGTGGTTGAGTATGATTTGCGTATCCGGGGCGCTGGCGGCAAGATCGATTGCCTCGTGCAGGTGCCACCAGGGGGTCTGTAGATCGAAGTGCAGGCCATGCGCCCGCAGGCGGCGAAACCCACTGATGAACGCGTGATCGGTCATACCGCCAGGTGCGCCACCCGGCGTAGGATTCGCGCGAGGCTTGTGGCGGACCGACCGGACGATGGGCAACTGATCGAGCGCCTCCAGAAGCGGCGCCAGATCGTGTTGATCGAGCCACGCCTGTGCCACGTGTGCAGCAGGGCGGCCCTGTACTGTGTGCATCTGCTGCAACCACTGCGCCTCGGCAAGGGGTGCGGCCGGGTTCCACTCGCCTTCCATCGTGACCGTGGCTATGATGTTCCAGTTGGCTGTCACGCGATCGTAATCGGCCGGCATGAAAGTTTGGCAAATAGCTGAATAGTCACCATAGCGAAATGCGATTGGCGGATTCTGGTTCAGCCAGGGGTGATCGTTATGGACAGGATCCCAATAGTGGTGATGGGCGTCGACGATGGACAGGTCGGATGGTGTCGGGTTCACGGGGGCGATGGGTCACTGTGCAGAAACGATCAGGCCTATAGTGTAGCCAGATTGCTCAAATTGCGCGGCAGGGTTTTGTTCTGTCCGGCACTATGGTCTGGTTCAGTCGCAGGCCTGGGAACATAAACAAAGCGAGGCGTGCACCACCATGAGTGAGTCACATGAGATTTTTGAACTGGGTGACTTCGGCTTGCAGTCTGGCGAGACGCTTCAGGATGGCAAGCTCGCGTTTGCCACCAGTGGGCAGCTCAATGCAAAGCGTGACAACGTCGTGCTGTTGCCGACTTTCTATACCGGTACGCACATCCGCAATGCGGGTTTCTTTGGGCCGGGCAGGGCGATTGATCCGGCCCGCCATTTTATTGTGTCGGTCAATATGTTTGGCAATGGCTATTCATCGTCCCCGAGTAACTCAAAGGCACCACAAGCTGGCCCGGACTTTCCGGCGGTAACTCTGTACGACAATGTCGCAGCGCAACACCGTTTGCTGAGAGAGAGATTCGGCATTGACGAGATCGCGCTGGTTGCCGGCTGGTCGATGGCGGGATGCCAGGCTTTTCAGTGGGGCGCGCAATATCCACAGATGGTCAGGGCGATATTGCCGTTTTGCGCCTCGGCCAAAGTAGCCGAGCACAATTGGGTTTTTCTGGAAGGGGTGAAAGCTGCACTTCAGGCCGATGCGATGTTCGACGGTGGGCGCTATCAGTCGCCACCGCAAAGGGGACTTAAGGCGTTTGCTCGTGTATACGCTGGCTGGGCCTATTCACAAACCTTCTTTCGCGAGCGTTTGTACAAACACAATGGATTTGACTCTGCAGAGGCTATGCTGCAGGACTGGGAGCGGGATCATCTGGCCTGGGATGCCAACGACCTGTTGTGCAAATTATGGAGTTGGCAACACGCCGATATCGCACAGCAACAGTCCTATCACGGTGATTTTAGAAAAGCCCTGGCAGCCATCGAGGCCCGGGCGATCGTGATCGCCTGCAAAAGTGACTTGTATTTTCGTCCAGCGGATAACGAGATTGAAGTTGAAACCATGCCGAATGCCCAGTTGCGGATTATAGAGTCGCCATGGGGGCACTGCGTTGCGTCGCCTGGCAACGATACCGGTTTCAGCAAAATACTCGACGATGCGATCACCGAATTGCTGCACTAAGAGCGCAGCAGACAATTGAGGAGAGACACGTGAGCCAATATGCAGAAACCTTTGCAGAAGCGTTGCCGGATGCCGCTCGGATTGCGGCGGTGCGCAAGCAGCTTGAAGATGCCGGCGTTAAGTATGTGTTGTCGAGTTGGATAGATCTGTTCGGCATTCCGAAAACCAAGCCCGTGCCGATGAGTGATTTCGAAAGGCTCTGTATGGGTAAAGGGCCGCAGTTTGCCGTTCACTCAATTTCCTATGTGCCTGAGTTGTCGCCAGCCGATTCAGATCAAGTCATGGTGCCGGATCTGGATGCGGTTTATGTGTGTCCGTGGGATCAATCCATGGCGATTATTTTTGCCGATCTGTTCTGGGAGGGCAAACCGTACAATGTGTGTCCGCGGCAATCACTCAAACGCGCTATTCGTGACGGCGCGGCAGCAGGGTATGTGGGCTATGCGGGAATCGAACCGGAATTTATCGCCATGCGATTCGACGAAGACGGCAAACCCGTCAAGGCGATTGACGATGAAACTGGTACCCGGGTACGGTCGCGGCGGCAGGCGTTTGGTTACGACGTTGAGCATTCACTTGATTCGATGCCGTTTCTCAAAGATATGATCGATATACTCGAGGCACTCGGCTGGAATGTGCACGATGTGGTCGCAGAGGGGGCCTACTCGCAGTTTGAGCTGGATTTTCACTATACCGATCTACTCGAGATGGCGGATCGACTGGTGTTTTTGCGGATAATGCTCAAGGAGGTGGCCAAGCAACATGGTATGTTCATCACCTTTATGCCCAAGCCTACTGTCGGCGACTGGCGATCTGGTGCGCACATCAATATGTCAATGCAGGCGGTCGACAAGCCGGGGGTCAATCTGTTTGGTTCTGAAGAAACGGGCTGGAGTGATGCATCGCGTTATGCGGTTGGTGGTTTGATGGAACACGCGCAAAGTCTGACCGCAATCGCCTGCTCTACTGTCAATTCTTACAACGGGCTGGTGCCCCGCGTCGGTGGATTTGAAGGCGGAACAGTAACCTGGGCACCGACCAATATCACCTACGGACACAACAACCGATCGGCGCAGTTTCGTTTGCCGCAAAGTCGCTATTGCATCGAAAATCGCGCAGCTGATATGTGTATGAATGTGTATCTCGCGCTGGCGATGTCGCTGGCCGCAGCCGTGAAGGGGATCGTCAATAAGATTGATCCCGGCCCGCCGACTGATCGTGATTTATACGAGATGACCGCTGCAGAATTTGAAGCGCTGGGTATTCGCCGGTTGCCACGTAATCTAATGGAGGCGACTGAGGCGCTGCGTGCTGATAATCTCGCAAAGCAGGTGATGGGCAGTGTCATGCACCACTCCTATCTCGCGTATAAGGTTGACGAGTGGGAGCGTTATCATCAGGCTGTCACTGACTGGGAAGTGCAGGAATATTTGCGGCTCTACTGACCGGTTTGGCGGCATGTGGCGGCGCCAGCACTGTCGGGACATTCATCTGATGGGTGCGTTGCTACTGCGACGCTGCAAAACCCTGGATACCATCAGGGTCGGTAAGTGCCAGTTGTACGTACCATGGGGCAATGTTTTGTTACAGACTTACCTGGCACGAATGTCGATGTATTCGCCTTGCGTTTTTAGTGTCACTGTTACTGCTGCTTCACCACGATTCTTCCAGTACCAGCCATGACCGCCGGCAAACGGTGCGATGATGGAGCCAGAATCAGTAGTGACGGACTCGGCACGGCTGTGTGTGATGAATACATCCTCGTTGCCTGAAATGTCACTGTGAGTATCGTGAAAGATCGGGGCCGTGGCGTGCCAGTTGTAACTCACTTCATAGCCCTTTTTCATGTTCATCTTGATTTCCTGTCCCACCCCGGGAGGTATCGTGATGGACATTTGATCGTTGCGTTGCGGGCGGCCGTCGTGTGGCGGCTCGGGTTCGGCCATCGCACTTTTTAGTAAACCCATTCGTGTGAGGTTGAGCTTATTGCCCACCCCTGTGGGATCGATGCCGCGCTCAGCGGGCAAGATTACGGTGACCAGCAGCATGGCCATAACAATAACCGCCGCGACGCTTGCCAGCACGAGTTGACTCAGCGAAGGTAGTTCGTGTGGTTCCGGTTTTCTGATGTGCATGCGGATCTCCAGGCTAGTGAGCAAAGAATTCGATGAGCTGCCAGAACATCAGGGCCGCACCGCACAGCATTAATACGTAATTTGCCGCTTTCGCCTGTTGCATGAAGCCGGCACTGCGGCGCCAGAATCCCATCAGAATCAGAATGCCGGCCAGTGCCAGCAATTGCCCCACTTCTACGCCGATACTGAACGACAACAGATTGAACAGCAGGCCGTCTTCGGGAATGCTGAACTCCTGAATCTTGGTCGCCAGGCCAAAGCCGTGCAGCAAGCCAAATACGGCGGTTGCAACTCGCGCGTCCGGCGCGCGACCAAACCACTTGTGCCACAGACCGAGGTTGTCAGCAGCCTTGTAGATGACAGAGAAGCCGATCACCGCGTCGATCAAATAGGCGTTCACGTGGATGTCGGCCAGCACGCCGGTCAGCATCGTGACGGTGTGGCCCACGGCGAAGAGTGTGACGTACAGCGCAACATCGCGCAGCTTGTACAGGAAAAACACCACGCCCACGAGGAACAGCAGGTGATCGTAGCCGGTCACCATGTGCTTGGCACCCATATACAGATACGGGATAAACATGCGGCCGGAGCCTGAGGTGATGATGCCCTGATCGCCCACGGATACGCCGTGCGCCAGCAGGGTTGCGGGCAGCCACAGGCAGATGACAAACAGTATCAGCGATGCAATCCATGGCCATACGTCATGGGCGGGGGATTTCATGATTCGGAGGCAATCCTGGTAATCGACAACAGTTTATCGGTGCAATGAGCGGAATTATTAGCCGCCGCGCGATCCGATGACGACAGGCGGATCGCCCGTGCCATTCGCCGGTTGACGCCAAAGCAGGTACTCGCTGGCGAGTCCAGCCTGCGCTGTGTACCATCGAGGGCTGAACCTGTCTGCTGAGTGTGAAACCGATCATGTCCGTGCTGGATCAGAAAATTACCGCAATGGATGTCTGGCACGCCCAATTGCCGGTCAGAACGCGTCGTGATCACGGGATCGGCACGGTCGCCGACCGGATTGATGTGGTGATCGTGCGACTGACGTCAGAATCCGGTGTCCAGGGCTATGGCGAGGGGTCGCCGTGGGCGGTGTTTACCGGCACGGCAGAGGCCAACTTTGCAGCGCTCGATCGCTACATGCGGCCGCTGATCGTCGGCCGCTCGATAGGCCAGATGCAACAGATCATGCTGGACGTCGAGCGGGCCGTGGTGCACTGCGGTGAGGCGCGGGCAGCGCTCGAGACGGCGCTGTTGGATATGAAGGGGCGACTCCTGGGCGTGCCGGTGTACGAGTTGCTCGGCGGAGCAGTCCGCAAGACCATTCCGCTGTCGGTGTCGCTGGCGAATCCGGATTTTGATGCCGACATCGCGTTGGTTGATCAACTGCGCGAAGACAATGTCCGACTGGTCAAATTCAAGACGGGCATTCGCGATCATGCCTTTGACATCATGCGGGTGGAACGGCTGCGCCAGGACTATCCTGAATTCGATATTCGAGTCGACTACAACCAGGGCCTGGCACCAACTGATGCGCTACGGCAACTGCGCGACATCGAATGTTTTGATGTGACCTTTATCGAGCAGCCGGTGCCGGCGCAGGACTATCGCATCATGCAAAACCTTGCCGCGGCACTCGACACCCCGCTTCTGGCAGATGAAACGGTGTTCACCGCGGCCGACATGACGCGGGCGATTGAGGATCGTCTGTGCAATTGTGTGTCGGTGAAGATCATGAAATGCGGCGGGCTGAGCCGTGGGCAGACGATTGCCGCGATCGCCCATTCGGCTGGCATGGCGGCCTATGGCGGCGATATGTTTGAGACGGGCATCGCCCATCTGGCTGGCACCCATATGATCGCAGCCACGCCGAATATCTCGCTGGGCTGTGAGTTCTATCAGGCAAGCTACTATCTGGTGGAGGACCTGCTGGAGGCAGCCTATCCGATCGTCGACGGGCAGGTGGTGGTGCCCGAGCTGCCGGGACTCGGCATCGATGTGGATATTGATCGGTTACAGCGTTACAGCATTCGGCATGCGGGCTGATCCGGCTTTTTGTCCGCGCAATGGCGTTCGGTGACAGCAAAGCGCTTGATCTTTTTTCCCGCCGCGTGCAGTCTGTACTGCTTCGGCAGTAGCGGTTTCGGCGGTCGGTTTGCGCGCCGAAGATCCGCTCTGTCTGATGCTGCCGCGGCCGCCATTGGCCCTGTGGCACGACACCAGAACGCACAACCAGAGGATTTGCGAGTATGAAATTAAAGAGCGCACTTGTTGGCCTGTCGTCGGCGATGGTCATGATGACCTCGGCTGCCCATGCCGAGAAATGGGATATGCCGATGGCCTATTCCGGATCCAATTTTCACTCGGTAACCGGGGCAGAATTCGCCAAGTGCGTAACCACGGGCACCGGTGGCGACATTGAGATCGTGACTCACCCTTCAGGCTCGCTGTTTAAAGGCGCAGACATCAAACGTGCGATCCAGACCGGTCAGGCACCGATCGGTGAGCGTCTGTTGTCCGGCCACCAGAATGAAAATCCGGTTTTCGGCGTCGACTCGATTCCTTTTCTGGCCACTTCGTTCGACGATGCTGCCAACTTGTGGAAAGCGTCCAAACCCACCATGGAAGCCATCCTGGACAAACAGAATCTGGTGCTGTTGTACTCTGTGCCCTGGCCACCACAGGGTTTGTACTTCAAAAAGGAAGTGAATTCGGTGGCCGACATGAAGGGCATCAAGTTTCGCTCCTACAACAATGCGACCGCGCGCCTTGCAGAACTGACCGGTATGCTGCCCGTCACCATTGAGGCGGCTGAGATCTCACAGGCGTTTGCGACCGGCGTGGCCGAGTCCATGGTGTCCTCTGGTGCGACTGGCTATGATCGCAAGGTATGGGAGAGCCTCACCCACTTCTATGAAGTTGATGCGTGGCTGCCGCGCAACTACATCATGGTCAACAAGGATGTCTGGGGCGGCACCTCTGATGCCAACAAGAATGTGATCACCGCCTGTGCGGAAATCGCTGAATACGCAGGCACCTGGCGCGCCAAGGAATACACCGGTTTCACGCTCACCGGTCTGCGCAACGGTGGCATGACAGTTGGCCCGGCCAGCGAAGGCCTGACCAATGAGCTGAAGGAAATCGGTCAGACCATGTCTGATGAGTGGCTGGAATCTGCCGGTGAAGACGGCAAAGCCATCGTCGATGCCTTCAAGGCGATGTAAACCGAATGAGGGAAGACAGCAAAAGGGCCGTGAGGCCCTTTTGTTTTTGTGTTAATCGAAAACTATCGATCTGCCATCGAACTCCCGAGTATGACCATGGCCTATCCCGCGGCAATCAAAACCACGCTTGATCGACTCTACACTGCCGGAGGCGTACTCGGTGCGCTCTTCCTGATTGCCATTTTGTGCCTGATCGTGGTGCAGATGCTCGCGCGCTGGTTCGGCTGGAACGTCGAGATCGTCAAGGGCGCGCCTGATTACGCGGGCTACTGCATGGCCGCCGCGTCGTTTCTATCTTTCGCCTATGCGCTTAATCGCGGCGCGCACATTCGCGTGAGTTTACTGCTGTCGGCGATGGGGCGGTTTCGCTATTACGGTGAAGTCTGGTGTTTCACCATCGGCGCCGCGGCGGCAACTTATCTCGCCTGGTATGCGATCAAGGCAACTTACTGGTCGCACAAGCTCAACGATATCAGTCAGGGGCAGGATGCAACCCCCTTGTGGATCCCGCAGTTGGCGATGTGCGTCGGCGCCGTGTTGCTGGCGCTGTGTTTCTGGGACAACGTGCTGCGGCTGTTGCTCGATAAACAGCACGCGATCGTCGCCGACACCGTTGAAGATCACTGAGTAGCGAATCATGGAACAACTGGCACCCATTTCGATTTTTCTGTTTGTTCTTTTTTTGCTGCTCGGCACCGGCGTATGGGTAGGGTTGGCACTGCTCGGCGTCGCGTTTGTCGGTATGTCGCTGTTTACCTCGCGTCCACCGGGGGATGCGATGATTACCACGATCTGGTCGGCGTCGTCATCGTGGACGTTAATCGCCTTGCCGATGTTTATCTGGATGGGGGAGATTCTCTATCGCACGCGCCTGTCCGAGGATATGTTCAGGGGCCTGTCGCCGTGGATGGCGCGATTGCCGGGTGGATTGATCCACACCAATATTGTTGGCTGTACCGTTTTTGCCGCTGTCTCTGGTTCCAGTGCGGCCACCTTGACCACAGTGGGTAAGATGTCGATTCCAGAGTTGCGTCGGCGAAACTATCCGGAGAATCTGATCATTGGCACGCTGGCCGGCGCCGCGACGCTGGGCTTGATGATTCCACCGTCGCTGACGCTGATCGTCTACGGCGTGACGATCAATGAGTCGATCACCAAGCTGTTTCTGGCCGGGGTGTTACCGGGTCTGGTACTGGCGCTGCTTTTTATGAGTTATGTGGCGGTGATGTCCAAGGTCTCGCGAAACTTTGCACCGGACCCCGAACCGCGAATGAGCTTTCTGCAAAAGCTCAGCAACAGTCGATTCCTGATGCCGGTGGTTGCATTGATTCTACTGGTGATCGGTTCGATGTATACCGGCTATGCGACTGCCACCGAGGCGGCGGCATTTGGCGTGATCGGTGCGCTGGTGCTGGCTGCCGGCCAACGCTCGCTGAGCTGGAAGTCCTTCACCGAAAGCCTGATGGGAGCCACGCGAACCTCTGCGATGATCGCGCTGATCCTGGCTGGTGCTGCCTTTTTGTCGCTATCGATGGGGTTTACCGGTCTGCCGCGCGCACTGGCCGATCTGATCGCATCACTTGAGTTGACGCGGTTTGAATTGTTGATGGCACTATTGGTGTTTTACATCATTCTCGGTTGCTTTCTCGATGGCATCTCGTCGGTGGTACTGACTATGGCGGTGGTGGAGCCAATGATCCGCCAGGCCGGCATCGATTTGATCTGGTTCGGGATCTTCATTGTCGTGGCGGTTGAGATGGCGCAGATCACACCGCCGATCGGATTCAACCTGTTTGTGCTGCAGGGTATGACCGAGCACGAGATGGGCTATATTGCCAAGGCAGCGCTGCCGATGTTTGCGATCATGGTGGTGATGGTTTTCATTTTGATACTGGTACCGGAATTAGCCACCTGGCTGCCGGATAATATGCGGTCGCGGCCGGGCTAGTATTTGTCCGGCAGGTAGGGTGCCGAAGTTGCAATCACACACGTGCCTGTGGTTGGCTGCGTTAGTGCTTGGTTTTGCTATAGCCGATTCGTTAAAGCTTAGAATCGCAATGCGCGATTAACGAAGTCACGCTTGTCGGTGTAGCCACTAACATTTACCCCGCGGGCGATCAGCTCGTCCCGCAACTCGTCAATGGACAATGCCTCTATGGCATCTGAGCTCATATTTAAAAAGTTCAGTCGCCGCTTCACGGGCGGATTAAGCTTGCCAAAGTCTGCGCTGTTTTCGAATCTGAAATCCCGCGCGTACTTTCCCATGAAGTAATTGAGAAAGGTATTGAGTGCCGGGCGCACACGCGGGTCATCGGTCAGGTCGTTGGCCGGATCATCAAGGGTGTTCACCATCAGCTCCAGCCAGCGCTGCGCACCTCTTTCGTTCAGCAACTCCATGGCATTGTGGGTGTGATGAAAATTGAGCCGATACTCGCCTCCGTGATAGGTGGGCCCGCCACCCATCACATCGACCCACATGGCAGACTGCGTGCCGACGTGATGCTCTATGCCCGAGATACGTTCAAAGACTGATTTAAACCACGGCTCGTCATTGTACACGCGTGTATAAAAGGTGCGCACCAACTGGATAATGCGCTGCGGGCCAAGCACTGAGTACAACTGCCAGAATTGAATCGGCCTGGTGAGATCATTCGATGCTT
>CAZYDV010000145.1:0-14387 GCA_964646405.1 uncultured Granulosicoccaceae bacterium | reverse complement strand
ACTGGAAGTCGGTTCGATTCTGGAGCGCGTCACCGGCATCATGAACCGCGCCGCCGCCGCCGTCCAGTACGTCTTTCTGTTCACGGTTTTCGCCGGCATTCTGGTGCTGATTGCCGCCGTGCTGGCATCGCGACGCGAGCGTTTTAGAGAGGCGGCGATACTGCGCACACTCGGTGCTTCGCGGCGTTACCTGCGCGGCACACTGGGGCGAGAATTTGCCGTCATTGGTCTGCTATCCGGGGTGTTGGCGGCAACTGTTGCAGCATTGATGGGCTGGATAATCGTCGAATATGTCATGGAATTGTCATATCAGTTCAACCCCTGGCTTTGGTTGATTGGTGTGGCGACCGGGCTGATCTGTATCTGGTCGGCCGGCATGTTGGTGACGCGTCCCGTGCTCGATCAATCTCCACTGGATGTGTTACGGAACCAGGTATAATGGGGGGCTTGCGCCGCACGGGTGCGGCTTGATGATAACGCGGCGAGAGCATCGTCAATTTCATCAGCAATCCGGGCTACAGACGCGACACTCCCTGTCACCGCAAGAGGTCGACAAACCGTCATCTAACCTTACATGCGCCATTCATACGATCCCGATCTAGACCGGCTGCAAACCCGTGAGGCGGCTGTGGAGTATCTCTGCACCGGACTCGGTGACGCGCAGTCCGCATTGATCAGGGATGCGGTGCCGAGGGTCTGGGACGCTCGCCACAGCAAACCGGATTTCCCTGACCCGTTCGAAGTGGCGGCACACCTTAAAGAACTGGGTGCCGACAGCTACTGCATCGCCGCAACGCTGCTCGGCTCACACTCTGCCTGTACCGCGATTCCAACCGAACAACTGCGTCAGCAGACTGAGCAGCCGCTGCTGCGTTTGATCGAAAGCGTTCGCTGGCTCAATTCCCTGTCGCAGGAAAACAGCGTCGTTGCCTCGGGTGCCAGTGACGTCGAGGCGCAGGCTGAAAAACTCCGGCAATTGGTGCTGGTGATGGTAGAGGACGTTCGCGCGTTGCTGATCAAGCTGGCGTTTCGCGTGCGACGTTTGCAATTGCTACTGCGCGGTGATGAGTTGGTCGCTCAGCGCATCGCCAGAGAAACCCTCGAGATATACGCACCGCTGGCCAATCGTCTCGGCGTCGCACAGTTGAAGTGGCAGCTTGAAGATTTATCGTTTCGTCTGCTTGACCCTGGTACCTATAAGCGAATCGCCAGAGCGCTTGAAGAGCGGCGTGAAGATCGTGAAATCTACATCGGTAATTTCGTCGAGTTGCTGACCCAGCGTCTTGAAGACTCTGGCATGCAGGGCTTTGAAGTGGTGGGGAGGCCAAAACATCTCTATTCGATCTGGCGCAAGGTGCAGCGCAAACGCGTCGAGGTGTCGGATCTCTACGATGTGCGGGCCGTCAGGGTGCTGGTTGATACCAAGCAGCAGTGTTACGCCGCGCTTGGCATTGTCCACAGCGAGTGGCAGCACCTGCCGCGCGAATTCGATGACTACATCGCCAATCCGAAAGAGAACGGCTATCAATCTTTGCATACAGCGGTGATCGGACCTCAGGGCAAAGCACTTGAGGTTCAGATTCGCAGTCGCGAAATGGAGCGTGACGCCGAGCTAGGCATCGCCGCCCACTGGCGCTACAAAGAAGGTGGCAAAGGTGATACCCGGCTGCAAAAAAGTATCAACTCGCTTCGCGCGCTGCTCGACAGCGATGGCAACGATGAGCATCTGCTCGAGGCTTTCGACACCGAGGTTTTTTCAGACCGTGTGTATGTGTTTACACCAAACGGTGAGGTGATCGATCTGCCCATCGAGGCCACACCACTGGACTTTGCATTTCACGTTCACACCGAAGTCGGACATCGCTGCCGCGGGGCTAAAGTCAATGGCAGCATCGTGCCGCTGGGCCATAAGTTGCGCAATGGCGATCGCGTGGAAATACTCACCGGCAAGCACAGCAATCCCAGTCGCGACTGGATGAACAAAAGCCTGGGATTCCTGCACACGGCGCGTGCGCGAGGCAAGGTTCGCGCCTGGTTCAATGTGCGCGACCAGGAGACCCATCTGGAAGATGGGCGCGCCATTCTCGAGCGAGAGATCCGACGCCTCCAGGCGCGTGAGCTTGCGCATGAAAAGGTGGCGGAAAAACTTGCCTGTGCACGTGTCTCGGATCTCTATCTGGCACTGGGGCGAAACGAGATTTCCGGCGCCCGTCTGGTGGGTGCGATCAATGGCTTGCAGGACCCCGAGTTTCAAATTGGAACACCCTTGCCGCGCCGGCGCCGGCGCCGTGTCAACGTCGATGATATCCAGGTGCGCGGGGTTGGCAATCTCCTGACGCAAAAGGCGAACTGTTGTTCGCCAGTGCCCTACGATGACATCGTAGGCTACATCACCAGAGGTAAAGGGGTCACAGTGCATCGAAAGGACTGCAGCAACGTGCTCAATCTGCGCGGTGCGGATCTGCATCGTCTGATCGATGTGGACTGGGGCGATGAGACATCCGGTGAGTACTCGGTCACGCTGCAGGTCGTCGCCTACGATCGGCATGGACTGCTGCGCGATGTCATGTCGGTGCTGGCCAATGAAGGCATCAATATCACCGCGTCGAACACGCGCACTGATGACGCTGATCTGACGGCCAACGTCGAAGTCACCGTGTCGATCGACGGGATCGATCAGCTGGTGGGTGCAATGGATAAGTTACGCCAGCAGCGCAACGTCATTTCGGTGCAGAGGATCACCGGTGCCAGCAACTGACCAATCTGTTGGCCAGCAGCGCGTGGCCGCTTTGCCCGGACTGTCGTTTTGATCCGCAAGGATCGGGCGACCTTCGTCGCACAGCGCTTGCAGGAGCTGTATCCGGAGACGCCGGTACCGCTCGATCACACTGACCCCTATACCTTGCTGGTCGCGGTGCTGTTGTCGGCGCAGTGTACGGACGCGCGGGTCAATACGGTGACGCCGGCGCTGTTTAAGCTTGCAGACAATCCGGCCGACATGGTGAGGCGATCTGCTGCCGAGGTCGAAAAAATAGTTAAACCCTGTGGTCTCGCGCCGCGAAAATCGAAGGCGATTGTTGAGCTATCGGCGATACTTGTCGAGCGTTATGGCGGCAACGTGCCGGCAGATCTCGAAGCGCTTGAACAACTGCCGGGTGTCGGCCACAAAACCGCGTCGGTCGTTGTCAGTCAGGCCTTCGGTGTGCCGGCCTTTCCGGTCGATACCCACATTCATCGCTGTGCACAGCGATGGGGTCTGACCGCCGGGCGCAATGTCGTGCAAACCGAACGCGATCTGAAAAAGCTCTTCGACGAAAGCCTCTGGAATCGTCTGCATCTGCAGATCATTTTCTATGGTCGCGAGTACTGCACGGCACGTGGCTGCAACGGACTGATCTGTGAGATATGCCGCACCTGTTACCCGCGCCGCAAGACGCCACCCAGCGTCAACAGTGCCTGAGCAAGCTTAGGGCTCGCGAATAATCAGCGTATTGCCGCTTTGAATCAATTCGTAGTGTTGCAGTACATTCATGCCCAGCAGCACCGCGCCACTGAGTCCCGGGTTGATATGCGCGCGCGCGTTTCGAAACTCCAGTTCCCCCATCATCAATGAATCGATCCGCGTGCGATAGGCTGTGGAGTAACCGTTGGCGGTACTGATGGTGATTGGCACGCCCTGTTCCAGGCCTGCGCGGCGCGCGATCTCGACTGGCACGCTGATGTTAGTCGCGCCGGTATCGATCAGGAAAGTCGCATCGACGCCGTTGATCTGCCCGGTCAACAGATAGTGACCGCCGCGTCCGCGCAGCAGCGCGATGCTGCGTTTGCCAGCATCAATCGACGTGACCACCTGATGATTGGGGTTGGCGCGGCGCTCCAGCCAGCGATTGATGCTAAAGGTCGCCAGTGCCAGCACCAGTACCCACATGCCCATCATTAGCCATCGACCGATCGCCGCCTGATCGCTATCGCCTGACAAAATAATTCTCCACGAGTGATGCAAACAAGTTTTGTCCGATCTGTACAGATACAATAGGCCACTTCTGCACTGCTGGAAACCGCGCCCGCCATGTCTGGCAACTCCTTTGGCAAACTGTTTGTCACCTCTACTTTTGGCGAGAGCCATGGACCCGCCATCGGTGCGATTGTCGATGGCTGCCCGCCTGGCATCGCGCTGGACGAAAGTCTTCTCCAGCGAGATCTGGATCGGCGCAAACCCGGCCAGTCGCGCTACACCACGCAGCGGCGAGAGTCGGACACGGTGCGAATACTGTCGGGTGTATTCGAAGGAGTAACGACTGGCACGCCGATAGGCCTGTTGATCGAAAATACTGATCAGCGTTCCAAAGATTACTCAAAGATCAAAGACGTCTTCAGGCCTGCTCACGCTGACTTTACCTATCATCGTAAATATGGCATTCGAGACTATCGCGGGGGTGGCAGATCCTCAGCACGCGAGACTGCGATGAGAGTCGCGGCGGGCGCCATTGCCCGCCAGTACCTGGCGCGCGAGTTCGGCATAGAGGTCAGGGGTTATCTTTCACAGTTGGGTGAGATCGCGCTGGATCAGGCTGATTTTGACTGGCAGACAGTCGAGCAAAATCCTTTTTTCTGGCCGAACACCAGCCAGATCGAAGTGCTCGAGGAGTGCATGCAACAGCTCGCACGCGATGGCGATTCGGCCGGTGCGCGGGTAAATGTGGTGGCAACCGGTGTTCCGGTCGGTTGGGGCGAGCCGGTATTCGATCGACTCGATGCCGATATCGCGCACGCGCTGATGAGCATCAATGCCGTCAAGGGTGTGGAGATTGGGGCCGGATTCGACAGCGTTGCGCAACGCGGGTCGGCGCATCGCGACGAAATTACCGCCGACGGGTTTCTATCGAACAACGCGGGTGGTGTTCTGGGTGGCATCTCTTCGGGGCAGCCGATCACCGCCTCGATCGCGCTGAAACCCACGTCGAGCCTGCGAGTGCCCGGGCGCAGTGTGGACGTCGATAACAATGAAGTAGAAGTCGTGACCACTGGCCGCCACGACCCCTGTGTCGGCATTCGGGCTGTGCCGATTGCCGAAGCCATGCTGCTGTTAGTGCTGATGGACCATTGTCTGCGACAGCGCGGCCAAAATGGCTCTGCCGCAGGCTAGATTCGTCAGATAACAGACCCGGGCAGGTTTTCCAGAAAGGCCTGGGCAGCGCGCGACAATGTCCGCTCCTGCAGCCGCACCAGCGAGATCTGCCGGCTTAGTTGCAGCTCGGGGATGTCTATTTTGCGCAGCGAGTCGTCGATCATGGTGGCGGGCAGGCATCCCCATCCCAACCCGACAGAGATCATCATCCGCACCGTCTCAAGCTGTGAGGTTTCCAGTACTTCCGATGGGCGCTGGTTCAGATCCGCAAGCCCCGCGTCAATCGCCGAGCGCGTCACCGTGGAGCTGCTGGGAAGAATCGCCGGACACTGCATCAGCAGATCCATTGAGATGTCCGATTCTTTGCTCAGCGGATGTTCGTTGCTGACGACGACGAATAGCTCTTCTTGCCAGACGTCGAGGCTTTTCAGGCGCGGCAGCGGTTCGCCGTGCAGGGCGCACAGCGCCATTTCGTATCGGCCTTCCAGGACCCCTGCAGCAGCGGCGGCCGAGCTTGTGAAGTGCAAATCCAGTTCGACCAGCGGAAACTGTTCGCGAAAGCGCTTGAGCATGGCCGGCATTCGGTAGACGCCGATGTAATGCGACGAGACGATTCTAAGTTTGCCGCTGACTTCGCGGCCGAGATTGGCGATCAGGTCTTCGATACGATCGAGTTCCGAGCTGATCTGGCGGGCCGATGGCAGCAACACGTGACCGGCTTCGGTGAGGTGCACCTGGCGACCGACACGGTCGAACAAGCGGGTCTCTAACTCTGATTCCAGTGCGGCGATGCGCTTGCTGACTGCTGGCTGGGTGAGATGTAGAACCTCTGCCGAGCGCGAAAAAGAACGTTTATCAGCGACTGCGATAAACGCTTTCAAGTTATTGATATCCATGGGCACCTCCCGGCCAAACACATTCCATACTGCTGAACATCAAACCAAACGCGTACGTATGATGTGACTCCAACTTCCCAGCAGCATAGCACTGATTATTGCAATTTGCTCGTAATACGAGATTACCACAGTTGACTATTGGTCTGGTTTGTATACCGAGCTTGTCACATTCGATGCGAAGGGTAGCGTCGGAGTGTTATAATCGAGGGTTCGATGCCGGTGCGCAAGGTCCCGGTTCTTATCCTCCCATTTACGATAGGTTTTCTGATGAAAGTTGGTATCGTCGGCTGGCGTGGCATGGTCGGCTCGGTGCTGTTGCAGCGAATGCAGCAAGAGCGTGATTTTGCCCTGATTGACCCTGTGTTTTTCAGCACCTCGCAGGCGGGACAGACCGCCCCTGCCATGGGGCAAGCCACCACCACCTTGCTCGACGCTGCCGATTTGACCGCTCTGGCTGAAATGGACGTGATCATCACCTGCCAGGGTGGCTCCTATACCAACGACATTCACCCGGCACTGCGAGATTCTGGCTGGGGCGGGTATTGGATAGATGCAGCGTCTTCGCTGCGAATGCACAGCGACAGCACCATTGTTCTCGATCCGGTCAACCGCGACGTCATTGATCGCGCGCTGCGCGACGGCCAGCGCGATTTTATTGGGGGCAACTGCACGGTCAGCCTGATGATGATGGCGCTGGCGGGTCTTTTTCGTGCGGGGCTGATCGACTGGATTACCGCCATGACCTATCAGGCGGCCTCGGGCGCCGGTGCACGCGCAATGCTTGAGTTGGTCGAGCAGATGGGGCATTTACACGGCGTGGCGACAAACACTTTTAAAAGTGTAGATTCCACCGCGATCGAAGTTGACGCGGCGCTGACCCGCAGCATGCACACGGACGAATTTCCAGCACAGGATTGCGGCGCGCCGCTGGCGGGCAGTCTGATCCCGTGGATCGACTCAGACCTGGGCCAGGGACAGAGCCGCGAGGAATGGAAGGCGCAGGCTGAATGCAACAAGATGATTGGCCGGGACCCCGCGGACCCGTTGGTCATTGATGGCATCTGTGTCAGAGTGGGGGCAATGCGTTGTCACTCGCAGGCGCTAACGATAAAACTTACCCGCGACGTCCCGCTCGATGAAATCGAGCGCCTGATCGCCGCAGGCAACGAGTGGGTGAAAGTGGTGCCCAACACGCGCGAGGATTCGATCCCGCATCTGTCGCCAGCGGCGGTTAGTGGCACGCCATCCATTGCGATTGGTCGTTTGCGCAAGATGGGAATGGGGCCGGAGTATCTCAGTGCATTCACCGTCGGCGATCAGTTGCTCTGGGGAGCGGCCGAGCCGTTGCGCCGCATGTTGCGGATTCTGATCGAACGCTAGCGCGATCGCGCGGCCCGCAGAGGCCGCGCTGAGTTATTGCGGCTAAGAGCGGCACCGTTTTGCGGTGTCGTGTGCAGGCGTGCAGTAAACGACTGCCTGCTCATTGCGGCGCGTTTTGCCAATGCCGCAAGTTTATATTGCCTAATCGACTACCTCGTACTATATCAATCGGGGGTGGAATTTTCGTGACTGGTCAGGCAGTGACCAGGCTCAGGCGCCAACGGGGAGCCGACATCAGTCGGTTACAGGGATATTGCCTCTCGGCGTGGTGTTGAGGCTTGTCAGGCAGAGCGCCGACGGGATGAACAAACTACCGATCCGGCAATAGTGCCTTACAGCCATAGAACAAGAGATCGTAAATAACGTGCGTAAACTAGCTACAGCAGCAGCGGTCAGTTTGTCACTGGTATCTGTTCCCGGCAGCATCCAGGCGGTTAGCCTGGGTGATATCGAGATGTACTCAACGCTCAACCAGCCGTTGGATGCAGAGGTTGGCATACTGGCGGTCACGCGCGATGATCTGCGGGATCTGGTGGTCAAGGGCGCACCGGTAGGCGGAGTGGAGACAGACGCCAGCCTGCCGCCGGACGCGTTGTCGAACCTGCGTTTTAAGATCGTTCAGCGCCCCGATGGCTCGCCCGCTATTCGTATCACCAGCGATGCCCCCGTCATTGAGCCGTTCCTGAATTTCATGCTGAGCGTCGATACTGCCGGTGGTGACAGGATGGTGCGCGAATACACGGTTTTGCTCGACCCGCCTGTTTTTGGTCTCGCACAGACTGATTTTGCCGATGATCTGCTGCCATCTGGAAACTCGGTCGAGACTGACGGGTCGGCGGTGATTCAGCGCCAGCCGAAGGTGAGCATTCCAAACCAGGGCGTGGTGGTGGATTTTAGCGGCGAACTGGAGCCGCAGACGGTCGGTCAGTTGCCTGCAAATCTCAGTGACGAGGATCGCGTCGAGGTGACGCTGTCGGATGTCACGGGTAAACCTGCACAACCCGTTGCCACCCGTAATAACGACAGTATTCAGACGTCGAATTCGATCACACCGGAACCCTCGCAGCGCTACGACGTGTCGCTGGAGGGTCTGGCAGCATCCAGTGAGGGCGAGGAAATAGAACTTCTGCCCGAGATGTTCGAGACCGAAAAGCCCTATGCCGAAATTGATTTGGGTGAACTGGCCATTGCACGTGACGACCGATGGTATGAAACGGCGACCGAAGTTGATCTGGTTGAACCCATTGCACGGGATGACAGCTGGTACGCGAGTGCCGTGGATGTCGAGCTGACGCCAGCGATGTTTGGGCTGGATGTTCCGCCCGCCAGCGAGTCTGTCGAGACAGTCGCCGATGCCGGCAGCGCAACAGGCAGCACCGATTTTCAAACTGACATTGACCTGACGGCCGTGATTCAACCGGCGGACCGTGCAGACGATAGCCGCATTGCGCTGGAAGAGGAATTTGACTACAGCAAGGATGGCGTGCCGGTGCCGCTGGATGAACTGGCAGCCTCGATTAGCCGCCGCGTGATCGGCAATACTGATTCAGAAGTTATGATGTACGAAGAGAGCCGTGTGCCGTTGGCTCGCACAGAGATTCCCGCGGTCGCCACCGCCGAGTCAATACTCGATCAGACGTCGGTTGCGCAGTCTGATATCGATCTGCAAAACGAACTGTTCGATACCAGCGACAGTGATGCAGATGGCGGCGAACCGGTCGGTGAACGAATTGATATCGAGAAAGAACTGCCGGCATTCGAAGCCCGAAAGAAAGAGCAGGAAGCGCTGGCCAGCGGCCCAAAAACCTACCGGGTGCAGGGCAGCGATACCCTTTGGAGTATTGCTGAGCAAAGTCGCGCTGATGGGGTCAGCACGCAACAGATGATGGTGGCTTTGCTGCGCGCCAACCGAAACGCATTTGTCGACCAGGATATGAATCGCCTTCGCAATGGGGCCATTCTGCGTATTCCGGAACAGTCGACCGTCGCGTCAGTGGGGCAGGCTGAAGCGCTGGCGCTGGTCAGAGATCAAATGAGCCTGTGGCAGCAGTATCGTGGAAATACGCCAGTTGCGAGTGTCTCCGCACCGTTGCAGACAGAGGCAGAGCCGGTGCAGGAAGAGGCCGAAGCTGAAACACAGGCCCAGGCATCGGTCGAAACCGAGGACGCGCAGCCGGAACAGCCTCAGGTCGAACCGATCGTTGAGGCGGATCCGCAGGACAGATTGACGATTGTCGGGGTAGACGGCTCTGCGCAGGATGCCGAGAACGCCGGTTTGGCGGACGGTGGCAGCGAGGAGTCGAGCGCCGACAGTGTCGCGGCGCAACTGGCTGAAGAACGGGCCATCGCCGAGCGTCTCGAAGCGGAAGAGCAGCAGGCGCGCGAGCGCGAGCTGGCCGCGATAGAGGCGGGTAAACAACGGCTGATTACGCTGCAGGAAGAGCAGATGGCAGCGCTGCAGGAACAGACCAGCAGCGAAGCGGCTGATGCCGCTGATTCGGCCGAGCAAGACGCCGCGACGCAATCCGGGCAAACCGAGGTGGTTGAACCTGAGGCAGCCGTCGACAGCGACGCGGCCGGTGAGGATCTCGGCGATCCAGCCGAGCAGTCCGAAGAGCAATCGATTTCGCCAGCTGTTGCGCAGCAGCTTGAGGCGATGGCGGCCGAATCGGATGCGAAAATCAATGCACTGGTCGCCGAGGCGCAATCCAGAAGCGAGCGTCTGGCCGGAGAGGCCGATGCCATCGAGGCGCAACTGGTGTCGCTGCAATCAGAAAAGCAGGCGTGGGAGGAGATCGGCGATCAGGACAAGGCAGCGTTGGTCGCTGAGGCCGAGCAGGAAAAGGCCCGATTGCTGGCGGGTGCGCAGTCCGAACAGGAACGCATCGCCGCCGAACTCGACGTGCAGCGCCAGGCTGTCATTGATGATCTTGAGCGCAGACAGCGTGAGCTGAAAGCCAATCCAGATGCGCAATTGATAGCTGACGCTCCGCAGCAAGCGGTCTCCGATAGCATAGAACCCACACTTGCGGCGGGTGATTCGGAAGAGCAAACCGACGATCCGGTTGCATCTGATGCACCGATCGAAACGCCAGTGGTGGTCGCAGACTCGTCAGATGAAGTTGACACGGATGCGGCAGGTGCCACCCCTCTCGACGCTGATGAAGCGACGGAGGCTGGCGATCTGCAGACGGCGATTGTCGATGCCAGAGCCCAGTCGCCGGTCAGCGAACAGCCATCTGACACTCAGCCCGCAGGCATTGGCGCGACGCTGCAACGAGCAATAGGTGATCGCAACACGCTGTTAGGTGCCGGTGCCGGGCTGGCATTGCTGGGACTGCTCGGTGCGTGGTTGCTGCGCCGCAAGCCCAAAGCCGCAGCGAAGTCGGGTGCCAGGGTGGAGCCGGATTTCACCCCGCGTGAGCCGCAAGTGGCGGATAACGATAAGCAGGCGAGAACGTCTGCCGACACCGCAACGGCAACTGCTGGTGCTGCAACCGCTGCTGTGGTGACGAAGTCGCGCACGGCTGGACCAGAGGCAATGGACGAAACGCTGGCGCAGGACGACACGGTTTCAGAGGCCGATGTCTATCTCGCCTATGGTTTGTATGGTCAGGCTGAAGAGTTGTTGACGGCTGCAATAGATCGCTCACCAGATGATCCTGACTTACAGATGAAACTGATTGAAACCCATTTCGTGCAACGTGATCGGGAGAAATTTCAGGCGGCGGCTGCGCGCTTTCAGGATCGCTTTGACGACAGCCAAGCGCGCGATCGCATCGATCAGATGAGCAGTGAGCTGGAGGGGCCTGTTGTAGAGGCCGATTCCCCTCAGGACGATAGCCCGACGGGCGTGATTGACGCGCTCGCCACGGGTGGCGATGCGGCTGAGGTGGATATTCCACCGATCGTTCAGCAGGCGCTGGACGCTGAAAGTGATGCGGCCAATCAGGCGACCCTGCCCGACAATGTCTCGTCGAATGACGCCGATGATCTGCACGGCCTGGACGAACTCTTTGGCGACCGATCGGAGCCGGATGATTCTCAATTGGCTGAAATTGCTGCCGATGAGGTAGAGCTGCCCGAATCGGTGCTTGATCAGACGATCGATCCGGGTGCTGAATTTGCGGTATCTGAGCTGGAGGCGACAGGTGATTTCGGGTCCATCGAGATGGACAACGCGGCAGTTGCAAATAACGAGGGGTCTATCGATATCGCCGACGCCACGCTGGATGAAGTCGACCTGTCGGCATTTGACGATGATGGTACGCTGAATCTCGACGGGGTAGCCGGCGATACGATGTCAGAGCTGGATATTGAAAATATGGATCTGACGCAGCAAGGGCTGGATTCGACGCTCGACAATCTCACACTGGATGACGCCGAGCTGAATCTCGACACAGGTGCCCTCGACGACACCCAGGCTGCAGTTGCAGACGCCGGCGAAGGGTCGGATATGGGCACCATGCTGGATCTGGCGAAAGCGTATCTCGATATGGGCGACAACGACAGTGCCCTGAGTGCCTTGCGTGAGATAGCGCAGGGCGGCACCGCGGAGCAGCGCGAAGAAGCCAACGCTTTGCTCAAAAGCCTCGGCTGACGCTAAACACTCGCACGAGTAAAAAAAGAAGGGCGCAATATGCGCCCTTTTTTGTGTCGGTAGTGGCGGCATTGAGGCGGTACAATCAGCGCTTCGATTACTTCGCGTCGAGCCCGGCTCGCGGACACCAATAAAACGATGAAAGTGGCTCTGCTACTCGAGTATTGCGGCACCCGCTACAGTGGCTGGCAGCGTCAGCACCACTCTGATTCTATTCAGCAGCATGTCGAGCGCGCGATGTCAGCCGTTGCAGATGAACCGATCGATGTCATCTGTTCCGGGCGCACCGATGCCGGCGTCCACGCCTGGCAACAGTGTGCGCACTTTGACACTGACGCCAGGCGAGAATGCAAAGCCTGGGTGATGGGGGGCAACGCCCATTTGCCGTCGGATATCTCGGTGCGTTCTGCCCATCTCGTCAGTGACGATTTCCACGCTCGCTACAGTGCCATCGCGCGCAGCTATCGCTATGAAATACTCAATCAGTCAGCGCGTTCTGCGCTGCTGCATCAGCGGGTCGCCGTGGTTCACAGCCAGCTCGACGCCAGGCGCATGCATGACGCGGCACAGGCTTTGGTCGGCGAACACGATTTCAGCAGTTTTCGTGCGGCCGGATGTCAGGCAAAACATGCGCGCCGCGAATTGACCGCGATCAGTGCCCGTCGTGAGGGCGCTCGCGTCATTGTTGAAATCACCGGTAATGCGTTTCTGCACAACATGGTGCGAATCATTACCGGCAGTCTGCTGCGCGTGGGTCAGGGGCTTGAACGTGAACAGTGGATTGGCGAGTTGCTGGCACAAAAGGATCGCACGTGCGCAGGCGTTACAGCAGTGGCTGACGGCCTGTACTTCATGGGCGCGAGCTATCCATCTCGATTTGGCCTGCCGGACTGGCGCGATACCGTCAAGGCCTGTGCAACCGCGCCATTCTGAATCGCATTTGTCTGTCACCGGCTAGCCGTTCTCGCCGGCGTTTTGGCATACGCGAGTGTGGTATCGTTTGGCGGATGAGCGCGCAAGCCGAAACTGACATTGTCCGTCATACCCAGATCAAGATTTGCGGATTTACCAGCGCAGAACAGGCGCGTGCTGCCGCGCAGTTCGGTATCGATTCGATCGGGCTTGTGTTTTATCCGCCGAGCGCCAGATTTGTCACGCCTGAAAGCGCCCGTGAAATCGCCGGCAGCCTGCCACCTTTTCTCAGCGTGACAGCGTTGTTCCTCGATGCACAGCGGGAGGAAGTGCAGGCAGTACTGGATACCGTGCCGGTCAATCTTTTACAGTTTCACGGCGCTGAATCAGCGTCGTTTTGCGAATCATTTGATCGCCCCTACATCAAGTCGGTAGCGATGGGTTCGATCGCTGACGTCGAGCACTACTGTGCACAGTTCGCCAGTGCGCGCGGGTTTCTGCTGGACAGCAACCGCATGGGTGCTGCCGGTGGCAGTGGTCACATCTTCGACTGGTCGCTGATCCCATCTGCGCTGCCGGCGCCGGTTATACTAGCGGGCGGTATCGATGCCGATAACGTTGGCCAGGCGATCAGCGTGGTTCGGCCCGGCGCCGTTGATATCAGCAGTGGGGTGGAGGCGTCTCGCGGCATTAAGGATCCGGCCAAAATGAAACGCTTTGTCGAAGCGGTCAGGCGGGCAGATCGACAGTCCGCAAACTGCTAGCTTCCTTGCATTTCAATCAGGTCGCGCGTTGCGCCGCGAGATGATAGTGGCGCACCGATAAACATTCACTTACCCGAAAGAGGGCCTATGAGCTGGTTTGACAAATTGATGCCGTCACGGGTTCGCACCGACAGTCGCAATCGTGGCTCGGTGCCAGAGGGTGTGTGGGTCAAGTGTGACAGCTGCCTGAACGTGCTCTACGGGGCGGAGCTCGAAAGAAACATCAATGTGTGCCCACGCTGTGACCATCACCGCCGCATAGGCGCGCGCGATCGGCTCGATAAACTGCTCGACGCCGAGCCGCGATCAGAGCTTGGCGCCGGGCTCGAATCGGTCGATCACCTCAAGTTCCGCGATACCAAAAAATATCGCGATCGTCTGACCCAGGCGGCCAAGAACAGCGACGAGAGCGATGCCATCATCGCGATACATGGTTCCATGCGCGGCCTGCCTGTGGTTGCCGTAGCCTTTGAATTTAACTTCATGGGAGGCTCGATGGGATCGGTGGTCGGTGAGAAATTCACTCGCGCCGCAGAGGTCGCGCTGCAGCACAACGCCTCGCTCATTTGTTTCTCTGCCTCCGGAGGCGCGCGCATGCAGGAGGCGCTGATGTCGCTTTTCCAGATGGCCAAGACCAGTGCCGCGCTGGCACGGCTTTCGCGCCAGGGCGTGCCTTACATCTCGGTGCTGACCGATCCACCCATGGG
>CAZYDV010000144.1:0-14410 GCA_964646405.1 uncultured Granulosicoccaceae bacterium | reverse complement strand
CAGGATCAAGCTCAAGATCTCGCGCAACCGCGCCATCGATTTTCGTGTTAACACATGCCCGACTCTGTTCGGCGAAAAGACGGTACTGCGTATTCTCGATCCGAGTAGTGCACAGCTGGGTATCGATGTACTCGGTTACGAACCCGAGCAAAAGGCAGAATACCTCAAGGCACTGGCCAACCCGTACGGCATGGTACTGGTCACCGGCCCGACCGGTAGTGGTAAAACGGTATCGCTGTATACCGGTCTGAACATACTGAACAAACCAGACACCAATATTTCCACTGCAGAAGATCCGGCGGAAATTAATCTGGCGGGTATTAATCAGGTCAATGTCAACGTCAAGGCAGGCCTCACATTCGCCGAGGCATTGAAATCATTCCTGCGTCAGGATCCGGACGTGATCATGGTCGGTGAGATTCGTGATCTGGAAACGGCGAACATCGCAATCAAGGCCGCTCAAACAGGTCACATGGTGATGTCGACGCTGCATACCAACGATGCGCCACAAACCGTCTCGCGACTCATGAACATGGGTGTTCCACCGTTCAACGTAGCGAGTGCGGTATCACTCATCATCGCCCAGCGCCTGGCACGACGCCTGTGCAGCGACTGCAAGGAACCAGCAGACGTACCGCGGGAAACCTTGTTAAAGGAAGGGTTTGATGAAGAGCAGATAGCCGATGCGACTATCTACAAAGCGGTGGGTTGCAACAAATGTTCTGAAGGCTACAAGGGCCGAGTCGGCATCTATCAGGTTATGCCGATCTCTGAGGATATGAGCCGCATCATCATGGCCGAGGGCACGTCACTGGATATTGCCGATCAGGCTCAAAAGGAAGGTATTGCCGATCTGCGTCAGTCGGCCCTGAAAAAAGTTGTCGATGGTCTGACGAGCCTCGAAGAAGCCAACCGCGTTACCCAGGAGTAAATAGAAATGGCAACAACCGCTGCTGCAAAAGAAATATACATCTGGGAAGGCAAAGATTCCAAAGGCCAGACCGTCAAGGGAGAGATGTCCAGCAAGAGCGTTGATTTGATCAAGGCTCAGCTGCGCCGTCAGGGAATCAAACCAACCAAAGTTCGCAAACAAAAACCGATGAAGGGCGGTGGTAACAACATCACCCCCGGTGACATTGCTATCTTTGCACGCCAGCTCACCACCATGATGGGTTCGGGCGTACCGCTGGTGCAGGCTTTCGAGATTGTCGCCGATGGTCTGGATAACAAAGCCATGGCGCGCGTCGTGACTGCGATCAAGGCAGATGTCGAAGGTGGCAGCAGTCTGACCGTCGCATTGAAAGCGCACCCAAAACAATTTGATGACCTTTTCTGCAACCTGGTTGCAGCGGGGGAGCAATCGGGTACGCTTGAAAAGCTGTTGAACGAAGTCGCCACCTACAAAGAGAAAACAGAGGCACTAAAGGCAAAAATCAAGAAGGCCCTGTTCTACCCGATCGCGGTACTGATCGTGGCTTTCATCGTAACGGCCATCCTGCTGGTGTTCGTTGTACCTCAGTTCGAAACCCTGTTCGAAGGCGTTGGATCAGACCTGCCGGCCTTTACCCGCATGGTTGTGAACTTAAGTGAATTCATGCAGGCGTGGTGGTACGTTATTTTCGGTGGTATCGGCGCCGCGATCTTTGCACTGGCAAAGATCCATGGCAGCTCGCAGAAGTTTCGCGACGGCACGGACAAGCTGATCCTGAAAATGCCGATTATCGGCGAAATCATGCACAAAGCCGCTACCTCCAAGTTTGCCCGCACGCTGGCCACTATGTCATCTGCCGGTGTTCCACTGGTCGAGGCGATGGACTCGGTAGCCGGCGCCGCTGGCAATGCGGTATACCGCGACGCTATCCTGAAAATGCGTGACGACGCCGCGACCGGTCAGCGCCTCACCGCATCAATGCGACAGACGGCACTGTTTTCCAATATGTGTGTTCAGATGGTGGCGATTGGAGAGGAGTCGGGTGCACTTGACGATATGCTGTCGAAGGTAGCCGACTACTACGAAGAAGAGGTAGACAACTCGGTTGACGCACTGACCAGCTTGATGGAACCAATGATCATGGCGTTTCTCGGTATCGTCGTCGGTGGTCTGGTCGTCGCGATGTATCTGCCGATCTTCAAAATGGGCGACGCGTTCTAGCGAGAGCTCAGCTTCAAAAGTCTGCGCGGCGGGTTGAACACCAACCGCTGCAGCCTCGCAGACTTATAGCGACTTGTAATTGAACTGCAAGTCTCTTTCTCTAGACTTCCGGCATAGTGCTGCAGCCGCGGTACTTTCTCCCACGGACCCCCCATGACTATTCTGGAAGTATTGCAAAGCAGCCCACCGTTTCTGCTGACCACCTGCTGTGTACTGGGTTTGTTTGTCGGTAGTTTCCTGAACGTAGTCATCCATCGCCTCCCGATCATGATGCAGCGCACCTGGGAGTGTGATTGTCGAGAGTTGCTGGAAATCGAACAACCTGCAGATCAGAAGCAGGCGACATTCAACCTGCTGACGCCGCGTTCGCGCTGTCCAAAATGCTCCAAACCAATTGCCGCCTGGGAAAATGTGCCAGTATTATCCTGGCTGTTTTTACGCGGCAAATGCAGCAACTGCAAAAATCCAATCAGCGCGCGCTATCCATTGGTCGAGATCGCAACAGCGATTCTGTCGCTGGCGGTTGCCTGGCGATTCGGCGCGAGCACATCAACCGTTTTTGCACTGCTTTTGACCTGGTCACTAGTCGCACTGGCGATGATCGACTTCGATACCACCTTGTTGCCAGACAGCATCACTCTGCCACTGATGTGGCTGGGATTGCTGGCCAGCCTGTTCTCATTGTTCACCGATGTCCAAAGCGCTCTGATCGGTGCGATGGCGGGTTATCTGAGCCTCTGGATCGTGTTTCAGGCGTTCAAGCTGCTGACCGGCAAGGAGGGAATGGGCTTTGGTGATTTCAAATTGCTCGCAGCACTCGGCGCCTGGCTCGGTTGGCAGCAACTGCCCGCGATCATTCTTCTCTCGTCGTTGACAGGTGCCGTGATCGGCATCATGCTGATGGTGCTGATCAAACACCGGCGCGATCAAGCCATACCGTTTGGTCCGTATCTCGCCATCGCCGGTTGGCTCACGCTGATGTGGGGAGACGAGATTGTGACCTACTATCAACAACTGTTTTCAATCTGAGCAACTGCCACCTTGCTGAAAATAGCGCTTACCGGCGGGATCGCCAGCGGTAAGACAACCGTGAGCGACATGTTCGCCGACCGCGGCGTGCCGATTATCGATGCCGACCTGCTCGCTCGTGAAGCGGTGCAGAAAGGCTCTACCGGCCTGGCACAGGTCGTCGCACGATTTGGCCAACAGATCACTGACGAGCAAGGCAATCTCGATCGCGCAGCGCTTCGCGCGATTGTCTTTAATGACGAGGCCACACGCAGCGATCTGGAAGCTATCATTCATCCGATCGTTCGCAGCCTGACGCAACAACGAATGGCCGAAGTACAGGCCGACGGTGCGCTTTTTTGCATCACGGTGATACCGTTGCTCGCCGAATCCGGTCGGCAAAACCACTACGACTATGTGATCGTTGTGGATGTAGACGAAGACACTCAACTACAGCGCCTGCTCGAGCGCGATGGCAACAGTGAGGCACAATCCCGTCGGATAATAGCGAGCCAGGCCAGCCGAGCGGAACGGTTAGAGATCGCCGACTACGTCATCGAAAACCACTCCAGCCATACGCTCGAGGCACTGCAAGCGCAAGTCGACGCCCTGCATGCGACCTTCACCACACTGGCATCTAACTTCGATACTCGGCGTTGATCTTGACGTATTCGTAGGACAGATCTGTCGTCCAGACCGTGGCAGTACCCTTGCCATCACCCAGGCGGATCTCAATCCGTACATCCTCTGCCGCCATGATCTCGTTGGCGCGAGCTTCATCGTAACGCGGATCCGGTTCACCCTGACTGACCACGGGCAACTGACCCAACACCAGATCCACTCGCGACATTTCCAGCTTGTCTATCCGGCTTCGACCAATTGCCGCCATGATTCGTCCAAGGTTTGGATCACCGGCAAAGAATGCCGTTTTAACCAGTGGCGAGTGCGCGACGGTCAGACCGACTTCGCGACAATCGGCATCGCTGGCGCCACCATTGACTGCGATCTCGATAAAACGCGTGGCGCCCTCGCCATCGCGAACTATCGCATGCGCTAATTGCAGGGACACCGATTGCATTGCCGCTGCAAAACTCTGCCAGTCAGGATGCGACGGCTGTAGTCGCTGGTTGCCGGCCGTGCCGCTGGCAATATAGATGCAGGAATCATTGGTGGAGGTATCGCCGTCAACAGTAATGCAGTTGAAGCTACGATCGGCGTGACCCGCCAGCAGGTGCTGCAATGCCTGCGGATCCACATCGGCGTCGGTCGCGATGAACGCGAGCATGGTTGCCATGTTCGGGTGAATCATACCCGAGCCCTTGGAGATGCCGCTGATACTGATTGACTGGCCATCGACGATACAACTGGCCGAGATGCCTTTGGCGATCGTATCGGTCGTCATGATACCGTGCGCGGCATCGAGCCAGTGGTCTTCGCTAAGTGCACTGGCAAGCGACGGGATTTGCGTCAGCATCGCATCCAGTGGCAGTTGCTCACCGATGACACCGGTCGAAAAAGGTAAAACCTGCGAGGGTGCCACCCCAAGCGCGCTGGCCACTGATTCGCACAGCGCGATGGCGTTGTCATAACCGAGCTTGCCGGTACCGGCATTGGCATTGCCCGAATTGATCAACAAGGCGCGATCACCGCTGCCAGAGGACAAATGTTGCCGACAGATTTCCACGGGCGCGGCGCAATAGGCATTGCGGGTGAATACACCGGCAACGTTCGCACCGGCCGCAAGTGCCAGCAGGACCATATCGGGATTGCCGTCGCTTTTCAGACCGGCACAAGCAGTGGCGATTCGCACACCCTTTATGGCAGTCAGTTCGACTGGTGCCGAGAGTCCTACCGCCATTGCAGATCGAGCGTGCTTGCAGAAAAAACCGACAGAATCATCCCAGTTGACCGTGGCACCGCTTGAATTTCTTGCCTGAACCACACCAGCACGGGTCGTTGCGGCCAACCTTCGGATCACTTCGGACAAAGGGCTCATCACCCTGCTCTGCAACTTGTACCGGTGCCGGCGGCTCTGAGGCCGTGGCGCTGGCGGCTTCGGCATGCTCGTAGCTGACCTCGGCCGGTTGTGCGGCCTGAGCTGCCGCTTCGGCGCGGGCAACTTCTTCAGGATCTCTGACCTGCACCTTGCACAATACGCCAGCTACTTCGAGTTTGTAGGAGTCGAGCATGTTGGAAAACAACTCAAACGACTCGCGCTTGTATTCCTGCTTCGGATTCTTTTGTGCATAGCCGCGAAGGCCGACGCTCTGACGCAGGTAGTCCATCGATGCCAGGTGATCCTTCCAGTGGTCATCGAGGGTTTTGAGCAGCACAAATTTTTCAAAGCGGCGCAGATTTTCTGAACCGGCGCTGGTTTCTGTGGCGCGATATTTTTCCGTTAGCTTCTCGGTAACCAGTTCTTTCAGAGCCTCTTCGTCGAGCTCGGGATCGGAATCCATGATGTTGGCAAGATCCACGTCGAGTTCGAATTCATTGCGCAACGCCTCGCGGGCGGCGGGCAAGTCCCAGCTCTCGTCCAGTGATCCGGGTGGCACATACTGATCCATCAGGTTGCCCAGCGCATCAGCGCGCATCGCTTCAACCGATTCCGAGACGTCTTCAGCAGCCATCAATTCGTCCCGCTGCTCGTAGATCACTTTGCGTTGATCATTGGCAACGTCATCGTATTCCAACAGGTGCTTACGAATATCGAAATTGTGCCCTTCGACCTTGCGCTGAGCGTTTTCAATCGCGCGCGTAACCAGCGAGTGCTCAATTGCCTCACCCTCTTCCATTCCCAGCTTCTGCATGATGCCGGCCACGCGATCTGAGGCAAAGATTCGCATCAGGTTGTCTTCAAGGGAGAGATAAAAACGCGACGAGCCCGCATCGCCCTGCCGTCCCGAACGGCCCCGGAGCTGATTGTCAATGCGTCGGCTCTCGTGCCGCTCGGTACCAATGATATGCAGACCACCGGACTTCAAGACGTTGTCGTGGCGCTGCTGCCAGTCTTCACGGCGCTTTTTCTGTTCGTCTTCACTGGCATCCTCCAACCCCTGGAGCTCGGAGTCGAGATTGCCACCCAACACGATATCGGTACCGCGACCGGCCATGTTGGTCGCAATGGTCACGGCACTGGGTCGACCGGCATCGGCGATGATCTGGGCTTCGCGCTGGTGCTGTTTGGCGTTGAGCACTTCGTGTGCGATGCCCTTGCTCTTCAGCAAGCCGGCAAGATACTCGGACGTTTCAATTGAGGTAGTACCCACCAGTACTGGCTGCTCGCGTTTCGCACAGTCCTCGATATCCTCGACGATGGCATTGTATTTTTCCTTTTGCGTCAGGAAAATCAAATCGCCCCGATCGTCTCTGACCATCGGCCTGTTTGGCGGAATAACGACGACCTCAAGGCCGTAGATCTGCTGAAATTCAAACGCCTCGGTATCAGCCGTGCCGGTCATGCCGGCGAGCTTTTCGTATAGTCGAAAGTAGTTCTGATAGGTAATCGATGCGAGCGTCTGGTTTTCCTGCTGAATCGAAACTCTCTCCTTGGCCTCGATCGCCTGGTGCAGCCCGTCGGACCAGCGCCGACCCGCCATGGTACGACCCGTAAACTCATCGACGATGACAATCTGATCGTCCTTGACGATGTAGTCGATATCCTTCTTGTAGATGGCATGCGCGCGCAGTGCGGCGTTCAGGTGGTGCAGCAAACCGATATGCGTCGGATCGTAGAGACTTTCGTGCTCGTCCAGCAGGCCTTGCTCTTCCAGCAGTTTCTCGACGTGGTCCATGCCCGCTTCAGTCAGAAAGACCTGCTTGCCCTTCTCGTCGAGGGTGAAATCACCAGGGCCGTCTTCCTCCTCCTGTTTGACCAGTCCGGGAATAACTTTATCGATGGCAGCGTAGGTATCGCTGCTCTCACTTGCGGGCCCGGAGATAATCAGCGGCGTGCGCGCCTCATCGATCAGGATCGAGTCGACCTCATCGACGATGGCGAAATTCAGCCCGCGCTGGACCTTGTCATCGAGTGACAACGCCATGTTGTCGCGCAGGTAGTCGAAACCAAATTCGTTGTTGGTACCGTAAGTGACATCAGCGGCATAGGCTTCGCGGCGCTCGGCGGTGCTGAGCCCGCTGACAATCACGCCAACCGTCAGACCGAGGAACTGGTAGATCGCCCCCATCCACTCGGCGTCGCGTCTGGCGAGGTAGTCGTTGACAGTGACCACGTGCACGCCTTTGCCGGACAGCGCATTGAGATAAACCGCAGCTGTGGCCACCAGGGTCTTACCTTCCCCCGTGCCCATTTCGGCGATACGCCCGTCGTTCAGCACACAGCCACCGATTAGCTGCACATCGTGATGCCGCATCGAGAGCCTGCGCAGTCCTGCCTCACGACAAACGGCGAACGCCTCGGGCAGCAAGTCTTCAAGCGCGGCCCCGTCGGCCAGTTTCTGACGAAGCTCATCCGTCTTGCCGCGCAACTGCTCATCTGTCAGCGAAGCCGTGATATCGGCCAGATGGTTCACATTCGCGACAGTCTTTTCGTACTGTTTGACCAGCCGATCATTACGGCTGCCGACGATTTTTCTTACCAGACTGCCAATCATGTATTGAGTACCTGCGCCGGGCGCATCTGAAGGTCAAGCTGACAGAACCGCCCATCGGGCTCTGCATAGTGTGGACAGCCGGAGCGCCGGCCAGCGACCACTCCGGATCGCAGGACGACGCCTGCAGCCTTGACCTTGTATTATAGGTGTTAGTTCGCCGCCAGCGCAGCAACAGATTCGGGCCGCTGACCGTTTCCCTGTCAACCAATCAACATGTGGACAATTCAGCAGCACGCAACCAACTGACCGAATCTTCGCCAAAACATTCAGCAATATTGCCGCCGCGCCGACTAGCACAGCCCGCATTTCGGCAATAATACGCCGTACGACCGCCAACCCGGCCAACGCCTGTGGCGTGCGGCGGCTCGGCCATCCACAGCGTGCATCAAGCAATCAGGAGCAACGGATATGAAAGGGCTGGGCACATTCTTCAGCAATGAACTGATCAAACGCAGCGACGCCTGGGCAGATCTTCGAGAACGGCTCGTGCCCGCGTTACCTCCGGAGTATCTGGCCCACGTCAGCTATGCCGTCACCGACGACAAAACCATCACGATATTCACCGATTCAGCCGCATGGACGGCTAAAATTCGCTTCTATGACAGTGAGATACTGAAGGTCATGGCCCAGCATGGGCGCAAGTTGCGATATGTGCAGGTAAAAACTGCGCCAGGAACCGGTGCGAAACCCGCTCGCTAGCACCGACCTCGTGGATGGCGCAGAATCGCTTCTTTAGGGTCCTGTACGCAGCGCAGCAGTCAGTTGGCTGCCCTAGCCCAGTGCTTCAAGTGGCTGGGTATAGAGAATCGGCCCGTCGGTGGCTTCTTCGAACGTTACCTCTTCCCAACTTCCCGGCTGTTCGAGCAGCGCACTGACCAGCTTGTTGTTCAGGCCATGCCCTGATTTGTAACCGGTGAACTGGCCAACGATACCGCGCCCGAGCTGGAAGAGATCACCGATCGCGTCGAGGATCTTGTGCCGAACGAACTCGTCCGGGTAGCGCAAGCCGTCGGCGTTCAGCACTTTGAAGTCATCGACTACAATCGCGTTATCCAGGCAACCACCCAGCGCGAGATCGCGCTTGCGCAGTGCTTCGATGTCACGCATGAAGCCAAAGGTGCGCGCGCGACTGATTTCTCGAACGAACGAGGTCGATGAAAAATCGATTGTGGCCCGCTGCGAGCCTTGATCGATAGCCGGGTGATCAAAACTGATTTCAAAGTTGACCCGAAAGCCGTTGAACGGATCGAACCGCACCCACTTGTCATCTTCTTCAATGACAATGGGTTTGAGAATCTTGACGAAGCGCTTAGATTCGCGCTGCTCGCGAATACCGGCAGACTGAATCAGAAAGATAAAAGGCGCCGAACTGCCATCCATGATCGGTACCTCGGCCGCGCTGACATCCACGTAGCAGTTGTCGATACCCAGGCCTGCAAACGCAGCCATCAGGTGCTCAACTGTCGATACCGTTACGCCAGAGCCATCGCCAATGGTTGTGGCAAGATTAGTTGACACAACGTTGTCGGCGGTCGCCGGAATATTGACGACATTCTGATCAACGTGGCGACGAAAGACGATACCGGTGTTGACCGGCGCCGGAGCCAGCGTCAAAAAGACTTTCTGCCCTGAGTGCAGCCCAACGCCGGTTGCATGTATCGGGTTGTTCAGTGTTCGCTGGTGGGTCACTCTTCTCTTATCCCTTGTCCGAACTTTTTTCTTATGCGGGAATAGTAAGACTGTCTGCTGTCCAGACGCTGAATAGCGGCTGTCACATAACCGAAACACTTCCCTCAAACGGGCGGCTAGACTAACACCCCAACCCAAGACTTTCTCGTTAATTGACGGTAATACGGAAACGCCTCTCCACCGGCACGCCGAAGCAATTCGGGTGCCGCGTGTGGTTGCATTTACAACTGGTAAGGCCGTTTTGAGAACGCGGCGAAGATTTCCGCCGCGCTTGCCGTTACTGCCTGCTTTGCCTTAGTCGGCCTGACGACGCAAGAATGTAGGCAAATCCAGATATTCCACCAGATCGTCGTCGCGTGACTGACTTGCAGGCTCATATTGTGAACGACTACGACTCTTTTCAACCGGCGCCTTTTGGGCAGTCGAACGAGATGCCGCAGGAGCGTTTCGACCAGTCCCTGGTGATACACGGGTAATAGCCGGCTTGTCGAGATCGCGATAGCTGTCGCTACGCTTGTCACCGGATGATTTGACGACTTTCATCGGCTTTCGTCCCTGCTCCAGTCCGGTGGCAACCACCGTCACCCGAATCTCGCCTTCGATTTCATTGTCGATCGATGTACCGATGACGACATTGGCATCATCGGCGGCTATCCCTTCGATGATGTCACCGACCGTCTGGAACTCGTGCATACCAAGATCTGCACCAGCCGTGATGTTGGCCAGAATTCCGCGTGCACCCTTGAGGTTGATATCGTCGAGCAGCGGGCTTTGCGTGGCCATCTCCGCCGCCTCGGCTGCGCGATTTTCTCCGTGCGCACTGCCGGTACCCATCATAGCCTGACCCATTTCTGACATCACGGCGCGCACGTCCGCGAAGTCAACGTTGATCAGGCCCGGGTTGGTGATGATCTCGGCAATCCCCTGTACCGCATTCTTCAGCACGTCGTTCGCCGCTTTAAACGCCTGCAGCATCGATACGTTTGGTCCGAGCGCTGTCAGCAGCTTTTCATTCGGTATCACGATCAGGGAGTCGACGTGCTGGCGCAACTCTGCCAGACCATCTTCTGCCACCTGGCGGCGCTTGCCACCTTCAAATGGAAAAGGCTTAGTCACCACCGCGACGGTCAGGATCCCCAGATCCTTGGCAATCGATGCGATCACTGGAATAGCGCCGGTACCGGTACCACCACCCATACCAGCGGTAAGAAACAGCATGTCTGCGCCGTTGATCACCTGCGCGATATGATCGCGATCTTCCTGTGCGGCCTGACGGCCGATGTCCGGATTGGTTCCGGCACCCAGTCCTTTGGTGATTTCAGTGCCGAGCTGAATGGTGCTCTTCGCACCCATTTTGGCCAGTACCTGTGCGTCCGTGTTAGCACAGATAAATTCGACGCCATGAATGTTGGAGCTCATCATGTGATCGACAGCATTGCCGCCACCGCCGCCCACACCGATCAATTTGATCACGGCAGCCTGGTTCTGATTCATATCGTATTGAAACATCAAATTCCCCTCGTAAGTTTGAAATGCAAACCTGAAAAATTAGCTAGCGGCTAAAAATTGCGTTGAAACCATCCCTTCATACGCTGAAGAAGCGTCTCTTCAGACATCCCCTCAGCCGCCGAATTGTCGGCCCCCGCTCCACCCCCTGCCCGTTGCCCGTACATTACAAGCCCCACACCCGTCGCGTGTATGGGATTGCAAACAACGTCAACCAGGCCAAATATGTTTTGCGGCTCCCCCAACCTGACTGGCATGTGGAACACCTCCTCAGCCAGCTCAACAACCCCTTCCATCTTTGAACTGCCTCCGGTCAATACAATTCCGGAGGCACACAGCTCCTCAAATCCACTGCGCTGCAGCTCGGCATACACCAGCCCCAGCAGCTCTTCATATCTTGGCTCGACCACCTCGGCGAGTGTTTGTCTGGCAAGCTCTCGCGAATCACGATCCCCCACTCCGGGCACCTCGATGACTTCATCGGGGTTGGCCAGCTGTCGCAATGCACAGGCATAGCGCACTTTGATGTCTTCGGCGTATTGAGTGGGTGTACGCAGCGCCACCGCGATGTCGTTGGTGACCTGATCTCCGGCGATCGGAATCACCGCAGTATGGCGAATTGCACCATCGGTAAATACCGCTATATCCGTCGTGCCACCGCCAATGTCTACCAGACACACACCCAGATCTTTCTCGTCTTCAGTAAGCACCGAATAAGAGGACGCCAGTTGTTCGAGAATCACATCGTTGACCGTGAGGCCACAACGCTGCACGCACTTGGCAATGTTCTGTGCCGCACTCAGCGCACCGGTTACCAGATGGACTTTGGCTTCGAGCCGAACACCAGCCATACCGATCGGTTCGCGAATCCCCTCCTGGTTGTCGATGATGAATTCCTGCGGTAACACGTGCAGGATTTTCTGGTCAGCGGGAATCGCCACAGCCTTGGCTGCGTCGATCACGCGCTCCACATCACCTGGCGTGACTTCTTTATCCTTGATCGCAACGATACCGTGCGAGTTGAGACTCTTGATGTGGCTGCCGGCAATTCCGGCATAGACCGCATTGACCTTCGTACCTGCCATCAATTCGGCCTCATCCACCGCAGCCTGAATTGCCGCAACGGTAGATTCAATATTAATGACCACGCCTTTTTTTAGTCCCTGCGATGGCTTGTGGCCCAGACCGACGATCTCAACGCGCGACTCGTCGATTATCTTTGCAATGATCGCGACAATCTTGGACGTGCCGATATCCAGCCCGACCACTATTCTGTTTTCACCCTGTACAGCCATTAATCTGCTCCTGAAGCGGTTTTAGCGGTGCTCTTGTGCGCCATAGCAAATCCGTTGGTATGCCGCATGTCTACCCGCAACACATCATCGTAAACTGGTGCCACGTGAGTATCGAAAATACGCGCAAAGCGCCTCGTACGCTCCAAAATTTCCCGGTGCCCAACAATGACAAGCAGACCTCCCTGCAACTCGAGACTGACCGACCTCCTTTCGTCTTCTATTATGCCAGCTAATGGAACCTTTCCGCTGTCGAGAATAGGCTTTATTTCTTTAAACAGTTTAAGCATCGCGACATGTCGGCGATAAGGCGATGAAAGTGTCGGCAGATGAATCAGTTGTTCGGCAAGAAAAGTATCTTCCAAATTCGCAAGCCCGGGCGGTTGGAACAACTCATAGTTGCCACTTACCAGGCCATCGTCATTCCATCTCGCCACCGGATGATGTTCTTCCAGTGTTACACTGATACTCTCCGGCCAGATTCTTCTGACATAGGCTCTGTCCACCCACGGCAGCGCCTGCACCTCTCGCTGAATACCTGCAATATCAAGATTAAAAAATCCCCGCGTCGCCTCACTCAGCACGCGTTCCTTGAGCACGCCTTGATCCGTGTGGCGATAATCACCTTCGACCACCACACTGTGAATCGGAAAACGCGCCGGGTCGCGAAAGTGATCAAGGGCTATTTGCCCGACCAACAGTGCCAACCCAAGTATCACCGCGCTGGCCAGAAAGCTGCCAATCACATTGAACAGTCGGTTGTCATCTACGGGTGTTGCCAGCGCCTGATGGCCGTTCATTTGCGCGACTCCATCGACGTTGCCAGTATCCGCACCACCAGTTCGTCAAATTCCATCCCCGCCTGGCGCGCAGCCATCGGCACCAGACTGTGATCCGTCATACCGGGTACCGTGTTGACCTCCAGCAGGAAGTAGCGATCGTTTTTATCGAGCAGAAAATCCACTCTGCCCCAGCCATGACATTTCAATAGGTCGAATACGCGCAAAGCGGTGGCCGACATCTGTCGCTCAAGTTCAGTATCCAGCCCGCTTGGGCAATCGTAGGTGGTGGAGTTGTCGAGATACTTGGCGTCGTAGTCATAGAATTGATTTGGCGTTGTGATCTTTACCGCAGGCAGCACCTGTCCGTTCAGAATACCGATGGTAATTTCGCTGCCATCTATGTACTGCTCCGCCATCACGCTGCCGTAACTGGCAGCGTTGTCGTAAGCGCTTGCGAGCTGGTTCTGCATGACCAGTGACACACCGATGCTCGATCCTTCAGCGACGGGCTTTAGCACCATCGGATAACCATATTCCCCCGCCGCGTCCTGGCATTCGTCGACACTCTGGACCGTTCGCCATTGTGGCGTGTTGATGCCATGCTGCCGACAAACGGCCTTGGCCAGATCCTTGTCCATCGCCAGTGCACTGGCGAGTGCCGACGAGCCCGTATAGGGAATACCGAGGGTTTCCAGAAAACCCTGCAGGTTGCCATCTTCCCCCCAGGTGCCGTGCAGTAGATTGAACACGCGATCACACTTACCCAAAAGTGCATCGTGCAATTCACTGCGCTGGACATCGACTGCAAATGCATCGACGCCGGCACTTTGCAATGCACCAAGCACCTGCTCGCCGCTTTTGAGTGAGACCTCGCGCTCGGCCGACCAACCGCCAATCAGCACAGCCACACGGCCCATCGCGGAGACATCTGGCAGTTGACCGTCAAGCATGCGCGACACCCTCGGCTTGAAAGGCCTGCGGCAACGCGGCCGCCACTGCACCGATCGACCCGGCACCCAACGTGACGACGACATCTCCATCGACCAGCAGAGGCTCAAGCGTCGCCGCGATCGCATGCACATCTTCACAGAAAATCGGGTCAATGCCACCGCGCTGCCGTATCGCGCGCGCAAGCGCCCGACCGTCAGCGCCGTTGATCGGCGCCTCGCCAGCCGGATAGACCTCGGTCAAAACCAGCACATCGACGTGACTCAGTACTTCGGTGAAATCGTCGAACAGATCGCGTGTACGGGTATAGCGATGGGGCTGAAAAACCACGACCAGGCGATTGTCCGGCCGGCCATTGCGCATCGCATCCAGTGTAGCTGCGACCTCACGCGGGTGATGGCCGTAGTCATCGAACAGTTC
>CAZYDV010000143.1:0-14488 GCA_964646405.1 uncultured Granulosicoccaceae bacterium | reverse complement strand
GTAGGCATCGCAATGTCCCGCGCCTTATCGCCGACAACAGCACCGGCTTACTCTCGCCTGCGAAGATCAGAACGCAGATCCTATCTCATGTGACCACTACTATCGTATCGCCAGAATCACTGCCAGAATCAATCCCGCGATAAAGATCGTCTCGGCGACAATCAATACAATGGCCTGTCCACCCACTTGCATGATTTTTTGTAGTGAGGTCCTCATGCCCACCGCCGCTATGGCCACCAGCAAAGCCCAGCCAGAGATATCATTGATAAACTCGACCAGCGCCGGCGGCAACAATCCGGTTGAACGAATCAACGCCAGTGCGATAAAGCCCAATACAAAGCCTGGCAACAGGGATGGTTTCTCACCGGTCGAAGCTGATGCGCCAAACCGTCGATGCACAAACAACACGATCAACAATACCACCGGTGCCAACATCGATACCCGCACCAGTTTAACCACCGTTGCGATTTCACCCGTAACCTGAGAACTTGAAAACCCTGCTCCCACAACTTGTGCGACATCGTGAATGGTGGCGCCCAGAAAGACACCGGATTCGACCTCGTTCATACCAGCCAGTCCAGCCAGCAATGGATAGATAATCATGGCCAGTGTACTTAGCAGGGTGACACTCAACACGGTAAATATCAGGTTGCGCTCGGAGTGCTCGTTCTTTGGCAAGACGGCCGAGATGGCAATCGCTGCCGACGCACCGCAGATCGCTACCGAGCCCCCGGTCAGCAAGCCAAGTCGCCACCCTCGCCCTAACAGCCGCGCACCAACGAGGCCAAACAGAATAGTAGCGAACACGCCGCCAATGGTCAGGCCGATGTAATGGGGACCGATGGCCGATATCAATTCGACACTAACTCGCACGCCGAGCAGGGCCACACCAAACCGCAGGATAAACGACACCGAGAACGCGATCCCCGGCACACATTTACCCTCTTCGGAGAGAAAGTGCAGCGGCACGCCCAGCAGCAACGCCATCAGCATCGCTGGCGCACCGTAATGGTCCGACAGAAACTGCGCCGCCAGTGCTACCAGCAGCGCGACCAGGATCCCGGGGAACAACAGTTGCGCAGACTGGTGCCAGCGATCAGCCAGTCCAGACAGCGATGAACCCGGTCCAGCCGGTGAATTTCGCATAGCATTGCGTCCGATCGAAGCGATACATCAGAAAAGGTTCGGTAGATAGACGGCTGGACGGGTGGCTTGCCACTAGCCCATTGAGCGCAAGCCTGAGACGAGCAATTTAAGCACCAGCCGGAATGCGTCGACTTGATGCCAGGCGAAATCGGGTGGTGGTCAGCGTGGTCGGGCCGGCTCGACCGGATCGTGGCTTTGCCAAAACCGGCGATGGCACTTTCCGTGACGCTCGTAGTCAGTTACGGTAGCAATTCGACAACAACTTAGCGAGGCCAGACCCTTGATTCCGATGGGTACAGTCGTCACCACCTGCATGTTCATTGGCCTGCTCGCGGCAAGTCCGTTACTCAACCGCGCACCGCATTTACTAAAGCTCGCCGCAGCGGCAGTGGTCGGTGCTGCCGGCTGCTGGAACATCCTGTGGTATGCCGCGCAGAACATCCCTCAAAAGTGGGGCTGGCTGGCGCTAATTTCAGGCGTGCTGATGATCCTGACAGCCCTGTTGATCTCCCACCCCACACGCCTGCCTGCCGCCATTCAACGCATCAGGTTGCCGATTTTAATAGGCCTGCTCGGCTGTGCAATCTACTACGCGCAGACGATCTACCATCTATAGAAGATTTTTGGATTGGGGCCGCGAAAAATCTCGTTCAGGGATTTATGCGTCACCATCCAGACCTGAATTCATCAGCAGGCACTGTCACTCATCGCCAAACGGTGACTACAGATGCGGTTCGAAGGTGACGTTTTCTGCCAAACGTTGCGGGAAACCCACATCGTCTGCGTTACGCTTTGACAGGCGGGATGTACTGTACCTGTTCATTCGGCATTGCGATTGATAAATCGGCGGATCAGACGCCCATCAATAAACGCCAGTCCGGCACCAATGATCAGCGCACCGATGACCTCTTTGGCCTGTATCACTTCATCTAAAAACACATTGCCAAGCAACATGGCCGTGATCGGTATTAGTAGTGTCACCAGCATCACGTTGCTGGCGCCGGCGCGCACCAGGATGTTGAAGAATACGATATACGCCAGCGCCGTGCCGAAAACACCCAGCGCCACCAGTGACCAGATGACCGACGCACTCGGGACCGCCAGTGTCCAGGGCTTATCGACCAGTAATACCAGTACCGCCATGATCGCTGTCGAACAGACCAACTGACAGCTTGCCGATTTGATTGGGGGATGACCGGCCAGATACTTCTTGCCCCAAAGGGCTGCAAAACCGTAACTCAACGCCGCGGCCAGACACAGCCCTATGCCAAGCGTTTGCCCCGCCCCAAGTGCGCCGTCGACCCCGCGCAACACCGCGACCCCGACCACCCCCAACAATACGCCGATGATTCGATAGAGTGTCAGCCGCTCCTGCCTGAAACTCGCCATCACCAAAACGGTGAACAGAGGCGTCATCGCATTAATGATCGACGACAGTCCCACGGTGATGTGCAACTGCCCGGCGAAAATCAATCCGAAGGGTATGACGTTATTCAGAATACCCATGCCAATAAACGGATACCACGCGGATAACCCCCTTGGCAACGAGTGCCCCAGATACCAGAGCAATGGCAACAAAGCGATCACGGCGACACTGACCCGCGCCAGAACCACCGTCAGCGGCGGTAATTCGCGAACAGCGACACCGGCAAAGAAATAGGCGCCCCCCCACAGCACCGACAGCAGTATCAGCAGGGCCCACTCGATCGACCCCATGGTTTTAGCGCTTTCCAATAACCCCACCCCGATCATTCAGACTGCCGAAGCCTAGCCTGTTGCATACCTGATCGCCATCCGTTTTCTTGCCAATTTGCACAGCCATAAGCGCGATCAGAGCGAATCCGGCAATGCGCAGCACGGCAACAATTTCGCATTGCCTGTTCAAGGCCGGGGGCGGACGGCCGCCGAGATCTTATGGGGAGTACCAATCGCCATGCTGCCAATCATCACCCCGATTGGCTATTCTGGCAGGAGCAGTCATGAGCCGTCACCACAGATTTAATGCGACAAATCCGCTTGCGCCAATCGCCCGGTCAGTCGCCCCTGCAGGCGCTCGGCTATTGCTCTGGCTATGCCTGATCTTTGTGCCGGTACAAGTGTCAGTAGCGCAACGCGCTGCTGACTTCGTACCACAGGACACCATTGCCTACCTTGGCACACCCGAACCGCTTCCCGCAGAAATGCTGATACAGGCGCTGTTTGGAACAAACGGGAAACTGGTCCGTCAACTCATGGAGATCTTCAAAGTCCAGCTCGATGACGGAGACTCCGGCAGCCCTGTCAACAAGCTATCAGCCGTGGCCAATGGCTACGCCGATTTTCTCGACGACCCGAAGCGCTTTGTCGAACCCTTTGGCGTGAATCTTCAGAAACTCGATTTCGCGCTATATTTTTCCGGCATTAATCCGGTTATGCGCATCGCCGTGGAGGATATCGAGAGACTGAAGACCCGCATCGAGCACGTCGAGACCGAATTCAAACTTTCACCGAGAATCGTCAGTCAATCGGGTGCGCAATTGCGTCTCTACGGTGATGCAGAGGCCGATTCAGGACCGGGCGTTGCCATTGCCACAGACGATAACTTCGCTGTGCTGGCAATTTCAATGACGGATGAGATTGCGTTGTTCAAAGCGTTAGGTCTGCTCGAGCAACCCGCAGCGTTGAGACAGTCCGGAAAACTACAGGCACTGCAGACACAACACAGCTACACGGGCCAGCTGCTGGGTTACCTTGACATGCGACAAATCGTGAGGGCGATAACCCGTGCAGACAATGATACCAGCCTGCAACTTGCCGAATACCTTGATAGCGACGACGTACTCGATGTGTTTCGCACGCCGCCCTGTCAATTGGAACTGGGTCGACTGGCTGATGTCTGCCCGCGAATCGTAACCGGTTTGACTGAGCTGAACGCGACGCCATCGCAGATAAACGTTGCGTCGAAGGCGATCGTCGAAATCGATCAACCGGCCATCGTCAATTCGCTCAGAGCACTGCGCGGGCATATCGCTCCTGCGTTGACCGGGCATGATGCCATAGCAGCATTGGGAATCGGTATTGACTTTGATCAGATCGGATTGCACGCAGGCAAACTCGCTTCAATGTTTGCTGACCTTGAATACGAATGTCCCGCCCTGCAGCTTCTCAGCGATATCCCCGATGAAATCATCCAGCAAGGCATACTGGGATTGACGATGTCGAGCGGCATGATGCGAGGCGTGCGCGGGTTCAATGCTGCTTTATTTGATGTAGAAGTGCTTGTACCACAACAATTCGATGGCGAACTCGACACCTTGAAAATCGATTCGGTGGACGCAGCTATCACACTCGACGCGCTGGATCCGCACATATTACTGGCGATGGCGCGAATGATACCAGCAGTCGCCAGCTTCCAGTTCCCGGTAAACAACGAGGCCGTCGACGTCAGCCAGCAGATTGCCAAAGCGCTGAACGCCCCTATCGATTTCGAGATCAGCCTTGAAATTCAGGATGACGGCATCGTTAGCTATGCAGGTGAAACTGCGACACACTTCGCCGCCGAGCGCCGCAGTGAAAAGGACATTGAAAAGAACGGAGCCTTCCATTTGTCAATTGATCTTGATCGGTACAAGGCACGATTTTTAGAGTTGGCAAAAACAACGATGCTGGCGGCCAACAAACCGACGAGCCAACTCGACCTGACAATGGACGAACAAATGTCACTGGTGTCGAGCTTCTATACCGGTGGACGTTTTCAATACACACTGGATTTTTCAGAACACGGTATAGAATTCGGCACTGCTGCACGCATTAACGCCCCATAGCGTGCTGTGCGTTGTGCCGTCTGGCGAGGGTTGTAAAGCGCACCATCGCCAACAAACCCAGCCCGGCAAACGGAATGCAGGCCAGATAGATTGCGATCGCGGCACGACGCGCATCCTCGCTATTCATGTTTTCTGAAAATCCTGTGGCGTTGGCGACGATACCGATCAATGCGGCTCCCAGTGCATAGCCCAGCCTCTGGATAGTCGGCATCGCTGCTGACACGCGCTCTCGCTCCGCGGGCTCGGCACAGGCGACGAGCTGGCGCAATATAAACACCCAGGCCATACCGAAGCCGGCGCCGTCGAGCGCTGCGAAGAAAGCGATCAAAGGGATGGGGCCATTGGGCACACTATACAGAAAGCCTGCAACACTGATCGCTATGCCACACATGCCAATGGCGATAATCTTCAGGTCGTGCCGTGGCGGCAACCCCGATACCGCAACCGCAGCCAGACTCCAGCCAATCGATGAGCACGCTGCAATATAACCTGCAACCAGCGCTGATGTGCCGTGCAACATCACAACCAGCAAAGGCCCGTAGGCGGTCAGCGACACGGTCGCGATAGCGATGCACAGAATCATGGCAAGCGCGGAACCGGTAACCGTATTGGGACGGATCGCATCGCGCGGTAACATGCGATTGTCACCGGCTCGACTATCGATGATAAAAAACAACAACAGTAACAATAGACCCGCCAGCACCGTCACACCGGTGCACAGCAGATCGATCTCAACGCCCGCATAAGCGACAGCCAGTACCGCCAGAGCGAGCAATGACAACCGCGTGGCAGCGATGTTGCCGACCTTCTCGCTCGTGACCTGTTTGTGCGGATTGGCAAAAAACCAAAGCCACAATGCCAGCAACAGGGCCTGGGCGGCAAAGAACGCAAATCCACCCCGCCACGTACTAAATTCGACAAACAACCCACCAATCAAGGGACCGAGAAACGCAGAACTGCCCCATAGCAGTGATACCGTGGCGAGTGCGCGCGGCATCAACCGTGGTGGGAATAACACACCGGCGGCGACAAACGAGATAGCCACCAGGCCGCCACCGCCCAACCCCTGCAGCAGGCGCCCGGTCAGCACCACCCACATGGCGGGAGCCAACGCACTGAGCACACAACCAGCGGCAAACAGTATTGCCGCGAATGCCATCGGTGGTCGCACACCATACCGAAGTGCCAGCACACCACTTGCCGCACCAGCGACAATCGAGCCAATCTCGTACAGTGCAATAGACCACCCGACGAGGGTCTGACCACCAATTTCCGCAACGATAGCCGGCATCATAGTAGCCACCAGCATGCTGTCTGCCGCGTGCAGCCATACCCCGAGGCAGATCAACAAAAGCGACGGTAAGTGTTCGCGCGTGAGCAGCTCGAGCCAGCCAACTCGTTCATTTGAGGTGTCGTCAGACAATATCCTTGAACTCGCAGACCCGTGCATCAGGGTTCAGTTGTGGTGTGTGTGGTGATGTGACAGGCACAACAAGCACTGAGAGGACGATGAAGTCGATCGAGTGGTGCACCCATGCAGCGCATGCCGTTCACTGCACGCATGTTATCGGAATACCCGAGCCACGTGTGGCTTGCGTGTGCGTCATTGCCGCTCCTTTGAGCGCGATGGTAGATGCGCTGCGTTACAAGCGTTTTAACCAATTCGCGCCGGATCTCGCCACCTGGCTGCCGCATGATCGAACACCATTGACGAAAACACACGTCGGGTACTGACCGCTGGACACGGATCAGTGAGCGCCTTCCATTGCCAGTCTGATCTGACTGTGACCCACATGACCTGTCTGCAACACAATCTGGCCATAATCGAAGAGGGCTCTTTCGGTCAGATACTCAGATACGCTGAGGCTGACAGGCTCACCCGTCGGGTCGAGCAACAGGTCCTGACCGGGACGATGACGATAACACTGGACTTCAGGGTTTGCCGCATCGACATCACGATGGCAAGCCACCTTGTTTTCACACTGCACACTCGGTATGCACGCTAGATCGGCCTTTCTCATCGATAGCCCGACCGTACTTGACAGGTAGATCACGCGTTGTCGGACCTGCGTTGACAGCATGGACAACCCCATAAAGCTGTCTGGTACCGGCAGATCCAGCAGCGCCAATATCGTGGGGGCTACATCGAGGTGGCTGTGCTGACGATCCGCCAGATAGCCGGTGCGAGAATCCGGTGTGTGAATGAGTAGCGGCTGGCGATAGTATTGTTCACTCTTGGAAATCGATGCATCCGATGAGCTGACCTGTTCGGAATCACCGTCGCTGGCAAAGGTCCAGATTCCGTGATCACCAGTCACCACCAGCACGGTATCGTGCGCCAGGCGGGAGTGCTTGAAACGATCAAAAAAGCGTTTCAGCGCCTGATCGGTGTAATAGATCCCCCGGCGGTAGCGTTGAAAGTACCCCGCATCTGATTGCAGATGCTTTGGAAAATCAATTCCCCAGCTATAGTCGAATGGCAAATGGTTCGAGACCGTCAGTATCGTGGCAAGAAACGGCGATTGCGCCCGTTCAAGTCTATCCAGCGCCATATCAAACAGTACAGGATCTGCGATTCCCCACCCCAGCTTCGGCGCGGTGCCGTACGGATCGAGTTCGTCGCTCGAATGTATGTGCTGATACCCGAGTTTTGGTAGATACTGTGCCCGGTTATAGAACTCACTGGTATTGCCATGAAACCAGTGCGTCTCGTAACCCCGTTGTACCAGCAAACCAGGCAGGCAATCGTACGGCAAATCAATGTTGCGAACAGACGTCGGGCGACCTTTCATAAAGTCGATCAGGCTGCAGTTGATCGCATGCTCAGATTTGGCGGTAAAACCATCGGTGGCGTAGAACTGCCTGGCGACAAGGCTCGTGCTCGCGAGAGAATCCAGAAAGGGGGTAGCGCTCACACTGGCACCATACAAGCCAGATTCACTCGCACGCACACTCTCCATGATGATCACAATCACGTTGTATCCGGGATACTCACGCGCTACCGAGTCCAACGTTGTCTCCCGCGTCTGCGTTGAAGTTTTTGCCCCGATGGCGGCGGCAAAGCGCGGTGTTTTCAACATCTGGGAACGGGCTGCGGCAAATCTGGCTGGCAGTCGAATGACGCCACCACCGCGAAGCCTTGCAACAATTGCCTGCCGTTCTCTGGCGAGCGTGTGTTCGAAGTCGAATTTGACGAAAGGTAAATAGCCACTCGTGCGCAGCAGATAGCCCAGCGGCTGGTTCTCGAGGACTGTACGGCTATGCTGAAAAGATGCTAGCTGGGTATGCAACAAGTGCGACAGTACGACAAAGCCGAGCATCGCACAACACGTTGCCATTCGACGCCTGACGGTTACTTGTTGCACCAGCAGTGTCAGCACCGAAACGACCACAGCCAGCATCGAACCACTCCCAAGAATCGCCAGTTGTTCCACCCAACTCATGGCCTGCCATGCGGCATAGGCCTCGGGTAGCAGGTATAGATAAGCGAAGGGCAAGTAGTCTTGCTGATGATCATAGTAGATGCCACTGCCGATGTTGAAACACACAATCGACAAAACCATCGCAGAGATCGTCAGTACCGCAATCAACAACGGCAAACACGAAAACAACAACGCGAAACTGCACACGAGTGCCGTCATCGCGAGCACATCTAAAGAGCCCAACGGGGCAAGTATTGATAGAAAGGGGGAGCTTGCGCCCACCAACAACACAAATCCTCCCGCAAACATCAACAGAGGATGACTGCAACTTCTAAACATCTGCACACTACCCACTACAATTTCAATTACCCGGGCAAGCTGCAAGCAGTTGCCACCCACTCGTACCAATCTCAATCAGCGCTTGAAAAACTGATGCGTTTCAGTGTCAAACACTAACGAAGTGGCCCGAGTGAACCCATAGAACTATCGACTACTGATTGCGCTATCGGTCGTGCCGGCAGTGACCTTCATGCAAGCTGCGGGAAACTGTGGCCGGTGGCGACTATCCGCACAGTTGGATACACCAAATGTGAACCAATGACAATCCGGGGTGGTTTGCTTAAGCAGTCACATCAGATGTGTGACGATACTAACGCCGCCGGTTACACCCGCCGCCACACACCATCAATGTGCGTATAGGCGTGACAGCCCTGCACCAAAGATTTGGCACATCGTTCGTTGCGATTAAACATCCTCGATGATCAATCGACCTCAGGGGTTATTCGCAGTTCACGATGCCGAACTTGGACGTTATCAAAAACTGAGGAAAAGTGTCGCAGCAAGCGTTCGGTCAGATAGACCGAACGATGTTGACCACCGGTACAACCGATGCCAACCGTGATGTAGCTGCGTTTGTTCTCGCTGAATTTGGGCAACCACTTTTCAAGGTAGGCGCGGATGTCCAGGTACATATCGTTGACCATCTCCTGCTCTTGCAAGAATTCCTGCACTTCGCGATCAAGCCCGGTCTTGCCACGCAACTCAACACTCCAGTACGGGTTTGGCAAACAACGTACGTCAAACACGATATCGGCATCTCCAGGCACTCCGCCCTTAAACCCAAACGACTCGATTAGAATCGCCATGGATCGTTTCTCGTCACCCAGTACGCGCTGACGAATGATTTCACGCAGCTCGTAGATATTTATTTTGCTGGTTCCGATTGTCAGGGTGGCCCCATTAGCAATCGGTGCGAGCAATTCCTTTTCCGCTTCGAGGGCCTCCTGCAATGCCACGTAGCGACTGCTGAGCGGATGCTTGCGACGTGTTTCGCTGAATCGTTTGATCAATTCGTCGCGTTTGGCATCCAGGTAGATGACCTCGGTCTGTACCTCTGGCGGAATCTCTTCCATCATTTCGGCAAAGCGTTTGAGATCGGCAGAGGCGTTGCGCGCATCGATGCACACAGCCAGGCGCTCATAATCGGCAGATTGCGCCGCCAGCGTCTGCTTCAGCACTTCCGGCAGCAGACCGGCCGGCAGATTGTCGATGCAGTAGTAACCGGCATCTTCCAGCTCGCGCAGAGCAGTGGTCTTACCTGAACCGGAACGGCCGCTGATGATGGCCAGTCGCATGCGATGGCTCCCTGACTGGTTGATACAGCATTACGCGCAACGGAACGACTTCGCTCGCTCCGAAATTCAACGTTCGACCACAGCGGCAGCCAAAGAGTTGCAGCCTGGCCCGACGCTACTTTCTCGTATACTCATGCACACAAGCCGCGATGCCGCCGAACTGACGACTTCGCGCTTTGCTATTGTATAGCCAGTCGCCATGCCAAAGTACCCGCGAATACCGCAAGCTCATCCCAGCGAACGACATTGCCTATCACCATGCCCGAGACACCGCTTCAAGACGTCCGCGTACTCGACCTGACCACGACATTGTTCGGCCCCTACACCACGCAGATTCTGGGCGACCTGGGTGCCGATGTTATCAAGATTGAATCCCCCGCCGGCGACCCGGTGCGCCAAATTGGTACTGCCCGACAATCGAATATGGGGGCAATCTATCTGGGCATCAATCGCAACAAGCGCAGCCTGGTGCTCGATCTCAAGCGCGAGGCGGCAAAAACGGCGCTTTGGACGCTGATCGACAACACCGACATACTGGTCCACAACATGCGGCCACAGAAGATCGATGCACTGGGATTCGGACCGGCGGCGGTCATGGCACGACAACCGGGGATTGTCTACGCAGGCCTCTACGGCTACCGCGAAGGCGGCCCCTACGCCGGACGCCCGGCCTACGACGACGTGATTCAGGGCGAGGCGGGTCTCGCCGATCTGTTTGCCCGTCGCGACGGAGCACCGCAGCTGATCCCGTCCGCACTGGCTGACAAGTGCGCAGCAGTCATCGCGGCCAACGGCATTCTAGGCGCCTATATCAAGCGCCTGCGCAACGGCCAGGGTGTCGCTGTCGAGAGCACCATGTTCGAGTCGATGGTGAGCTTCAATCTGGTCGAGCACCAGCAGGGCCTGATGTTTGACCCACCGATTGGCGAGCCTGGCTACACTCGCGTATTGTCGCGACAGCGCAAACCCCACCGCACACTCGATGGATACATCTGCATGCTGGCTTACACTGATCGTCAGTGGCAGAGCTTCTGGCAACTCACCGAACAGCATCAACACGCGGCCGATCAGCGCTTTGCCAGGCTCTTCGATCGAGCAAAACACATCGATGCACTCTATGTAATAGCCGCCGATTTGCTGCGCACTCGAACCAGTGCCGAGTGGCTGGCCGCACTGGATACCGCGCAAATCCCGGCTGGCAAAGTCAGCACGCTGGAAGATCTTCAACACGATCCACAACTGCTGGCCAGTGACTTTTTTCAGACCATCGATCATCCCGTCAACGGCCGCATGGTAATGCCCGAGCCCCCGTGGCGACTGGACGGACAATCTCTGCCGATCCGCCGTGCACCGCCCGCGATGGGGGCGGACAGCGAGCAGGTGCTTGCCGAGGCCGGATTATCCCAGCAACAAATCAGCGCGGCACTTGGCAGCGGCCAGTAGACCGACAACCCCACCGCCACCAAGGCTACAGCCACTGGAATCCAGCGAAAACTCACCAGACGCACGGTCGCGATGGCTGTCGGCAACCCTGTTATCACTGGCAGCGCTGCAACTGCTGCGCCTGCACGGCCACAGCGACGCCGCCGGGCTCGCCTCAGCGGCTGTGTTGTTGCTATTTCTTGTAATCGTCGCCTCGCAACTCGGGCTGCGCGAACGTCTACTGCTCGGCATGTGCGCGGCAACGAGTGCCGTTGCATTCACGCGCCATGGCGATCCCTGGCAATTGATGGCAAGTGGCGCCACCCAGGCCGCCTTTCTGACTGCTTTTATGGTGTTGCAGGCTTTGCTGCGCGACGCGGCGGCGACCTCACGCTCGGTCGGCGCCCTCGGGCGCTACCTGACCAGTCGACCGCCTGGCAAGCGGTATCTGGCGATTCATTCGGGCTCGCAAATGCTGGGCATGTTCCTGAATTTCGGCGCACTCACCCTGCTGGGGCCGCTGATTCAACGTGGCGCTCGCGCCGATGCACACGACAATGCTGCGCTCGCGCAATGGCGAGAGCGGCGCCAGTTGTCAGCGCTGGTGCGCGGTTTTTCATGGACGATCTGCTGGTCGCCTGCCACCGTCAGCATGGCCATTACGCTGAGCGTCGTCACTGACGCCCGTCTGTGGGTGGTGTGCCTGTGTGGATTTTTAAGCGCCAATCTCGGCTCGTTTGTGATCGGCTGGGGACTCGATCGCAACACCGGTGCACTGGCACGCCAGGAACTGGCACAATTGAACGCCGGGATCACTACAACAGCCCATTCGCCGTTTCCGCGCATCGCAGCCAGTCGCCTGCTGCTGGTATGTATCAGCCTGTTCGGTGCGTCGGTAGTCATCAGCCAGCTCAATCAGGTCAAAGTTGTTGTCGCACTGATGCTGGTGAGCCCGTTGGTGACGCTAACATGGATCCTGGTGCAGCGCTGCGGTGCCAGGGCGACGGTCAGATCGGTGCACGAGCGGCTGCGGACGATCGCTTTCCAAACCGTGCCAGCCGGTACGCCTGAGGCGGTGACACTGGCGGCGGCGGGGTATCTGGGCATCGTCGTCGCAGCACTCGCCGATCCGCAGCAGCTAGCCCGCGGACTGCCCATTCTGAACACGGCGAACCCACTGCTCTACGTGCTGTTGATGGCGTTGATCCCGATCGCCTCCAACTTTGCCCTGCCCTCGATCATGACCGTGACTTTCCTGGGCAGTTTGTTGTCGGCGCTGCCGGCGGGCCAGCTCAACCCCGATCTGATCGCCTGCGCCCTGCTGTGGGGCTGGGGCTTGAATCTGACCGCATCACCGTTTGGCGGCGTGCCGCTAATACTCGGGCGCATTACCGGCATTGACGGTCGAACCCTGTCATGGCACTGGAACGGTCGCTTTTCAATCCTGCTTTTTATCTGGTGCAGCATCGCGCTGGTCGCGCTGTCACAACTGCTGGATTGACTACCTGCTGAATGGCAGCGGCATCAACATGCTATATTTCGCGCCGTCATTGCACTATCCATTCACTGATTTTTCTAGCCGAGGAGCTGACCGTGGCAAACGAGGTACTGACAGAAATTCGCGATCGCGTGATGATCATTACGCTGAATCGCCCCGATGCGATGAATGCGGTCAATATGGCACTCGCCGAGCAACTGGCTGCCGCCACTGATGAGCTCGACAACAACAAGGACTTATCGGTTGGCGTTTTGACCGGCAACGGCCGCGGCTTTTGTGCCGGCATGGACCTGAAGGCTTTCGTCGACACGGGCATGCCCAACGTGGATGGGCGTGGTTTTGGCGGTATCACAGAACGCCTGCCGAAAAAGCCGATCATTTCTGCGATCGAGGGTTTCGCACTCGCCGGTGGTCTGGAACTGGCACTCTCGACCGACCTGATCGTCGCATCGAGCGGAGCAAAATTCGGCATCCCGGAAGTCAGCGTCGGCCTGTTCGCCGGGGCCGGTGCGCTGCTCAGACTACCGCGTGTGGTGCCCTACCCGGTGGCGATGAAGATGGCACTGACGGCCAAGCCAATCACAGCGGAGCAAGCGCTTGAGTATGGCATGATCGCCGAAGTCACAGAAAAAGGTGAGGCATTGAACGCCGCACTCGAACTCGCCGCTGCCGTGGCGAAAAACGCACCACTGGGGCTGATTGCCTCCAAAGAGCTTTTGCGTGAAATGCAGGGCCGCACCGAAGCTGAATTCTGGCAGTACCAGCAGGCTCAGGTCGATATCGTCTTCAATAGCAAAGACGGTGTGGAAGGCGCTACGGCATTCGCCGAAAAGCGTGCCCCCAACTGGCAAGGCGTCTAAATCGCGTTGTCACGACCCGATCCGTCAGCCCCAGCGCGCAGCCCAGGTGGGTAGCGTGTCGGCGCTGGCAGCTGTGGCCAGATAGACCCCTCGCGCGACGGCACGCGCGAGGCACAAGGACGCCGCGTGGCCGAGCAGTGCCTGCTCGGCAACCGGATCCAGGATCGGTTTTTTTCCAGTCGACAGGGCAAAGATAAGGTCACCATCGAACGGGGTGTGAGATGGCAGAATTGACCGTGCAAGACCATCGTGTGCGGCGACGGCCATGCGTTGAGCCTGCGCCTTGCTCATCGCCAGATCGGTGGCGATCACCGCAATCGTGGTATTGGCGCGAGCGTCACCGCCTGTCGTTTGGGCGGTCGCGATCGCCAGCGGATCAGGATCCACCCTGATACCGGCACCGCCAAATTCGCTATTCAATTCGAAAGGCGCCGCCCAGAAATGGCCACTGCCCGGCGTCACCACACCACCGCGCGCATTGACCACCACCAGTGCCGCCACTGTGACACCATTATCCAGCACCAGCGACGCTGAGCCAAGACCCCCTTTGAGATCCGCTGTAGTCGCACCAGTACCGGCACCTGACGTGCCAAGCGTAAAGTCTTGTGCGCAAGCATTGAGCGCCGCCTCGCCAAGCGCGCGATAGGGATTGTGTTGCCAGTGTTTGTCGCCGCCGTTTAGCAGATCAAAAATGATTGCGGCG
>CAZYDV010000142.1:0-14495 GCA_964646405.1 uncultured Granulosicoccaceae bacterium | reverse complement strand
CAATGCCGTGAAATAACAGACGGTCGCGATCAGCAGCAACAGTGATCTGCCGATCTGGATGCGCGGGTGCTCACTGTGAAACAGCGACCAGCCATGCCACGGCAGGAACAACAGCACCATCAGCAGGAAATGCGAGACGTACCGGGCCCAGATGATCATCGCCGGATCAAAGTCATCGCGCAGCACCTTGACCATCGCATTCATGAATGGAAACAACAACACGGCGAGCAACATGTACAACAGCCCCTTGAGCGGGTTGTCGCCAGCGCGTGCCGCCGAATCTGGTTGGGTAGTGATGCGAAAGCCTTTCTGATCGACCGGGAATTGCCGGCAGCACGCTATTATAGCTGGCTTGCGAGACCGCATGCAGAGGTCGGGAGTCACGCTTTGGTTCACGCGGGTAACGTGTGCTCTCCCTGGTGGATGCCGCGTTGGCATCGCAGGGCAATGCCTGCTGACCATCGTCCTGCGGACAGTCATTGTCCCCGATAGAATCACATGCAGCCCGCGGCTAAGGCTACAATTGGGCAGCGCGTCGTCAGGGACTACCAGGCCCTGCCAGACATCGACACGTGATCCACCGGATGCATCAGTGTTAAGCTGACCGCGCATCCTTCCAATCGGTAGAACGAGAGCATCACTTCATGCGAATGACGCGCGATGAATTCCTCGCGTGGCCGCGCAAGCGCGTCACCTTGTTGGGGATGTCAGGGGTAGGCAAGACCCGGCTCGCCAACATGCTGCGCTGCGATGACTGGTTCCACTATTCGGTCGATTATCGCATTGGCACGCGCTATCTGGATGAGCCGATCCTCGACAACATCAAAGTACAGGCGATGCAGGTGCCGTTTCTTCGCGACTTGCTGCGCTCAGACTCTATCTACATCAGTAATAACATCACGGTCGATAACTTAAAGCCGCTGTCGACCTTCCTCGGTATGTTGGGCAATCCGGAGCAGGGCGGACTGGCGCTTGACGAGTTCAAGCGGCGCCAGCGCTTGCATCTGGATGCGGAAATACTGGCCACGCTCGATGTCGCGGACTTTGTCGACAAAGCGGGCAGCATCTATGGCTACGATCACTTTCTGAACGATACCAGCGGGAGTTTTTGTGAGATTGACGATCAACACGTACTCGAACAGGTCGCTCGCGACACGCTGATGATCTACATCGAAGCCAACCCGGATGACGAAAAATTCCTGATAGAGCGCGCCGCTAACGATCCGAAACCGTTGTATTACCGAGAACCGTTTCTGGATCAGCAGCTAACCGATTACATGGCGGCTCGTGCGCTTGAATTCACCACTCAAATTGACCCTGCCGACTTCGTGCGCTGGGTTTTTCCGCAGTTGTTCCGCGCCCGAGTGCCTCGCTACACGGCCATTGCTGAAAACTACGGGTACACTATCGCAGCACGGGATGCCTTTCAGGTAAATGATTGCGATGAATTTCTTGAGTTAATTGGCACAGCACTGGATTAGACCATGCCACTCGTTGCGCACAAGAACCTGCCGACCTTCGAACGCCTTCGCGCTGAGGGGCAGCGCGTGCTGTCGCCTGAGCGCGCGCAGGCGCAGGACATTCGTGGGCTGCACATAGGGCTTTTGAACATGATGCCGGATGCCGCACTGGCGGCAACCGAGCGGCAATTCTTCAGGCTCGTTGGATCCAGCAACCCGATTTCCCAGTTTTATATGCATCCGTTCACGCTCGATGTGATCCCGCGCGGTACTGCCGCACAAGCGCATATCGATCAATATTACGAGTCGTTTGAGTCGATTCGGCAAAGCGGGCTGGATGCGTTGATCATCAGTGGCGCCAATGTCACTGAATCCAATTTATCGAAAGAAATTTTTTGGGATCAACTGTGCGAGGTCTTCGACTGGGCCGACGACAACGTCACCTCCACCTTGTGTTCGTGTCTCGCGTCACACGCACTGTTGCAGGCACGCTATGGGGAGAGACGCGAGGGGCTGCCGAGCAAACGCTGGGGGGTGTTTGAACATCAAGTCGTGCGCGCCGATCACCCCTTAATTAGAGATACCAATACCCGGCTGTTTGTCCCGCATTCACGTTTCAATGAAGTTTATCCCGAGCAATTCGAACGCGCCGGTCTACACGTCCTGATTCAGGGCAAGGTATCCGGTGTGCAACTGGCCGTCAGCGCCGATGGTTTTCGCACTGTATTGTTTCAGGGGCACCCCGAATACGACGCCATCAGCCTGATGAAAGAATACAAGCGCGATGTCGGGCTCTACATCGATCACAAGAGTGATCGCTATCCGCCATTCCCGGCGCACTATTTTGATACCTTTACTCAGGCGCTGCTAAGCGAGTATCAGGGGCGAGTGATGGCAGCCAGACAAGCGGCTGACGCGCCACCACCTTTTCCGGAACATTTAATCCGCGATCGGCTGCACAACACCTGGCACGACAGCGGTGAGGCCGTGGTGGGTAACTGGATTGGGCTCGTCTACCAGATCACCCATCGCGAACGCAACGTACCGTTCATGGATGGCGTCGATCGCGACGATCCTCTGGGCTGGTTGTCCGGTGACACCTCACGTCTGCAATAACCATCAGCTACCGGTTCAACTGCATTGAAGCGGGCTTTTCAAACCGGAGAGGGTAGTGCCCGTCTCAAACACTGATGTAAATCGGACCAATAAGCAGCTCGTCTGGCACTTTTGGCAAGCACTTGAAACCGCTGGCCGCAATGACGCAGGCGAGGTTGCTGAGCATTATCTGGCCGATTCCATAGCATGGCACGGCCCTGATCCGATAGGAGATTTATCGGGCCCCACGGCCTTTGTCGAGCAATTCTGGCAGCCGCTGCTGGCCTCGTTTCCAGACCTTGTCCGCCAGACCCATCTCTTCATGGGCGGACAGTCAAATGGCCGCATAGACGGTGATTTCACCAAGGACGGTCACCGATGGGTCAGTGGCACCGGCTATTTGAAAGCCACGTTCACCAATGATTATCTGTCGATACCGGCCAATGGCAGACAGGTTAATATCCGTTGGGGCGAGTTCTGCCGCATTGAAGGCAACAAGATCGTTGAAGTCTATTTTCTGATCGATCTGATCGATCTCATGCAACAGGCCGGCTTTCAGGTATTGCCGCCTGCCAAAGGGCGTGATCACCTCTATCCGCCACCAGCGGCTGCCGATGGCCTGTTACATGACAAACAAGACGCAGAGACAACCCGCTACAGCCTTGAGCATATTCGGCGGTTTATCTTCGATGGGCTCAATGGCTTTGATCAGTCAGATCTGGCCAGCATGGGCATGGCGGATTTCTTTCACCCGGATGTGAAATGGTACGGCCCTGGTGGCATCGGTGCCTGTATGAGTTTTGAGGAATTTGAATCACTGCACCAGGCGCCCTGGCTGATCGCCTACCCGGATCGCTCGGTGCAGAATCTCGATGCGTTGATTGCCGAGGGCGCCTATAGCGCCGCGCCTGGCTGGGCCGGAGTCATCGCCACACACACTGGCCCCTATCTGGATGTGCCGGCAACCGACCGGCAGATTCAATTCAACGGGCTGGACTGGTGGAAACGCGAGGGTGAGGTCTATGTCGAGAACTGGGTGTTTGTCGACATGATTTACCTGTTTCGCCAATTCGGTGTCGACCTCTTCGACCGACTGGAGACAATCAGGTCGCGTCGATGATTTGATCTGTCGCCCGGCGCCTGGTGCAAGACCAGCCCGTTACCGAACAAATTGCTCGACGTAGTCCTCGCCCAGTCCAACCTCTGCAAAGTGCTTTTTACACAGATCGATTTTGGTAAACACGTCTTCGTAGCCCAGCACTTCACCCCAGGGATCGACATAGCACATCACGCCGTTGACCTGGAAAAACGTGATCATTTCATCGACGCCTTCGGGTACCACCAGCGTGTGTGTTTCACCCGGTGGTTCGTAGACGTAGGAACCGGTCTCCGCCACCCAGTCGTGTTCCAGATAATGCCAGCGCCCCTTGAGTACAAAACCATGCACGCCCTGTGGGTGGCGATGGCGTGACAGCACGCCTGCCTTTTTCACTTTCAGCAGATTCATCCAATAGCCCTGCGAGCGATTCAGGCACAACGGCCGAAACCAGACGTTTTCTGCCTGTGGTACCCAGAGCCGCTCGTCTTCCGGGATCGCATTGGGCACGACGATTTCGGTCAGTGCTTCTGCCGGAAAAGGTAGCTGATAGGGTGTGCGCGCGTCATACTTTTTGTCTGTTGCCATTTGCTGTTCTTCAGGATGTGAGATATCCGCCATCTACCGGGTAGACAGCGCCAGTGACAAAGCTTGCTTCATCGGATAACAACCACTTGACCAGTGCACCCACCTCTTCGGCCTTGCCCCAACGGTTCATCGGCGTACGGCTTAGAATGGCGTCGCTGCGCGCGGTGGCGTCGCGCAGGCCCTGTGTCATTTCGGTTTCAATCCAGCCGGGTGCAACGGCGTTGACCCGGACATTGTCCGCGGCCCACTTGCCCGCCAGTGCTTTGGTCAGTTGCGACACGCCACCTTTAGATGCCGAATAAGCCGGCACCAGCGGCCCACCAAAGGTACTGAGCATGGATGCCATATTGACGATCGAACCGCCACCGCTGGCGAGCAAGGGCTGAGCCGCGAGGCAGCAGCGCATGGTGCCGGTGAGGTTGACATCGATGACTTGCTGAAAGATCGCAACATCATATTCGTCGTCACGTTTCAAAATGCCGGCACAGTTCACCAGGCCGTGGAGATCCTGCGTGTTGCCAAAGAGCTCACCCACCGAGGCATCGTCGGTTACGTCCAGCCTATGTAATTCAATGTTGGCAGGCCCTTCAAACGCATCGATCTCTGCCTGCGAGACAGTCGCTGCGATGACTTGCCAGCCGGCCGCCGCCAACACGCGTGATATTGCACCGCCGATCCCGCGGGTGCCACCGGTGACGATGGCGGTTCTGGCTGTTGACACTATGTGGCCTTCTGCTGTTTGAATTTTGGTATCTGAGATATCAGATTGCAATCGACATGGTATCAGATATCATAGCGGCTGTGATACCTGCCATGAGGCTGCAACCATGACCCTTGAGCGTCCCAAGTCACTGCGGCAACTCGCGCTTGATCACCTGCGGAGTGCGATTGTCAGTGGTCGCTTAAAAATGGGGCAGAGTTTGTCTGAGCGGCAAATCTCTGAACAACTCGGCGTGTCGAAGTCCCCCGTTCGCGAGGCGTTGGCACAATTGCGCGACGAGGGGCTGGTCTGCATCGAACCGCAGAAAGTCGCGCGGGTTTTCTCACTCAGCGCTGACGAAGTGGGGCAGATCTGCGACTTTCGTCTGGCCATTGAAAACGCCGCATTTGAACTTGCACTGGCCCGCAACCGCATCAATCTGGCCAACGACATGGACGCCATCGTTGGCAGGATGGTCAAAGCGCAGGCGAGCCGGCAGACCAGCCGGTATCTGGAGCTGGATGGTCAGTTTCATCAGGCGATATTCCGCCATTGTGAGAATGATTACCTCAGCGCGAGTTACGATCGCTATGTCGGCAAGATAGCGGCGCTTCGCACCCATCTGTCGCGGCTGCCGGGGCACACGCAGTTGTCCAGCACGGAGCACAAGCAGATCGCCGCTGCGGTGCGAAAAGGGCAGCAGTCAACTATCCGCGAGTTGTTGGCCCTACACATTGATCGCACGCGCAAGGCCTATATCGATTCTGCAAATGATCAGGCCATTGCCTGATACGGCAGACGAATAAATCGTTAGTGTCGTTCAGCGCAAAGTGCGGCAGATGGCGTGAATCAAGGCGATTTTGTCGGCGAGTCAGGCAACAGTCGATAGGTCAAGTCAGCGATCCAGTGACAAATGGTGATCGACGCCGGCGATCTTGTCTTCGGCGTGGTGGTTCACGTACAACACCGTCGATTCACTTCTGGCGCAAATGATCTCGATCAGTGACAACACCAGTTGCCGATTCATATCGTCGAGCCCCAGGCAGGGCTCATCCAGGATCAAGAGCGGTGGATGCTTTACCATTGCGCGGGCAATCAGCAGCAGGCGCTGATCACCATAAGACTGACTGTTAAACGGTTGATCGGCGCGATCGCGCATACCCAACACCTCCAGCCATTGATCGGCGATGTCGCGCTGTTCATCGGTGTATTTGCTATACAGACCGATGCTGTCGTAAAAGCCGGAGATAATCACATTGCGCAGGCTGGTGCCAACGGTGTACTCCCACTGTAGTGCGGTCGACACATAGCCGATGAACTGCTTGATCTGCCAGATGCTCTCACCGCTGCCGCGCTGAAATCCAAACACGAAGATATCGTTGACGTAACACTGCGGATGATCACCGGTGATCAGAGACAACAGCGCGGTTTTACCGCTGCCGTTGGGCCCGGTGAGCTGCCAGTGTTCGCCACGATTAATCGTCCAGTCCAGTTGATCGAAAATAACGGTATCGGTGTATTTGATGGTCGCCTTTTTTAACTGTACCAATGGCTGAGTCGGGTCGAGTGTCGGCAATGTCTCGTTCGGATCCGTCGGTGGCAGTGTCAGATCGCTGGTTTTGAGGTGCATCAGTTGCTGTAGCTGCTGCCAGGCTTCATCGTCACTGCGATCGATCTGCCGCGTAATGGTGCCATCGGTCACCAGTGCCACGTCGGTGATGAATCTCGGACATTGATCCAGGCGGTTCAGCACGATCACCATTGGTGTGTGTGCCGCAACGTCGATCAGCTGTTGCTGCAGTGCGGTCAGGCTCGCCGCATCCAGCCCTTCGAAGGGCTCATCCAGAATCAACAGTTCGGGCTGACTGGTCAGCGCGCGAATCAGCATCACCTTGCGCGTCTCGCCGGTGGAGAGTTTTCTGAATGCTCGATCCAGTAGCGGCGTCAGGCCGAACTGGTCGCACAATTGATCGGCAAGCTCTTGATCCTGACAAACCGCAGCAATGATTTCAGCTACCGGCGTGCCTTCTGAAATCACATCCATGATGTCGGCATCGTCCTTGCGCCGCTCGGCCGCAATCAGTTCTGACTGCGCCTGAAAGGAAACTTCACCTACCCGCGATGGCACACCGGTGATGATGCCGCCATCGATCTCGCCGGCGCCGGCCAACAACGCGGCAACTGCTGACTTTCCAGCACCGTTGCCGCCACAGATCAGCCAGTGCTGACCCGATTTGACCTGCCAGTTGATCTGCTCGCAGCGAAATCCATTGTCGAACTCAACGTTCAGATTCTTCAGATTGATAGAGAGAAGGGACATGGCGCGTTCTGTAGACGGTTTTGAACGGGGTAAAAAAAGGCCGGGAGAGCCCGGCCTTCAGTTCCTGTACTGCGTTGAGTCGTCTCTAAACGATCTTTTTCATATCTGACATGTGGCCGCGCAGGGTGGCGCCAATAGCTTCAACCGGGTGGCTGCGAATCGCCTCGTTAACTTCAATCAGGCGTGCGTTGTCGACGCCGGTGTCATTCAGTTGTAGTCCGCCACCGATCACATCTTTCTTGATGCCTTTCATGAAGTCACCCAACAATGGTACGCAGGCGTGGTTGTAGAGATAACAGCCGTACTCGGCGGTATCTGAAATGGTTGAATTCATTTCGTAGAGCTTTTTACGTGCAATGGTGTTGGCAATCAAGGGTGTTTCGTGCAGCGATTCGTAGTAGGCGGAGTCGGCGATGATGCCGGCCGATGTCATGGTTTCGAATGCGAGTTCGACACCCGCTTTGACCATCGCCACCATCAGAATGCCATTGTCAAAATACTCCTGCTCAGAGATGTCCACATCACCGGCTGGAGTTTTTTCGTACGCAGTCTCTGCGGTATCAGCGCGCCAGCCCAACAGTTCTTTATCATCGTTGGCCCAGTCGGCCATCATGGTGGCGGAGAATTTACCGGTCATGATGTCGTCCTGGTGCTTGTTATACAGTGGACGCATGATGTCTTTCATTTCTTCAGCCAGGTCAAACGCTTTGATTTTGGCCGGGTTGGACAGGCGATCCATCATATTGGTGACGCCACCGTATTTCAGTGCCTCGGTGACCGTCTCCCAGCCGTACTGGATCAGCTTCGATGCATAGCCAGGCTCGACGCCTTCCTCGATCATCTTGTCAAAGCACAGCAGCGAGCCTGTTTGCAGCATGCCGCACAGGATGGTCTGCTCGCCCATCAGATCCGATTTTACCTCGGCGATGAATGACGACATCAATACACCGGCTTTGTGGCCGCCTGTGCCCACGGCATAGGCCTTCGCCAGCGCCAGTCCCTCGCCATTCGGGTCATTGTTTTCGTGCACCGCAATCAGTGTGGGTACGCCAAAGCCACGCACGTATTCGGCGCGAACTTCGGAACCCGGGCATTTCGGTGCCACCATGATGACGGTGATATCGTCGCGAACCTGCATGCCTTCCTCAACGATGTTGAAACCGTGCGAGTACGACAGGCAGGCGCCTTTTTTCATCAGCGGCATCACCGAATTGACCACCGCGGTGTGCTGTTTGTCTGGTGTGAGGTTCAGGACCACGTCAGCGGTTGGAATCAGCTCTTCGTAGGTGCCGACCGTAAAGCCGTTCTCTGTGGCGTTCTTCCACGACTGGCGCTTTTCACTGATCGCCTCAGCGCGCAGCGTATAGGACACATCCAGCCCGCTGTCGCGCAGGTTCAGGCCCTGGTTCAGGCCCTGCGCGCCGCAGCCGATGACCACCATCTTCTTGCCCTTCAGCGCGGCCACGCCGTCAGTGAATTCATCCAGGTGCATGAAGCGACACTTGCCCAGCTGTTCCAGCTGCTCGCGCAGCGACAGAGTGTTGAAGTAGTTGTTTGCCATGGTGATCGTTTGCTGTTCGGAGAGGGAAGCCCGCGGGCGGACTGACGAATATCACGCATCCTATCCCATTTGCAATGTGTCGTAAATTGAAATATATGCAACATGGTGTGCCGTATTCTGCAATAAAGAACAGGCTTACCCCGTGAACATTCGAGCCCTGAACCACTTCCTTGCGCTGGCAGAGCATCTGCACTTTGGTCGCGCCAGCATGGCCTGCAATATCAGCATCTCGGCGCTGTCACGCAATATCCGGCAACTGGAAGAGGCCAGCGGTGCCGCGCTCTTTCAGCGCGATAACCGCTCGGTTCGACTGACCGCGAAAGGCGTGAAATTTCAGCACTATGCCCGCGAGGCGACGCGCCAGTGGCGGCAGTTGTGCAACGACCTGGCAGACGACAGCGATCAACTGCAGGGCGAAATCAGTCTCTACTGTTCAGTCACCGCGAGCTACAGCATCCTGTTTGATCTGCTCAACCGACTGCGACCCGATCACCCGGGTATTGAGATCAAACTGCACACCGGCGATCCGGAACATGCCATCAGACGGATCGTGGCAGCCGAGGAAGAAATCGCGATCGCCGCCTTGCCGCGCTCAGTACCCCGCAGCGTGGTATTCCGCTCAATCAGAATGTCGCCGTTGTTGTTCATCGCCCCCGGCGAGTCGAGCGATCTGCAGATTCCGCGCAAACCACAGCAGTGGTCCCAGGTGCCAATGATTCTTGCCGAAAGCGGCATCGCGCGCAGTCGCGTCAACGATTGGTTTCGTGCAATGGGTGTCGCGCCTTACATCTACGCGCAAGTTGCCGGTAACGAGGCTATTGTCAGTATGGTCAGTCTTGGCCTTGGCATCGGCGTGGTACCGCAGATTGTCATCGATAACAGCCCGTTGGCCGATCGCATTCGCGAGCTCGAGGTTAAACCCACTCTGGAACCTTACAATCTTGGGCTTTTCACACTAAAGCGAAATCTTGCCAATCCGCTGGTCAGCGTGTTTTGGGATCTGGTGGATCAGTAAGCAGCATCGCAGGTAGTCATCATTGGCGTGCGCAGCAGCTGATGTGACACCTTTCCTGTCAGGCTATTTTGATTCGGCGTTGACCGATCCGATCGCCGCCGTGGCTGCACCGACCATATACAGCGCGAGTCCAATTGTCGTTGCCGTACTGTAGGCCACGCGCCCTTCAACCCATTGCAGCCCCAGAATAGAAAAAGGGCCCAGGGTGGTTAACGCACTGAGGGTCAGGGTAGATAGCAAAGCCGCGGCTCGTTGCAGCAGGTACAAGGGTGGAATCAGCAGTGCAAAGCCCATCAGCACCGCAAGCGTCAGTGGCACCAGAGGTGGCAAGGTTTGTACGGTGCCTGCTGCCAGTGCGCCGGTAACGATGACATACAGTGGCAGTCGCAAACCCAGTATCGCCGCAGCGCCAATACCGGCATGGCTCAACCGTTGTGAATACACCAGAATTAAAGTGAAAAACACGCCGTCGGTGACTGCCAGCAACAGTCCGGTGATGGCCGCCGTCCAGTTGCCGCGCACAAAACCAGATAGCCCGGCAAGCGTAATCACGGTGAGAAACACAATGCTGGTGAAAATCAGCAGATTGCCGATCGACTCGGCGCGATTGCGCATACTGCCGTGATCGCGAAAGCCAAGCTTATACAAAAGCCAGGCGGTCAATGGCATGGTGCCGGCTGATACAGTATAGGTGATGGCCGGCTCTAAAAGACGCACCGACAATAAATAGCAGGTAAACGTGACCACAGCACCCAGGTTGATCGCGAGCAAAAGCCCGGGCAACGCGACCGCACGCCTGAATTGTTGTGGCGCAAAGAGGATGGTGTGACCCATAAAGAGCAGTACCGTCAGGCCAAACACCAGCGCCCCGAATACGAAAGGGCTGAGCTGCTGAAACAAGGCCCCAAAATAGACAAACTGCGCTGACTCCATCAGCACGTAGAGCAGAGCGAAGATGATTCCGGCGTTTATCGTGTGCAAGCGTCGCCTCGCGCGGTATGTACACTTGGCAGAGTAAATTCGTGCAGTCAGTTCGTCTATCAGATCACGTCAATCCGAATATACCGCGTTTGGGTGATGGAGCAGGTGAGGGCGTCTTCGTACACTGCGGTGGCATTAGGGGTAAACGTGGCACGGGAATCCACGGCCCGTAGTGAAGGCAGCACAGGATGCGCAGCCGCTCCAGTAAAAAGGAGAGCGTTGCCGAGCGCGACGGATACGCAGTGTAGAGGGTTTGACCATCGAGTGAGGCGGTGTCGGATCGCACCATCCATGGCCAGGGACGGCACGCCAGGGAGTCGGTAAGGCAGTGTTCAGTTTCAATAGTGCTCAAACAATACACCAAGCCCGGGCATGGCGTCATTGATGGCATGATGCCGAAGCGCCTGCCAGCACATCACAGTGTTCAGTGCCAGAACCGGCTTGCCGAGCATCTGTTCTGCCGCCGGGGCAAATCTCGCAAACTGCAGATTGGTTCCCACTTGAACAATTGCCTGGCAATCATTGGTATTTAATTCAGCAATCGCTGCGCGCATCTGATCGATTGTGACCTCAGCGATCAGTGTGGGCGATTGGCATTGCAGTCCTTTGAAAGCGCATAGCTCGTAACCGGCTTCCTGCAACCAGCCGCGCACCTGGTCATCGCCGGCCGGCATATGCGGAGTCAGCACGGAGATTCTTTTCACCTGTAGTGCGTCCAGTGCCTGCACCAGAGCATTGCTGCCGAGGCTGACTGGCACCCCCGACTCCGCCTCCAGGTCGGCCTGCAGTTGCCTTGAGCCATTGATCCCGCCCCAGAACGCCTCCAGCGCTACACCTATGATCAGATGGTCCGGTGCGCAGGTCATCACGCGCGAGACGGCCTCGCCGATACCGGCACGCATGGCCTTGACGTGTTCGTCGTAGGCGGCGTCCGAGGCGATCTTGCGATTTTGAATCGCTATGCGCGCCGTGTGCACCGTCACGCCGGCGGGTCGGGCGTCGTGGCAGTCGACTTCCAGCGTGGTATTGGTGCTCGGCGCCACCACGCCGAGTCGCAGGCGCGACGAATACACTAGAACATCGCCTCGAGCCGACTGTTGACCTTGATTTCGGCGACCGATGCACTGTCGGGTAACGCCAGCGCATAGGCGGTCGTATCGGCGATGGTTTGCGCATCGATCTTGAATTCACCGTCTGGTGTATTCACGTGTGCAACCATATCGGTCTCCACCAGGCCCGGGCATATCGCTGTGGCCCGTATTCCTGCCTCCCAACCGTTTTGCCTGATCGCGTGTGTCAGTGCCATCGATGCAAACTTTGACGCCGAATAACCCAGGCTGCTCTCTGACATCAATCTCACACCGGATAGTGACACTATATTGACCACCCGCCCGTGGCCCGCTTCACGCAGCGCCGGCAGGGCGGCACGGATCAGTCGCAGCGGCCCTTTGAAATTCACCTCCCACATAGTGTCCATTTCCTCTTCTGATCCGGTTTCGATGTCGGCCGGAAAAATCACCCCCGCGTTCATCACCACCGCATCGATGCGACCCAATTTTGCCAGTGTGGCCTCGACCCATTGGCTGGATGTGGCGGCATCCTGAGCCTCCCAGCGATGAGTGATCACATCGCGGCCGAGCGAGCCAGTGTCGATGTTGTCGGGCTGTCGCGCGCCGAGGCTGACGGTGTAGCCGGCATTGGCTAGTGTTTTTGCGATCGCAAGGCCGATGCCTCGATTGGCGCCGGAGATCATGACGACGCGGCCGTTGGGATTGAGCATGGTACTGCCCCTATTGGAGTGGATCGATCAGGATAACCAAATCGCGGTGTGCTGCACAGCGGCCTCACGACGCCCCGGCGACTGACTGAAAGGGTTACTGAGCTGTACCGACAATTCGCGAGCGTTGCGCCTGCGCGTGTCGTCCGGATGTTCACTTTGGGTTCGTTTGATGAAAAATTTAGTTCGTATGATAAAAAACTTGCGCACTCGAACAAAAACCGGATAATTTGGCGTGCTGGTTTCTTCAATCCGGGGGAAAAATGAAAACCAAACTTGCACTGGCGATCGCTTCGGCGGCGCTTGCCTTCTCCACTGTCGGCACAGCCGGCCCGGCCGAGGCCGAGAAGTGGATCAACGATGAGTTTCAGCCGTCAACGTTATCTGCCGATGATCAGATGGCTGAGATGGAATGGTTCATCAAGGCGGCGGAACCCTTCGCCGGCATGGAGATCAACGTACTCTCCGAGACCATTCCAACCCACGAATACGAATCGAAAACGCTGACCAAGGCGTTTGAAGAAATCACCGGTATCAAGGTCAACCATCAGCTACTCGGTGAGGGTGAGGTGGTGCAGGCGGTGCAAACCCAAATGCAGACCAAGCGCAATCTGTACGATGCCTATATTAATGACTCCGATCTGATCGGCACCCACTCGCGCCTGCAACTGGCGGTCAACCTGACTGACTGGATGGCCGGCGAGGGCGCGGATGTTACCAACCCGATGCTCGATGTCGATGACTTCATGGGCAAGTCGTTCACCACCGGCCCGGATGGCAAGCTCTATCAACTGCCCGATCAGCAATTCGCCAACCTGTACTGGTTCCGCAAGGACTGGTTCGATCGCGAAGATCTGCAGGCTCAATTTAAAGAACTCTACGGCTACGATCTGGGTGTGCCGGTCAACTGGTCTGCCTATGAAGACATTGCCGAGTTCTTTTCAGTCCATGTAAAAGAGATCGATGGGGTACAGGTTTACGGCCACATGGATTACGGCAAGCGTGCTCCGGATCTGGGTTGGCGCATGACCGATGCCTGGTTGTCGATGGCCGGCGCCGGCAGCAAGGGTCTGCCCAACGGTATTCCGGTAGACGAGTGGGGCATTCGCATGGAAGCCGGTACGTGTAATCCGGTCGGTGCGTCGGTTTCTCGCGGTGGGGCTGCCAACGGCCCGGCGGCGGTCTACGCGATTCGCAAGTGGGATGAGTGGCTGCGCAAGTACGCACCACCGGGTGCGGCAAGCTATGACTTCTATCAGTCACTGCCAGCACTGTCCACCGGTAACGTAGCGCAGCAGATCTTCTGGTACACGGCGTTTACCGCATCGATGGTTGCCTCCAAAGAAGACGGTAACAATACGGTCGATGACGAGGGCAATCCGCTTTGGAGAATGGCACCGTCACCGAAAGGTCCCTACTGGGTAGAAGGCCAGAAGCTGGGCTATCAGGATGCCGGTTCCTGGACGCTGTTCAAGTCCACCCCGGTCGACCGTCGCAAGGCGGCCTGGCTGTATGCGCAGTTCGTGGTCTCCAAGACCGTCTCGCTGAAAAAGACCCACGTGGGTCTGACGCCCATCCGCGACAGCGATATTCGCCACGAATCATTCACTGAGCGTGCACCGAAACTAGGTGGCCTGGTGGAATTCTATCGCTCCCCTGACCGCGTTCGCTGGTCGCCCACCGGCGTCAACGTACCGGATTATCCGAAGCTTGCACAAATCTGGTGGCAGCAGATTGGCGACGTGAACTCCGGTGCCTTCACACCGCAGGAAGCGATGGACCGTCTGGCCAGTGAAATGGATCAGGTCATGGCGCGTATGCAGTCGGCCGATGAAAGAGCCGGTACTTACGGTGGCTGTGGTCCTCGCCTTAACGAAGAAAAAGATCCGTCTGAGTGGTTGA